>JAOZRT010000014.1:0-20752 GCA_029940035.1 Desulfobacterales bacterium
TCGGAGGACCTCCATACCACATAAGGTCACGGAGTACAACTGGACAAAATGAAGATCAGGTCTTAAATTCCTTGACAATTCAAATGATTTCAATTACTAGAAAGCTCACTATTTTAGCAAAAGCAAAATAGAATATTACAATATAAATAGATAGTTAGGAGAAAAAACATGCCTGTACCAAAGCGAAAAACATCTAAATCAAAAAGGGATATGCGGCGCACCCACCAGAAGGTTGCGGTACCCAACCCGACAACCTGCCCCCAGTGCGGGGAAGCGGTTCTGCCTCACCATGCATGCCCGAACTGCGGTTCCTACAAAGGGCGCACGGTTATCGAAACCGACGAATAAACCCAACCTTTCATAAATAACGTGGCAAAGAATGGTCAATGATGGGTTCCTGTAACCATACTCATAAAAATACATTTTATCCCCGATCTTCTATGAGCGCCAATTTGGAAGAGAAAGCTTTTTTTCCCACGTTATTTACCCTTCGGGAAAGGTCGGATTGGGCTGCTGATTGAACTTAAAACGGTTTAGAAGGGTAACGCTCGGGAGTAAAGATAACAACCATGGAAGCAGATCAAAATGGTGTGGAAATGAACCTGTACGGTCTGGACCTTGAATCGCGACAGATGGTCATCGACATGGTGACGCAGTTGAGAAAGAAGCTCCTCACCCGGGAGACGATTCTCGAGTTGGACAGGAAGGAACTGTTTCCCGAAGAGATCATCCGTGAAATGATGGGGCCCGAAATCGGGCTGCAGCTGCTCTTCATCCCCGAGGAGTACGGCGGCATGGGCGGCGGGGCCAGAGACTGCTGCGAAGTCACCCGCGCAATGGCCCGGATCTGCCTGGGGGTCGGCACGGCCTTTTTCGCCATCCACCTGGGGGCAGACCCCCTCATCGTGGGGGGCACCAATGAACAGAAAGAGCGTTGGCTGAGCGCCATTGTTGAAGGGCAATCCCTGGTGGCCTATGCGGTCACCGAGGCTGGCGCCGGGAGCAACCTGGCAGCCCTGGCCACCAAGGCCGACCCTGTTAAGGGCGACGATGGTGACGTCACGGGCTATGTCATCAACGGCAGCAAACAGTTCATTTCCACGGGCGGGTATGCTGATTTTGTCACCGTTCTGGCCAAAACACCCGAAGGCCCGGCCTTTTTCGTGGTGGAAAAGGGCACTGAGGGCTTTGACCAGGGCAAGGGCGAGGGAAAGCACGGCATCCGCGCTTCCAACACCTCCCCACTCACCTTCAGGGACGTGTTTGTCCCCAAAGAGAACCTGATCGGCGGCATCCCCGGGCAGGGCATGAAGCAGGCCAACAAGGTGTTTGGCTACACGCGCGTGATGGTGGCAGCCATGGCCCTGGGGGCGGCTGATGCGGCTCTGGACATTGTCATCCAGTATGCCAGGGAACGCATTCAGTTCGGCGCACCCCTGTCGGAAAAACAGGGTTACACCCACAAGCTGGTGGTACCCCATGCCGTGCGCCTGGAAGCAGCCACCGCCTTCATGGAAGAGATTGCTGTCCTGCTGGACGCAGGGGGCAAGGACCTCCAGGTGGAGGGCTCCATTGCCAAGCTGTTTGCCAGTGAAGCTGCCAACCGGGCGGCCGACGACGCTATTCAGGCCCTGGGCGGCTACGGTTACATATCTGAATTTGAAGTGGAAAAAATCAAACGGGATGTCAAAATTACCTGCATCTACGAGGGCACCAGCGAAATACAGCAGAGCATCATCAGCACCTTCCGCTGGAAGAAAACCCGCAAGACCAAAGGTGAATTTTACAGCGCCATGGGTCAGGAGATGCAAGCCCTGGAGGGGGCCGGTGTCGAGGTGGGCGGCGGCATGTTGGGCCTCTCTGCCAACGCGTTGAACCAGCTCATCGACGTAGCTCACGAAAACCGGTTGACCCGCAGCCAGCACGTCATGTTTCAGCTGGCGGACCTCATGGCCCATGTGGAAATCGGCGCCAGCCTGGCCCGCAAGGCAGACGCATCGAAAAAGGGCGGCGACCGGGAAGCTGACAAACTCATGGCCATGTCCCGGATATTTGCGGCTGAAGTTGCCCGGCTCACGGTCGCGGCGATTCCCACGGTTCTGCAGGGGACCGATAAACTCGAAAAGGGCAGGGTGGACGACCTGTTCGCATCCATGGCCTTTGACCAACTGGCGCGCGGCCCCAAGGGCCTTATCAACGACATGGACGTGGTGGCGGACATTCTGTTCGAGAGGCAGTCATGAGCAACCCGGAAAAACGTATTGTTATGGTGACCGGTGGTTCCCGGGGTCTGGGGCGCGCCATCTGCCTGGCTTTTGCCGGGCCTGATACCCACGTCTGTTTCAACTACAATGCCGCCGACACCGCGGCCAGGGAAACCGCCCGGCTGATTGAAGCGGCCGGCGGCACGGCCAGTTTCGAGCAGGTGGATGTGGCCTCGACCGAGCAGGTGGGCGGGTTTGTGAAGACAATCGTGCGCGAGCACGGCGGTGTGCACGTACTGGTGAACAATGCCGGCATCACCCGGGACGGCCTGGTGGTGATGATGAAGGAGCAGGACTGGGACGATGTGATCCAGACCAACCTGAAGGGCGCGTTCAACTGCATCAAGGCGGTTACCCGGCCCATGATGAAACAGCGCTACGGCCGGATCGTCAACATCACCTCGGTGGTGGGCACCACGGGCAACCCGGGCCAGGCCAACTATGCCGCTTCCAAGGCGGGCATCATCGGCCTGACCAAGTCGGTGGCCAAGGAACTGGCATCGCGGAACATCACCGCGAATGCCGTAGCTCCTGGTTTTGTGGAGACCGACATGACAGCCGGACTGCCCGAGAAGGCCAAGGAAGCCATGCTGGCCATGATCCCCCTGGGCCGGGCCGGCGCGCCGGAAGAGATTGCCGGGCTCACGGAGTTTCTGGCTTCGGACAAGGCAGCCTACATCACCGGGCAGGTAATACACATATCCGGTGGTATGATTTAGACATTATTTGATCCTATGTTACAGAGGATCAAATCGATTTTTTGGTATTCAACACCGGTTAACCCGGGTTGATGATTAAAAAAACAAACAATTTCAAAGGAGAAGGATTCATGTCTATCGAAGATAAGGTAAAGAAAATCATTGCAGAAAAACTGAGTGTTGATTTGAGTGAAGTGGTTCCCGAGGCGTCGTTCGTGGACGACCTGGGGGCGGATTCCCTGGACCTGGTGGAACTGATCATGACCATGGAAGAGGAGTTCGACATCGACATTTCTGACGAGGATGCAGAAAAAATGGAGTCCGTCAAGGACGCCATGGAATATGTTGCCAAACAATAACCCCGCTGGTGGTGTTTAAGCATTAAGTGTTTTTAGTGAAAGGGAGGGCCATTGGATAGACGCGTTGTCATAACCGGTGTGGGGCTGGTAACGCCGCTGGGTATCGGCGTGGATGCTACCTGGCAGGCGCTCTGTGCGGGGGAATCCGGGATTACGGAAATAAGCAGATTCGATGCCTCTGGTTTTGCGACCCGCATTGCTGCCGAGGTCAAGGGGTTTGATCCGGCTGATCATCTTCCCAAGAAGGAAGCCAGACGGACGTCGAACTTTATTGCCTATGCCATTGCAGCCACGCGCATGGCGCTTGCGGATTCCGGCCTGATTATCGACGAATCCAACGGCACCCGGGTGGGGGTCGTGACCGGCTGCGGCCTGGGCGGCCTGCACATCCTGGAAGAGGTCACGCGGATTGTGGACAAGCGGGGCCCGAAACGCGTCACCCCCTTTTTCATTCCCATGATGATCGGGAACATGGCGCCGGGGATGATTTCCATCCACTTCGGCGCCAAGGGACCCAATGCATCCATGGCCACGGCCTGCGCCGCGGGAAGCCATGCCATCGGCGACGCCTGTGACCTGATCCGCCGGGGGAAGGCGGACGCCATGATCGCCGGCGGCGTGGAATCGACTATCACCGAGACAGCCATTGCCGGGTTCAATGCCATGAAGGCGCTCTCCACCCGCAACGACGAGCCGGAAAAGGCGTCCCGCCCCTTTGATGCCGATCGGGACGGCTTCATCATCGGCGAAGGGTGCGGCATCATGATTCTGGAAACCATGGAGGCGGCGCTCGCAAGGGGCGCCACCATCTATGCCGAAGTGAGCGGGTACGGCATGAGCGGCGACGGCTACCACATGACTTCGCCCGCGCCGGACGGTGACGGCGCTGTGCGGTGTATGCAGGCTGCCATCGAGGATGCTGGCATCACTTACGCGTCCGTGGATTACATCAATGCCCACGGCACCTCCACCCCCCTGAACGACCTGTACGAAACCCGGGCCATCAAAACGGTTTTCAAGGAACACGCATACAAATTGTGTGTCAGTTCCACGAAATCCATGACCGGGCATCTTTTGGGCGGCGCCGGCGGCGTCGAAGGCGTGTTCAGCGCACTTTCCATTCACCACGGCATTATCCCACCGACCATCAACTATGAAACCCCGGATGAAGAATGCGATCTCGATTACGTCCCCAACAAGGCCCGGGAAAAAGAGATCACCTATGCCATGTCCAACTCTTTTGGATTTGGCGGTACCAACGCCACGCTGATTTTCAAGAAGTTCCAGGCAGATTAAATGTGGAATGGGGAATTTGGAATGTCCTCCGTCCTCTGACCTTTTTTCACCACCATTGTGAAATCCGCTCCGCTCCTCATTACCATGAATTTCATTGGGTAAACAAAGACACAAAGCACACAAAGAATTATTAAAACCCTCTTTATTCCCTGCCTCCGTAACATCAGGTTGCAGGATTAGGCCTTGAACTCCGACCACAGACTACTGACCACGTTCTTACCCTCTTACCTTCTGATGTTCTGTGGTTCTGTCCTCTGAGGTTCTGTAGTTCTGACCTCTGACACGCTGCCCTCCGTCCTCTGTGGTTCTGGCCTCTGTGGCTCAGTCCTCCGACCACAGGCTACTGACCACCGACTACATTCTTACCCTCTCACCTTCTTAACTTCTGATGTTCCGATCTCCCGCCTTTGTAGTTCAAGGTCTTTATTTTTCCCTTGCGGAATCGGAACATAACCTATACATTAAAAAACAGCTATTTACACTTGATCTGGTTGTATCTCATCCTTTCGGGGACTATATATGGGTCCTGAGAGCAATGCAGGCTCGGAATCATTTAAAGGGAAAGGCATATGAACGACAAGGACAGGCGCATTGTCATCGGCAGTGATCACGCTGCTTTCCAGATGAAGGAAAAAATCAAATCATTTCTCGAAGAGCAGGGGTTGACAGTCGAGGATGTGGGGCCGGGCAGCGAGTCCTCGGTGGATTACCCTGATTTCGGCAAGCGGGTGGCGGCAGCGGTTTCCAGCGGTGAGTTTTCCCGCGGTATTCTCATGTGCGGCACCGGCCTGGGGATGTCCATGGTGGCCAACCGGTTCCCGCACGTGCGGGCCGCCCTGTGCGGCGACCTGTTTGCAGCCCGGATGAGCCGTGAACACAACGATGCCAACATCCTGGTGATGGGGGGGCGCGTCATCGGCGATGTCCTGGCCATGGCAGTGGTCAAGACCTGGCTCGAGACCCCGTTTGAAGGGGGGCGCCACAGCCTGCGCCTGGAAAAATTCGACACGATCCATCCAGCCTCCTGACCCGGGTGCTGAAACACAATCTAATAGAAAATTTATCGATCAGCCGGAAGCGGATACAGGCAGCCTGGGAGGAGTAGAAAGGGGAACAGCGGTTTGGACCAAAACATCATCAATACAGCAGATCCCGAACTGGGACAGGTTATCGAAAAGGAGCTCGAGCGCCAGAAATTCACCCTGGAGCTGATTGCGTCCGAGAATATTGTCAGCCGGGCGGTGATGGCCGTGCAGGGCAGTGTGCTGACCAACAAATATGCCGAAGGGTATCCGGACAAACGGTACTACGGGGGGTGTGAGTACGTGGACATGGCCGAAGCCCTGGCCATCGAACGGGCCAAGCAGCTTTTCAATGCCGAATATGTCAATGTGCAGCCCCACTCAGGATCCCAGGCCAATATGACCGTCTATTTTGCCGCACTGGAACCGGGGGACACCATCCTGGGCATGGACCTGGCTCACGGCGGCCACCTGACCCACGGGAGCCCGGTCAGCTTTTCCGGCAGACTGTACAATTTCGTGCACTACGGGGTCAAAAAGGAAACCGGCACCATCGATTACGATGCCGTGCGCGACCTGGCCCAGAAACACCGGCCCAAGATGATTGTTGCCGGCGCCAGCGCCTATCCACGGATTATCGATTTTGCGGCGTTTGCCGAAATCGCCAAATCAATGGGCGCCCTTCTGATGGTGGACATGGCCCACATCGCCGGGCTGGTGGCTGCGGAACTGCATCCGTCCCCCATCCCCCATGCGGACTTCACTACCTCGACAACCCATAAAACCTTACGGGGCCCCCGGGGCGGCATGATTCTGGCCAAAGCGGAATTCGGCGCCCGGGTGAACAAGCAGCTTTTCCCCGGCATACAGGGCGGGCCCCTGATGCACGTCATCGCAGCCAAGGCCCTGGCTTTTAAGGAGGCCCTTTCAGGGACCTTTGTGGACTACCAGGTCGATGTGGTCGGGAATGCCAAAGCATTGGCCGGGCACCTGCAGGAAAACGGTGTGGCCCTGGTTTCCGGTGGAACAGACAATCACATGATGCTGGTCGATTTGAGCGGTCTGGGCGTGACCGGCAAAGAGGCCGAGATTGCGCTGGAAATGGCCGGGATAACCGTCAATAAAAACGCCATCCCCTTTGACGCCCTGGGCCCGGCAGTTACCAGCGGTATCCGTGTGGGCACCCCGGCCATCACTTCCCGGGGAATGAAGGCAACGGAAATGGCGGTTGTCGCCCGGATGATAGGGGATGTGCTCAAAAGCCCGGGGGACGAGACCATCATCAAAAGGGTGCGCCAGGAGGTCCGGGAGCTGTGCGAGGCGTTTCCGATCTATTCCTGAATGCGGAGTTCGGAATTCGGAATTCGGGTTTTTTCAGACAGGATTAACATGATTTGCGCTACGCGTGATATTACGTTGCGGCTGTAATTCGCCCTTCGGGCGTTATTAGCGCTGGCGCACGTCATTTGTAGTTGCAATGGGCAATTGGCTGTTGGCAACAATGAATTACAGCGAAGCGAATGACACGAAGTGAATAACTAAAAATTACCCGGTAAGAGAAATCCAGTCGCCAGGGACCAGCGACAAGTGATCAGGAGATAAGCACCATATGACTATTGAGGACGACCGCCCTTCGTGGGAAACCTATTTCATGGATATAGCGTCACTGGTAGCCAAACGGTCAACCTGCCTGCGGCGGTCGGTGGGGGCTGTAGTGGTCAAGGATAAAAGGCTCCTGACAACAGGCTACAACGGTGCGCCTATGAATGTGGCCCACTGCAGGGTGACCGGGTGTATCCGGGAGCAAATGAAGATTCCTTCGGGAGAGCGGCACGAGCTCTGCCGCGGGATCCATGCGGAGCAGAACGCCATCATCCAGGCGGCATACCACGGGGTCTCCATAAAAAAGGCTGACCTTTACTGCACCAACCTGCCGTGCTCCATCTGTGCTAAAATGATCATCAACGCGGGCATTCGAACCATCTACTACCTGTCCGGGTATGCGGATGTCATGTCCGAGGCGATGCTGAAGGAAGCGGGCGTCGACGTACTGAAAATCGAAAGCACCTGAGAAGGTAACCCGAGGGGGAGCGCGAACGGTTTATATTCAGCAATCAGACATCAGGGGGAGGATTCATGAAGTGTCCATTTTGCGGGGAGATCGACAACAAGGTTATCGATTCCAGGGTTAGCAAGGATGGGAGCGTGATCCGCAGGCGCAGGGAGTGCCTGCTGTGCAGTCGCCGGTTTACGACCTATGAACATATCGAAGAGATTCCCATTATGATCATCAAGAAGGATGGGCGCCGGGAAGTCTTCAATCGTGAAAAGGTGCGCTCCGGAATCAAGAAAGCGTGCGAGAAAAGAGATATCAGCATGAACCTGATCGAGGAGCACGTGGACGAGATCGAAAGGGACCTCCGGGAGACAGGGGAAAAGGAAATCCCTTCATCCATGATCGGTGAAAAAATCATGGCAAGCCTGCACGAGCTGGATGACATTGCCTATGTCCGTTTTGCCTCGGTGTACAGAGAATTCAAGGACGTCAACGATTTTGTTTCGGAGTTGAAGAGCCTCCTGACCAAACAGTAGCCGGTAAAGAGCGGCCTCATCGTAAATGAAAGATGACATCCTTTTCATGAAACAGGCCCTTGAGCTGGCAGCCAGGGGCCGAGGTTTTACTTCCCCTAACCCCATGGTCGGCGCGGTGGTGGTCAAGGACGACAGGGTAGTGGGCACAGGCTATCACCACGCGGCCGGCCAACCCCACGCCGAAGTGAACGCCATCGACGATGCCGGGGCCGACGCCCGCGATGCAACCATCTACGTGACCCTGGAGCCCTGCAACCACGTGGGGCGCACCCCTCCCTGCACGGAAAAGATCCTTGCCGCCGGCATCCGGAAGGTGGTGGTGGCCATGCAAGACCCCAACCCGGTGGTCAAGGGCGGGGGCAATGCCTACCTGCGGCAGAAAGGGCTCGCGGTGAAAAGCGGCATCTGCGAAGCCGAGGCCCGGCAGCTGAATGAAGTGTTCGTCAAATTTATTCGCACGCGGCGGCCTTTTGTCATTCTAAAATGCGCGGCTACCCTGGACGGGCAGATCGCCACCCGTACCCGGGACTCGAAATGGGTCACCGGCGAGCATGCTCGGCACCACGTACATGCTGTCCGCCACGCCATGGACGCCATTCTGGTGGGGTCGGGAACCATTAGAACGGATGACCCCAGTCTGACCACCCGGCTGGGCCATGAAAATGACCGCGACCCGCACCGCGTTATTCTGGACACCCGCCTTTCCACCCCTTCCCATGCCAGGTTGTTTCAACAGGCATCATCAGCCAAAACGTATATCGCCGCAGGGCCGTTGTCCGGCGACCAGGGCCTTCTTGCGCGCAGAGACGCCCTTGAGGCGGCCGGCGCGGTTGTCTTGGAAGCCCCGCTCAAGGACAGCCGGGTGGACCTCGAAGCCCTCATGGACATATTGGGGCAGGCCGGGATCACCAGTCTGCTGATCGAGGGTGGCAGCCGGGTGATCGGGTCGGCCCTGTCCGCGGGCATTGTGGACAAGGTCATGTTTTTTTATGCCCCCAAGATCCTGGGGGGCAATGACGGTGTGCCCATCTGCAGCGGCAGGGGGCCGGACCTGATGAAGGACTGCCTCACCCTGAAAAACACCCGGGTGGAGCGCTTTGGCGAGGATGTACTCATCGAAGGTTACCTCTCCTAAGTTGAGCATTTCAAATTTTAAGAACGATTAAGACATTTGATTTTCAATGGATTGAATTCCTTTGTATTCTTAGAAGGTAAGAGGGTAAGAATGTGGTCGGTGGTCAGGGGGCAGAACCTCAAAGGCCTGAGGACGGAACGTCCAACATCGAACATTGAACAGCGAACCTGACACCTGAAACCTGACACCCGACACCCGAAACCCGACACCTGAAACCCGTTTGTTCCTGCAACTCGATATCAGGCAAAAGGTAATTTAACGTCGAATTAAGAGCTGTTAAAATTTGTTCCCGAGGATAGCCGCGATTGGTTGCTTCTCCGGGTTTAATGCATATATTAAACTGATTGAGCGTTCCGTGTTTTCCGGTTGATAGCCGGGTGATGATAAATAATTTAAAAACAGGCACTTGGATTCTTGAATCCTCGGACCCCTTCAGGTTGATCGAACGCATGTTTACGGGTATCATAGAAGGCTTGGGAACCATCAGCGGCGTCCGTGCCTCAGGGCAGGGCAGCCGTTTTGCAATGGAGGCCGGCTTTGATCTGGCAGGCACGAAAATCGGCGACAGTATCGCGGTCAACGGCGCCTGTTTGACGGTGGTCACCCTGGCCGGCAGGCGCTTTGAAGCCGATGTCTCACCGGAGACGCTCGAGAAAACCACGTTCGGCCGGGTGAAGATCGGCGAGCGGGTCAACATGGAAAGGGCGCTGTTGCTGTCGAGCCGGGTTGATGGCCACCTTGTTTCGGGCCATGTGGATGCCACGGGCATCATTGCCCGCAGGGAAGCCAAGGGCAATGCTACCCTGGTGACCGTCGATGTCCCCTTTGACGCGGCCCGCTACATTATCCCCAAAGGGTCGGTGGCTGTGGACGGTATCAGTCTCACGGTCAACCAGTGCGACGAGGGCTCTTTTTCGGTGAGCATCATACCGCACACCGGCCTGATAACCACCATCGGGTTCAAGAAGGTGGGAGACCGGGTGAATGTCGAGACCGACATGATTGGTAAATATGTGGAGCGGTTTCTGCGGGCGGACAAAGCCGATGAAACAAAACCCAAAGGCGGGTCCGTTGATATGGAGCTGCTGGCCAGGTCCGGTTTTCTCGGTAGCTGATCGACAAGCGTTCGATCCAGGCGCATCAGAATTGAGCGGCCCAAATTTTAAGAATAGTAATAAATAGTTATATTTCAAAGGTGTACAACTTATTGATATTCGGCGCATGGAGAATGTTTCTTCAAAAATGTTCAAGATGCCGAGCCAAACGTTTCAGATTGAGGAGTGGAAATAAAAAATGTCACTGTTAAAGATCGAAGAAGCCATCGCGGAGATCAAAGCCGGCCGCATGGTTATTCTGGTGGATGATGAAGACCGTGAAAATGAGGGCGATCTCTGTCTGGCTGCCGAGGCGGTTACACCCGAGGCGATCAACTTCATGGCCAAGTACGGGCGGGGTCTCATCTGCCTGCCCATGACAGCGGAAAAATGCGATTCCCTGGACCTGCCTCTGATGGTCAACAACAATACCTCGCGCTTCGAGACCGGGTTTACGGTATCCATCGAAGCCAAGGTCGGTGTTACCACCGGCATTTCGGCAGCGGACCGTGCCAAGACGATCCAAACGGCTGTGGCCGACGATGCCGTGTCCGGGGACCTGGCCCGGCCGGGCCACATTTTCCCCTTGCGCGCCAGGGACGGCGGCGTGATGGTGCGCGTGGGCCAGACCGAAGGTTCGGTGGACCTGGCGCGGCTGGCCGGAATGAAACCAGCGGCGGTCATCTGTGAAATCATGGATGAAGACGGCACCATGGCCAGAATGCCCACCCTGGAGGAGTTCAGCGAAAAGCACGGTATCGGGATCTGCACGGTTGCCGACCTGGTGGAATACCGGACGCGTACTGAATCCTTTGTCAGCATAGCGGCCGAGACCGTTATCCCCACCAAGTTCGGCGGTGACTTCAGAATTATCGCCTTTGAGAACGAAATCGACGATCTGTTACACATCGCACTGGTGAAGGGCGAGATCGATCCGGAAAAAGCGATCCTGGTGCGGGTGCATTCCGAGTGCATGACGGGCGATATATTCAGTTCCCTACGCTGTGACTGCGGCGACCAGCTGAAAAGGGCCATGGCCATGATGGAGAAAGAGGGCACAGGCGTCATCGTGTACATGCGCCAGGAAGGACGCGGCATCGGTCTGGTGAACAAACTCAAGGCCTATGACCTGCAGATGAACCACGGGCTGGATACGGTGGAGGCTAACCGGGAGCTGGGATTCAAGGATGACCTGCGGGATTACGGCATCGGTGCCCAGATTCTGGTGAAGCTGGGTGTCAAAAAGATGCGGCTTCTGACCAACAATCCCAAAAAGATGGTCGGCCTCGAAGGATACGGGCTGAGAATCGTGGAGCAGACACCCATCGAAGTGGAACCCAACGAGCACAACAAGGGGTATCTGGAGTGCAAGCGCTTGAAAATGGGGCATCTCCTGAATACCTGTGAATTGATCACCGACTAGGGGCCGGGATTTCTGAGGGCAGAGGACAGACCTCAGAGCCACAGAGCCACAGAGGACAGAGGACAGAGGACAAAACCTCAGAGCCACAGAACCACAGAACTGCAGAACCTAACAGGGAGAATACCATGCCGAAAATCATCGAAGCCAATCTGATTGCCGAAGGTAAAAAGTTTGCCATTGTGGTCAGCCGTTTCAACGACTTCATTACCGACAGGCTCGTGGGGGGTGCCGTGGACGCGTTGGTCAGGAGCGGCGCCAAAGACGAGGATATCGACGTCATAAAAGTGCCGGGGGCTTTTGAAATTCCGCTGATTGCCAAAAAAGCTGCCGCTCAGGACCGCTACAATGCCATCATCTGCCTGGGCGCCGTCATCCGGGGGGCAACCCCGCATTTCGATTACGTGAGCGCCGAAGTGTCCAAAGGGGTGGCCATGGTCAGCCTGGAATCTGAAATCCCGGTCATTTTCGGCATTATCACCACCGACACCATCGAGCAGGCCATTGAAAGAGCCGGCACCAAGGCGGGGAACAAAGGGTGGAGTGCCGCCATATCCGCCGTGGAGATGGCCAACCTGAACGAAACCATATTCCGGACCTGATATATGGGCATTCGCCGCAAATCAAGAGAGCTTGCCATGCAGGTTCTTTTTTATATGGATACCAACGGGGACATCTCCCTGGAAAACCTGGAGCTTTACTGCAGCAATTTCCAGCCGGATGAAAATGTGCGCCCCTTTTTCCTGAAACTGGTCAGGGGCGTCATTGCCTCAAAATCCAGAATCGATGCCGTTATCGAACAATTTTCCAGCAACTGGAAAATGCACCGCATGTCAGGCGTAGACCGCAATGTGCTGCGGCTGGCGGTTTACGAAGCGTTGTTCTGCGACGACATCCCCGTGAAAGTCAGCATCAACGAGGCCATTGACATCGGCAAGAAATTTGGCAGCGGCGAATCGGGCGCCTTTATCAACGGCATCCTGGACAGTATTCGCATCGCACTGGACAAGGGGGCTCTCGAGAAAGGGGAGGCCGTGCCCCGGGGCAACCAGGAGAAAAGGTGCCCGCGGCTGGGCAACCCGGTTCCCTTTAAATACTGCATGGACAACGGCGACAACACCGGTCCGTGTTTCAAGATCATGGACTGCTGGTGGGAGGATTTCGATATCCGAGCGCACCTGGAGAAGCGCCTCTCCCCGGAAGCGCTGGACAAGCTGCTGAAATCAAAGCCGCCGTCCAAGGTGGCCAGTCTGGTGGAACTGATCGAGCAAGCCAAGAATGCCAAAAAGTGAAAGGAAGGCTACATTGATTATAAAAGAACTTGCAGTGGGGCCGATCCAGGCCAACTGCTATATTGTCGGATGTGAAGAAACCAAGGCGGCTGGGATCATCGACCCGGGTGACGATGCAGACCGGATCCTGATGGCTCTGGCTGAATCCAAATTGACGGTCAGCTGCATCATCAATACCCATGGGCATTTCGACCATGTGGGCGCCAACAAGCGGCTCAAGGAGGTCACCGGCGCGGACATCATGATTCATGAACTGGATGCACCCATGCTGTCCGAACTGGCTGTCACGGCCGGGGCCATGGGGCTCCAGGCCGACAACTCGCCGTCGGCGGACCGGATCCTGGCGGATGGTGACGCCATCACCTTTGGCAACATCACCATGACGGTTCTGCACACCCCGGGCCACACCCCGGGCGGCATTTCCTTGTTTACGGATGGGCACGTTTTTGTGGGGGACACCCTGTTTGCCGGGTCTGTGGGCCGCACGGACTTTCCGGGCGGGGACTTCGCCACCCTGAAGGCGAGCGTCAAAAGCAAGTTGTACGTGCTGGACGACGACGTCATTGTCTACCCCGGGCACATGGGCCGAACCACCATCGGCAGAGAAAAACAGAGCAATCCCTTTGTACGGGCTTGAACTCGTTTGACGGGTCTGGTATTCTGCCCGGTATGTATTTTCCCGTGAACCGGAAGAAAACCGCCCAGATCAGGATCGGCAACGTAAGCGTCGGGGGGGCGGCATTGGTGACGGTGCAGTCCATGACCAACACCCGTACCGACGATGTGGATGCCACCGTGGCCCAGATCAAGCGGCTGGAGACGGCCGGGTGCGAGATCGTGCGCGTGGCCGTACCCGATGAGGTGTCCGCCTGGGCGATCCGCAAGATCAAGCCGGCCATATCGATCCCCCTGATTGCGGACATTCACTTTAACTACCGCCTGGCCATAGCCAGTGTCGAAGCGGGCGCCGACGGGCTGCGGATCAACCCGGGCAATATCGGCAGTTCCCGCAAAATAAAAGCCGTGGCCGACTGCGCCAGGGATGCCAATGTCCCCATCCGGGTGGGCGTCAATTCCGGATCCCTGGAAAAAGATATTTTGGAAAAATACCAGGGCGCCACAGCGGAAGCCATGGTGGAGAGTGCCCTTAGAAATGTGGACATTCTAGGCTCGTTTGATTTTGACAGCATCAAGGTCTCCCTCAAAGCCTCGGATGTGCCGCGCACCGTGGAGGCCTACAGGCTCTTTTCCTCCAAGTCGGACATTCCTGTCCACCTCGGCGTCACAGAGGCCGGCGGACTTTTCCCCGGTGTGGTCAAATCTTCCCTGGGTATCGGCATGCTGCTGGCGGAGGGCATCGGGGACACCATCCGGGTGTCACTGACCCGCGATCCCGTGGAAGAGGTCCGTGTGGGATACGAGATATTGAAAGCACTTGGGATCCGGCACCGCGGGCCGGACATCATCTCCTGCCCCACCTGCGGGCGCTGCAATATAGACCTGTTCGACATCGCCGAAACCGTCGAAAAAAGAGTTGCTACCATGACCGCCCCCATCAAGATCGCGGTCATGGGTTGCGTGGTCAACGGCCCGGGGGAGGCCCGCGAGGCGGACGTCGGCATTGCCGGCGGGGACGGGAAAGGCGTTTTGTTCAGAAAGGGTGAAGTGAAGCAGACCCTGCCCCAGGAGGAACTCACCCGGGTTCTGCTGCAGGAGCTGGATGATATCGAAATTGCTTATCAAAAACACAAGGAATCGAAAACCTGACACTGCCAACCATTCATAACATATGAAACGCCCACTTCAGGGAAAATTTAGAAAGGAAAAGCATGCCTAAAAAAGTGCAATCGGCGATCGAGCCCACCCGGGCGGAAGACTACCCCGAGTGGTATCAACAGGTGGTGAAGGCCTCGGACCTGGCGGAGCGTTCCTCGGTGCGGGGCTGCATGGTCATCAAGCCGTGGGGCTATTCCCTGTGGGAAAACATCGTGGACGCAATGGACGACATGTTCGAGGAAACCGGCGTAAAAAACGCTTACTTCCCGTTGTTCATCCCCAAAAGCTTTCTGGAAAAAGAGGCGGAGCATGTTGAGGGGTTTGCCAAGGAATGTGCCGTGGTGACCCACCACCGCCTGGAAAAAGGACCTGACGGCGGGCTTGTCCCTGCGGGGGAACTGGCTGAGCCGCTCGTGGTGCGCCCCACGTCGGAAACCATTATCGGCGATTCCTTTTCACGCTGGGTCAAAAGCTACCGCGACCTGCCCCTTTTGATCAACCAGTGGGCCAACGTGGTCCGCTGGGAAATGCGCACGCGTATTTTCCTGCGCACCAGTGAGTTTCTCTGGCAGGAAGGGCACACCGTGCACGCCACGGAAGCGGAGGCCATCGAACGCACCCGCATGATGCTGGATGTTTATGCCCGCTGCGCCGAGGAGTATCTGGCCATGCCGGTGATCAAGGGCCGCAAGTCAGCCGCGGAAAGGTTCCCCGGAGCAGTGGACACGACCTGTATCGAGGCCATGATGCAGGACAGAAAAGCCCTGCAGGCCGGCACTTCCCACTTTCTGGGCCAGAATTTTGCCCGGGCGTCTGAAATCAAATTTCAAACCACGGACGAGAAGGAAGCCTATGCCTGGACCACCTCATGGGGTACGTCCACCCGTCTGGTGGGAGGCGTGATCATGACCCACGGGGATGATGACGGTATTATCCTGCCGCCCCGGGTCGCTTCCTCGCATGCCGTGATTCTGCCCATTGTCAGGAAGCCAGATGACCGGCCGGCGGTTATGGCCTATGTGGACAACCTGGTAAACCGCCTGAAGGAGCAGACCTTTCACGGGCGCAGGATAAAGATAGAGGTGGACGACCGGGACATCGGCGGTGCCCGGGGATGGGACTGGATTAAAAAGGGCATCCCTCTGCGCGTGGAGATCGGACCCCGGGACATCGAAGGGAATTCCGTGTTCGTGGGGCGGCGGGACAAGGGCCACCGGGAAAAGGAGTCCATGTCCGTGGACCGTTTCGTGGCCGAATTCGCCAATTTGCTGGACGATATCCAGGCCAACCTGTACGACCGGGCCCTGGCATACCGGGAGGCGCACACCCGCGATATTAAAGACAAGCAGGACTTTGATGATTTTTTTACGCCTAAGGACAGTGACAAGCCTGAAATTCACGGCGGGTTTGCCGTATCTCCCTGGTGCGGGGACGCAGCCTGCGAGGCGGCCATCAAAGAGGACCTCAAGGTCACTATCCGCTGCATCCCTTTTGACAGTGAAGCCACGGATGACAAATGCATCTGCTGCGGCAAACCCGGGAGCCGGTCGGTGATTTTTGCCAAGGCGTATTAACCATCAGTTTATCTTATGATCAGGATCAACGATATCATAGACAAGATGGTGGTGAACAACCCCGAGGCGGACGTGGATCTCGTGGAACGGGCTTATGTTTACTCCGCCAGGGTTCACCAGGGGCAGATGCGCCTTTCAGGCGAACCCTACCTGACCCATCCCCTGGAAGTGGCTGGCATCCTCACGGATATGCGCCTGGACCCGGAGAGCGTGGCCGCCGGCCTCCTGCACGACGTGGTCGAGGACACCAAGGCCACTCCCGAAGAGGTGGAGGAGATGTTTGGCAAGGAGGTGCGCCATATCGTCTCCGGCGTCACCAAGCTGAGTACCCTGCCTTTTGGCAGCAAGCAGGCCCGCCAGGCGGAGAGCATTCGCAAGATGCTGCTGGCCATGGCGGACGACATCCGCGTTATCCTCATCAAGCTCGCCGACCGTTTGCATAACATGCGCACGCTTCAGTTTCACAAGGAAATCAAAAAGCGGGCCATTGCCCAGGAGACCATCGACATCTATGCGCCCATAGCGTCACGGCTGGGAATCTACTGGATCAAGAACGAACTCGAAGACGCTTCTTTTAAATACATCATGCCCGAAGAGTACGCGTCCATCAATACCATGGTGAGTAAAGACCGTGAGGAACGGGAAAAGTACATCGATACGGTCAAAAGCTATGTCAAGAAAAAGATGGACGAGAGCAACCTCAAGTGCGTTGTCCTGGGGCGCTACAAACACTTTTTCAGTATCCACCAGAAAATGATCACCCAGCACCTCAGTTTCGAGGAGGTGTATGACATCATCGCCTTCCGCATCATCCTGGACACCATCCCCCAGTGCTACGAAGCCTTAGGGATTGTTCACTCCCTTTGGAAACCCATCGCCAAAAAATTCAAAGACTACATCGGCGTACCCAAGCCCAACATGTACCAGTCCCTGCACACGACGGTCATCGGCCCCTATGGCGAGCGGATCGAGATCCAGATCCGCACCCACGAGATGGACAGGGTGGCCAAAGCAGGCATTGCTGCCCATTGGAGCTACAAGGAAGGCAAAAAGGGCGAGAACGACATCAATGCCCGGTTTGCCTGGATTCAGAGCCTGGTGGAGAACCAGGCCGAGTTCCGCGACCCCCAGGAATTTTTGGAGAACGTGCGCATCGATCTGTTCCCGGACGATGTCTATGTGTTCACGCCCCAGGGTGAGATCAAGTCACTGCCCAAAGGGGCCACACCCATCGATTTTGCCTATCTGATTCATTCGGAGGTGGGCAACCAGTGCACCGGGGCCAAGGTGGACGGCCGTATGGTGCCCTTAAAGTATGAACTGCAGACGGGAAATATCGTCGAAATCGTTACCTCCAAGGGCCACCACCCCAGCAAAGACTGGCTTAACTTCGTGAAAACGGTCAAGGCCCGGTCGCGGATCCGTCAGTGGATCAAGGTTCAGGAAAAAGATCGCAGCCTGTCCCTGGGCCGGGAGATGTGTGAAAAAACGTTCCGGAAACACCGCCTTAACTTCAATTCCCTCACCAGAAGCGAGGAGATGAACAATGTGGTGGAGCACTTCGGGTTCAAAACAGTGGACGATCTGATCGCCAGTGTGGGCTACGGCAAGACCACGCCGCTACAGATCGCCCGGCGGTTCGCAGCCCAGACCGAACCAGAGGTGGAGGACAGCTCTCTGATCAACAAACTGATCAGAAAGGTGAGGAAGAAGAAGCAGCCCCAGGCAGGTGTGGTGGTCAAGGGACTGGATGACATCCTGGTGCGCTATGGCAAGTGCTGCCAACCAGTGCCCGGAGATCCGGTCACCGGCTACATCACCCGCGGGTTCGGTGTGACCGTACACCGGACCAACTGCGTGAATGCCTTGAAGATGAATCCGGACCGGCAAATCGATGTGCAGTGGAGCGAGGAGGTCAGTCAGAGTTATCCGGTCAAGATCAAGCTCACCTCCCTGGACCGGGTCGGTCTGCTGGCGGATATCGCTTCCTCCATCAGCAAGAACGGCGCCAACATCCTCAGCGTGAACACCGAGACCAAGGATGATAAATCTGTGGATTCATTCATCACCCTGGGGGTAGAAAACACCGCTCACCTCAAGAAGGTGCTGTCGGATTTAAACAAGATTAAATATGTTCAAGGAGTGAGGCGGGTGGGTTAGGACGCCTTGACGACACGGCCCGATTTAATACAGTTGGTGCAGACAATCATCTTTTGCTTTTTTCCATCCTTGATCGCGCGAACGCTCTGAAGATTGGGGTTGAATCTCCTCTTGGTGACATTGTGCGCGTGGCTTACATTGTTGCCGACCATGGGCTTTTTTCCGCATATTTCACATATTCTGGACATTGTATTTTCTCCTTAAGATCTGGCGATGCCGCTCTCGGCCCAATCGTCAGATACCATTCTATTTCAAAAACATGATTCACTACACCAAATTGTCAGGACTGTAAAGTATTTTCTCATAAAAGTGCGGTACACGCTTTTATTCGGCCAGCACGATTTCACAGGCCGCGATATATTTGAGGGCGGTCTGGTGAGCGCCCACATCGGGATAGTGCTGCACCACGGCCCTGAATCGCTTCAGGGCAGCCTTGTAATGTTTGGTTTTGTAATAATAAAGCCCCACATACAGGTCGTGCTCGGCAAGGCTCTTCAGGCACAGCCGGTAAAGCTCCTGGGCCTTGTTGGCATACGGATCATCCGGATAGTTTTTGATCAGGCGGTTGAACATACCAATGGCCTTTTTGGCGGATGTCTGGTCCCGGTCGATGGTGTCCAGCTGCTCGTAGTGGCACAGGCCGATCTGGTAGATCACATAAGGAATGGCTTCATTCTTCGGATGGAGCTCTTCGAAATCCCCATAAGCCATGATGGCCTCATCGTATTCTTCCAGATGGTAGTGCGCGTCGGCAATTTTGAGCTCGGCCAGTTTGGCATATTTACTGAAAGGGTACCAGTCGCGCAGCTTTTCAAAATACTTGATCGCGTCCTTGTAGTCCCGCTCCTCGAATGCCTCCGTACCGTTGGCGGCCAGCTCGTGGGCTGGTTTTTCAACATCGGCATCCCGCGGCGCACAACCGGCAAACACCGCAGCCGCACAAAAAACAAAAATAATGAATAGCTTGTTCATATTTTTCACGAAGAAGCCGTGTACCGAGCCTTCCTAAGCCCAAACGTTGGGGTAAAATAATGGCGGTGAGCAATGAAGGTTCACCGCCGGTCATCCCCGCACCCGGTCTGCTGCCTGCCCTCGATCCGGTATTACACCATGCTGTTGAGGGCGTCCTCGAGCTTTGACTTGGCCACCATGCCGGTGATCTGTTCCACAACGTTGCCGTCTTTGAAAAAGATGAGGGTGGGGATGGCCTTGATGCCGTATTTACTAGGGGTGACCGGGTTGTTGTCCACATTACATTTGGCGAATTTGACCTTGTCGCCGAATGTTTCGGAAAGCTCTTCCACCATGGGGCCGATGGCTTTGCAGGGTCCGCACCAGGGTGCCCAGAAATCCACCAGGACCGGTTTGTCAGATTGCAGCACTTCCGTGTCAAAACTATTGTCTTCTATTTCCATGATACCTTCAGCCATAATATTTAAAGTCCTTTCTTTAATAATTTTGATTGAAATATAATGATATGATACCGCAATGTCAACCTATTGCGTGTGCCGTATAGGGCGTTTGGCAAAATAACATTCCAATATCTACATTGCTGTATGATATTGATTCATGAACCGTCTTGATCTATAAGGGGGGCAATCCACAAAGGGGCTGCAATGGGGCGAATATTGAAAATCGGTGCACTGGTGTCCGGGGGGGGGTCCAACCTGCAGGCCATCATAGATGCCTGCGAATCAGGTAAAATAGACGGTGAGATGGCCTTTGTGGGGGCGGATAACCCGGCGGCCGGCGGCCTTCACAGGGCCGCGAAGCATGGCATCCCCACATTTGTGGTGGATTATAATGAAATTATTGAGCAATTCAAAGACAACCCAGGTAAATTTCAGCCTCCGGACGATTTCAACCTCGAAGAAACCCTGGGCCGGCAGTCCCTCTTTGGCGGCGGGCACGACCTGCAGAAAATCCAGGTCTTTCTGATCACCCGGGCAGCAGCGGAATCCCGCCTTTTGCACCATATGGGGTCTTTTTCATTCGATCTTTTAGTGCTGGCCGGGTTCATGCGCAAGTTTTCCCCTTATATGATCGACCACATCGACCGCGACCGCGACC
>JAOZRT010000014.1:20852-32854 GCA_029940035.1 Desulfobacterales bacterium
CGACCGCGACCGCGACCCGGCCCGGCCCCGGATCATGAACATCCATCCGGCACTGCTGCCGGCTTTCCCGGGAACGGACGGTTACGGTGACACCTTTCGATACGGCTGCAAGGTGGGGGGGTGCACGGTTCACTTTGTGGATTACGGCGAGGATTCCGGCCCCATCATAGGGCAACGGGCCTTGGCCATCGAGCCCGGGGACACCCTGGAAACTGTCAAAGCCAAGGGACTTGAGCTCGAGTGGGAGCTCTATCCGGCCTGCATCCAGCTCTACGCCCAAAACCGCCTGAAAGTGGAGGAAGAAACCTGTCCCACGCCTGAAGGCGGGACCCGAAAACGGCGGGTGGTGAAAATAAAAAGGATTCAAGGGGCCAAGGGTTCGAGTGAAATAGAAATTAGCTCATAGCTGATAGCTTATAGGCTGCCATCAGCTATGAGCTACGAACTATAAGCTGTTTTCACTTGACCCCTTGAATCCTCGACTCCTCGGACCCTGCTTTTCTCCGACCCTATTGCAGGGCCTTCACCATCATGGGAATGGCCACTGCCGTGCCGAGGGTGCTGCCCAGGTTGGTGAACACCACCACCAGCAGGATGCGGGTGACCTTGTTGCGCCAGAACCCTCTGACGGTGAGGATATCTTCGGGCAAGCGCTCCAGGTCCTTTACCTTGGGCTTGTTGGCAAAGGCCTCCACCAGTCCGGAAACCCAGCCGGCAGCGATCATGGGGTTCAGGGATGTCAGCGGGGCTGCCAGAATCGACGACAGGATGGTGAGGGGGTGGCCCAGGGCCGCGGCAGCTCCAATGCCGGCCAGAATACCATTGGCGGCGACCCACCAGGTCAGCATGTCGGTGCCCGCCTTGGAACCGCCGTAAAAAAATCCAAACACCAGCAGCATCAGGATCATGGCCGGGATCAGCCACTTGATAAGGCCGGCGGCTTTGCCCTTAGGCGGGATGATTTCAAGGGCCTCCAGGTCGGTTTCCCTTTCCCAGTATTTTTTGATTCCAGGGACGTGCCCGGCGCCTACCACGGCAACAATCGTTTTACCGGGCGCATCTTTTATTTTCTGGGCCAGATATTGGTCTCTCTCGTCAATCAGGATCTTGCGCAGCACGGGCAGGGACTTTTCCACCTCGGCCAAAAGGGACTGCAGCATGTCCTCCTGCTTCATCTTTTCCACGTCTTCCTCGGTGACCTCTTCCACATTCCCCAAAGAGAGAGCCAGCTGGAAAATGACTTTTAATTTGGCCCACAGCCCCATGACGCGCCATGTCCTGGAAAGGGTTACCCGGATGTCCCTGTCGGCCAGGTGGATGGATGCGTCGCAGGCATCCGCCGTTTCGATGGCGGCGATCATTTCCGCACCAGGCTTGATGTCCAGCTTGTCGGCAATCCGTTTCTGAAAAGAGGCCAGGAGAAGGTTGGACAGCAGCAGGAAGGTTTTTTTCTCCCTGATCACCTTGATGATGTTCATGTCGCGCCACTTGTCTTTCTGGCGGATGGACTGATAGCGTGATTCACAAAGCTCGACACACACCGTGTCTGGTTTTTCAGCTTCAATGGTTTCTTTGACCAGTTCGGTGCTTTCCCGGGAAACGTGTGCGGTGCCGATGAGCAGAATTTCTTTGCCGTCGTGTTCAAGTTTGTGGATCATATCGCTGTTGTTTATCGTATTCATTGTAGTATAGGGTCCCTTGACAAACAATCAATGCGTTTTTTAATTGGAATCTTGTTGAAATTTCACCCTTGCAAATTCCAGATTTAAACCATATCCATGCTCCAAAGCACGGCCTTTGCAGCGGTCGGGTGTGTAAACCGTTTTTTTAATGAATAACGTGACGATCCAAATGGATCGACCCAAGAGGATATAATATCAAACACTTTAAATAACAATATATTTTGCAGATTAATACCTATAAGATTGACAATAGAATTGAGGGATTGGGAGAAAACGTACCATGGCAACAGAAAATCGAATCGACCCGGGCGCTGCCAATGTTGAGGCGGAGCCGTACTATCTGAGCACAGGCAATGAAATCCAGACATTCGAGGCAGCCTATGACGCGCGCTTGCCGGTCATGCTCAAAGGCCCCACCGGATGCGGCAAGACCCGCTTTGTGGAGCACATGGCGTATCGGCTGAAGCGGCCGTTGATCAGTGTCGCTTGCCACGAAGATCTTTTTGCCTCGGATCTGGTGGGGCGCTATCTTTTGAAGAACGATGAAACCGTGTGGGTGGACGGCCCCCTGACCCTGGCCGTGAGGGAAGGGGCCATCATGTATCTGGACGAAGTGGTGGAAGCCCGCAAGGACACGACCGTGGTCATCCACCCGTTGAGCGACAACCGGCGTGTGCTCTTCATTGATAAAAAAGGGGAGACCATCCACGCCCATCCGGATTTTATCCTGGTGATTTCCTACAATCCCGGCTACCAGTCGGTGCTCAAGGACCTCAAGCAGAGCACGCGCCAGCGGTTTGTGTCCCTTATGTTTCAATACCCGGAGGCTGAAAAAGAGGCCGAGATCGTTTCCCGCGAGGGAAACCTCGACAGGGAAACATCCCTGAGGCTCGTGGACCTGGCCAATCGCATCCGCAACATCCGGGAGCATGGCCTGACCGAGGGGGCCAGCACGCGGCTGCTGATTTACGCTGCACAGCTCATCAACCGGGGGGTTCCTGTCCACGAGGCGTGCCGCACAGCCGTCTGTCTGCCGCTCACGGATGACGAGCGCCTTCAGGAAACCCTGGATGAACTGATCGGGGATATGTTTGATGGATGAGGTCGGCCATGCCCTGGAGCGGCTGGCAGCAGTCGATCCGGCCCTGGCCGGCGAAGTAGGCGCTATCGTGCAGGAGAACGGTCCTGTTCCTGAAGACCGGATGGCGTTGCTGGCCGAGGAAACCCTTTGGGGACTTTCCCAGGAAAAGTCTTTTGGCGCGGCCCTGGCCAAGGGATATGCCCGCCTGGTGGGCGTGTGCCCTGATGCAAAAATCCAGTATTACCGGCAGAAGGTCAGAGCGGGCGGCCGCCAGGGTCCCACCATCGGTCGCATGATGGCCCAGTACCTGGTACCTGTGCTGGCGCATGGCGACGAGGGGCTTGCCCGAACTTTTTCCGATGTTTTCGATACCATGTGCCAGATGGGGACCTACACCCTGAAAGGCCCCCTGAAAGAGTTGTCGGCTCTGATGCGTTCCGGGGATGCTGCCTCGGGCATTGCCTATCTCGAGCTTCTTAAGAGCGCCTTTTCCCTGGATATTTCCTACAACCAGAGCCTGCGTTTTGTTTACACCCTGCCGACCGCAGTGGCAGCGTTTGCTCCGCTCAAGCGTGCCTGGCAGATCGCCGAGCTCACCCGCATCGTCAAAACCGATCCCTTGCTGGCGGAAGCCTTTCTGCAGGGCAAGGACCGGGGACTGGACCTTTTGTCCCGGGAAAATCTGCACATCTTTGTGCATGCGGCGCTGGAAAAATTTACCCAGGCCCCGGAGCAGGGGACCAAATTCATGGCCCTGGACTCGAGTGCGGCACTGGATCTTTGTCGGGAGTTGCAGGTGGCGGTTCCCCTGGAGCAGGTGCAGCAGACCCTGGCCCGTTACGTGCGGGCCCGCACCGGGATGAGCGTGGCAGTTCAGCCGGCTGTATCGGGTAGGGGGGCTATTGCCGGGCTGCCTCCGGATGCACCCATGAGTTTTTCAGACACCCGCACCATCTACCTGCCCGGGGAAATCGGATATTTCCCGAGCCAATCTGAAAACAGGGTCCTCTACATGGCACTGGCCAAGCTGGAGGCCGGGCTGCTTGAATTCGGCACCCACGAATTTGACTTTGAAAAAGCCCTGGATCTGTGTGTGGGAAGGGACCTGTGCGCCGACCCGACCATTACCCTTTCCCTGGATGCCGGGCAAAAGGCAAAGGAAAAGGGATCAGACCTGGAGCGGTTTTTCAGCCATTTTCCGGACAGTGCAAGGGCTGTCGGGCTTTTCACAATTTTTGAGCATGGCCGGGTGCGGCAACTTTTAGCCGGGCAATATCCCGGGCTCATCAGAAACGTTCTGCCTCTTTTCCAGGCGGAATCTTGCCGCATGTGGCAGGCCGGGGAGGGGGACCCGATTCTGCTGCCTTTGTACCATTCCATCGCCCTGGGGGCCGGGGAAGCATTGGCGTTGGACAGCCCCGCCCATGCGTCCCTCCTTTTGAAGATTCAGAATTGTTTTGAAGATGAAATGAACAATCGCAACCTGACGGACCGCAAGATAGAGGGTCGGGATGGTCCGGAGACCTGTGCACGCCTGACACTTATGGCCTACACCATGCTTGCCAGCGTCCCGAATGAATTCGGTTCCCAAGGTGAGACGGTAAAACAGACTGCGCCAAGGCTGTTGTTTCCATTCGGGCGCCATCTGCGGCCGGACCTGGTGTATAATTCCTTTGCCGCTTATGATGAGTTGTCCCGCAAAATCATCAAAGCCCTCAAAGAAAAAGGGGTGAAAGCTTACAAATCAGATGTACGCCAGCGGCTCGTTATCAACAGCGGTTGCCTGTCGCCCGAAGACCTTCAGGACGTCATCCTGACACAAGCGGCTGATGAGGACGGACTTGACCATGATGAAGGCCAACCGGTTGTGGACCTTTCCGGCATTGACCTGCCGGGTCTGCTGCAAGACAACGGCATCGAGATCCTGGAGTACGGCGATATGGCCAATGATGCATGTCGGTACCCGGAGTGGGACTGCAACGTGGGCGATTATCTGGAGGATTATGTCCGTGTGGTGGACAATCGCATCCAGGGCTGTGAAGGTGACTTTTATTCCAGGACCCTGGAGCGGCACGCCGGCCTGGTCAAGAGGATACGCTATGCCTTCGAGCTGCTGCGTCCGGAGGGCCTGACTATATTGAGGCAGTGGACCGAGGGTGACCAGTTCGACTACCGGGCGCTGCTCGATTTCGCCCTTGACCGCAAGGCCGGGATCATGCCTTCGGATCGTCTGTATATCAAGCGGATCAAACAGCAGCGGGATGTGGCCGTATTGGTGCTGGTGGACCTCTCCCGGTCAACAGCCAACCCGGCTGCCGGGTCGGACGAAACCGTCCTGGACGTGGAAAAGGCGGCCATTGTTTTGCTGTGTGAAGCGCTGGGCGTGGTGGGCGACAAATTTGCCCTGGCCGGATTTTCCGGCACCGGCCGGTTCGGGGTTGAATATTTCAGAATAAAGGATTTCGACGAGCCCGTGGGACCGGAAGTCTATGCCAACATCAACGGCATGCTCGCCCGCAGGAGTACGCGCATGGGGGCGGCCATCCGGCATGCCACGCGGCAGCTGGAGCAGGTCGCTGCCAGGGTGAGGCTGTTGATGGTCATCGGGGACGGTTTCCCCAATGATGTGGGCTATAAAAAGGCGTATGCCATTGCCGACACCCGCAAAGCCATTCTGGAAGCCATTTCGAAAAATATCGTGTTCAAGGGGATTTCGGTCAATATGGCCGGTGACCCGAAGCTGGATGAATTGTATGGGAATCTCAACCATAATGTGATAACCGACATCGCAGAATTGCCGGACAAGCTGTGGCGGATATATGGGGCCATGACAAAAATTTGAAACTTGAATGATTTTTGTGAGATGCATGGATGTTGATTTATGACGACATCTTCCACTGGGAAGGATTCGGCGGCAGGCTCCGCCTGGCCAGTGGAAAGTGCCTGCTGAAGATGTTCGACCGCAGCCGTGATGACACCGGCGGGGTGGTTCTTCTCAAGCCAGTGGTGGTGGTGGCCACGGATCTTGCGGACAGCAAGATGACCGTGCGCAGCTGCTGCAGCCACATTGCCACGATAGTGACGCGGGAGCACAACATCGCTCCGCAGCGCATGCAGTTCGTGGAGCACTATCCGGAAACGGTATATGGTGAAAAGGCAAGAAAGCGCATACCGCAAAAATTCGATGCCGTCGAACTGGTATGGAAAAAAGGGGTGGCCCTGCACCCCAAATGGCGCCCGGTCGAGGGTCCGCTGCTGGATTTTTTAAAAGAACAATTCAGATCTGCTAAATCATGAAAACCCGAATGTCTTGTCCTGTCAAATGGACGGGTTTCTCTCCTTAAAATATCAGATTCGTCGATTTGTGCAAAGTATGTGAACATCATTTTGGTAAACCTCGCAACAAGGGAAGCAGTCACAATATATACAGGACACCCTGGCAGGGTGACCCGCGGGTTAATATTCAAAATTACAAAGGAAAGGCCAAGGCATATCAAGTAAAACAAGTGCTTTTGGCTATTGAAAAACTGGAGATCAACCATGGCACTGGCAAATGACAGATTTACATACC
Source organism: Desulfobacterales bacterium (assembly GCA_029940035.1). Lineage (GTDB taxonomy): Bacteria > Desulfobacterota > Desulfobacteria > Desulfobacterales > B30-G6 > JAJDNW01. The sequence goes on from JAOZRT010000014.1 coordinate 27,187, forward strand.
GGGTAACCTGGTCCGGAGATGATAATGAATATGTAGGATTATGTGCAGAGTTTCCAAGCCTCAGCTGGCTTGCCCGTACCCCAGAAGCCGCCCTGAAAGGCATCCGAAAAGTGGTTGCCGATGTTGTAAAGGACATGAAAGCATCTGAAGAGACAATACCGGCGCCGATTGCCAGTAGATCTTACAGTGGGAAGTTTGTGGTGAGGGTTCCCCCGGATATTCATCGAACGCTTGCCGTTCAGGCTGCTGAAGCCGGTGTGAGCCTAAACCGTATAGCCAGCTCCAAGCTTAGCCAATAGTAATCTTTTTTTTGCAAGAGAGATGTAGACTACACTAAAAGCTAGGTTGCAGAAAGTATGATTGCCATTTTGGGGGTATAATCAGTGCCGGGCCCTCTGGACCCGGGTATCTACCTGCAGGGACTTTCCAGAATTTCCCCTCGCGCCCACTGGTTGACAAAATGCCTGGTGACGGCAATATCGACATTGGCCTGCTTGGCGGACACCTCCAGCATTTTCATGATGTCGAGCGCCCTCTCTTCATTGCCGAGCAGGGCGTAAATTTTTATACTGCGCTGGAAGTGGGTTGCCGCGGCTGTGTGTTCCCCCTCCCGCTGATACAGGGTGCCGATGGTGGCAAGGTCATCGGCCATGCCCTGGTGGAAGCCGGATTGCCGGTCGTTGTCGAGTGCCTTCCGGAAGTGTTCGAGCCCTTCTTCATTTCGCCCGGTTTCCGACATGAGGTTGCCAAGGGAAAACTGGATGGAAGCTGTCTGGGCATAATTTTCCGGGTCAGATGCTTCGAGCGCCGTGGTGAGCATTTTTTCTGCCTCGGCATATGCTTTCTTTCTGGTCAGCAGCACACCCCAATTGTTCAGCAGCAAGGGGTTTTTTCCCCCGGTTCTGTCCAGAAGTTTCTGGGCGGCTTGCAGGGTCGCTTCCGCATCTTCCAGGTTGCCAACTTTGATCAGCACGGCCGCTTTATTGGAAAGCGCCTGGACAGCACCGCCGATGTCATCAAGGTCCCTGTAAATGGCCTGGGATGATTCAAAGAAAAGAAGGGCGCTTTCAGGGTCACCTAGTTTTCCGTAGACATTGCCGATGTTGTTCAGGCTCATGGCGATACCCGACAGGTCGTCGTAAGCCGTGAACATTTCATGGGCCCGCAATAAATGGGGCAACGCATTGTGATCGCAGCCCTTTTGATACCAAGCGATGCCTTTGTGGAGTTCTTTGTTGGCGGGTTGCAGGGGGTCGGGTTTATTTAGCGAGGTGTTGCTGCCGGCACAGGAAATTGCCGCGAACACCATCAACACAGCCAATATAAGCCAGGGTAGTTTCATGGTTTCCCACACGTTTTATGGTTAATGCCGAAATTACTTTCCCATTAATATACTATTCCCGATTCGCAAAGTCAAAATATAGGGCAATGTTACTAATTGGCGTTTGTCAGTACGAGGTTGTTTTGCATGGGTGTATCCATACGGGAATTACCTCCCGACAGACACATGGGCAGGTTTTCCCGGGTTATGCCGCCGCCAGGCTGTACTCTGATTTCAACGATTCCATGAGCTCTTTTACCGAAATGATTTTCTTGATTCGGTAGGCATTTTCCCCTGCAAAAGCAAACCCGTACTTGAATTTTCCTTTGCGGGCGTTGGCCAGCGCCAGCGCGATGCAGTAGGGACTTTTCTTACTGTCACAGGTTTTGATGCAATGGAAAGGGCATTTAAAGGGGGTTTTGGTTCCCTTGCTCACCTCGTCGAGGAAGGAATTGCGAATGGCCCTGCCGGGCATACCGACCGGGCTTTGGATAATAACCATGTCCTGACTGCGTGAATCGACATAGAGTTGTTTGAAGGCCTTGTCAGCATCGCACTCGTGGGTGGCGACGAAGCGAGTCCCCAATTGTACACCCGCAGCGCCTAATTTCATAAATTTGTGGATGTCATCTCCGTTGTATATGCCGCCGGCCGGAATGACGGGTATGGCTTTGTGTGTCTCAGCCTCAAACTTTTGTACAATGTCGATCACCTCTTTGACCAGTGTTTCCAGTGAAAAATCAGGATCTGATATCTGTTCCATTTTTAAGCCGATGTGGCCGCCGGCTTTGGGCCCTTCAACCACAAAACCGTCAGGCAGATAGTCGAACCGGTGGAGCCACTTTTTACAGATGATTTTGGCAGCCCTGGCCGAAGAGATGATCGGCACCAGTTTGGTCTTGTGATGTGCGGCCAGGTATCCGGGGAGGTCCAGGGGCAGTCCGGCACCCGCAAAGATGAGATCGACGCCCTCTTCCAAGGATGTACGCACCATATCACCATAGTTGGTGAGGGCCACCATGATATTGACTCCCAGGATGCCGTCGGTCAGCTTTCGGGCTTTGCGGATTTCATCTCTCAGCACCCGCTTGTTGGCCTCGTCTGAATTTTTAGAAATGTCCGGTTCGTTAATACCTGGAAAGGCTGCAGAAATCACGCCTATTCCGCCTTCCCTGGCTACGGCCGAGGCCAGTCCTGAAAGGGATATGCCGACACCCATACCGCCTTGTATGATGGGTACCCTGGTTTTTAGATTCCCGAATATCAATGCTGGAAGTTTCAAATGAATAGCCCTCTATAAAAATTAATGGATCTGTCCGGTACTGACAAACGGCGTCTGTCTTACGGACTGGTTCTGCCGAGTGAAAAGTATTTTTAGGGTCAAACTAAAATAAATGACAATGGATAAATTCCATGTGACATTTGTTTTACAATGCAGGCAATTTGTATTACCTGAAGCTTGCATGGTAAATACTGCGTTGTGTTCGATGCAAAAAGGTAATAAACAGATCGCATAACCAATCACGGTGAACAGAATCATCACGACAAATAAAGGAGAAGAAAATCATGATTTTGAACCCAAAGGAGAACAAATACGAATACCTGGATGAAAAATCCAGGTCGATCATGCTGAAAACCATTGAATTCTTTGAAAACAAGGGCAAGGAGAAGCTCAAATCAGATTATCATGGAAAAGTGTGGTATGCCGATTTCATCGAATTTTTGAAAAAGGAAAAGATCTTCTCCACCCTGCTGACGCCCTCGGCCCATGGGGGGGAGGGATGCCGGTGGGATACATACAGAAACTGCGCCTTCAATGAAATCCTTGGTTTTTACGGCCTGCCGTACTGGTACACCTGGCAGGTGACCATTCTCGGCCTGGGCCCCATCTGGATGGGCAACAACGAGGAGGTCAAAGCCAGGACCGCCAAACTGCTGGAAGACGGCGGTATTTTTGCCTTCGGCCTGTCGGAAAAAACGCACGGCGCCGATCTTTACTCCAGTGATATGGCCCTTACGCCCCTGGGGGAAGGCCAATATGTGGCTGACGGCGGCAAATACTACATCGGCAACGCCAACGAGGCAGCCCTGGTGTCGACCTTCGGCAAGGACACCGAAACCGATGAATACGTATTTTTCGTAGTGGACTCTCAGCACGACAATTACGACCTGATCAAAAACGTGGTCAGTTCCCAGAACTTTGTCGCCGAGTATGCCCTGCAGGGCTATCCAATAACCGAAAACGAAATCCTCACACGGGGGCGTGATGCCTGGGATTCCTCGCTCAACACCATCAATGTGGGCAAGTACAATCTGGGGTGGGCCTCCATCGGCATCTGCACGCACGCTTTTTACGAAGCCATCACCCACGCGACCAACAGGGTCCTTTTCGACAAGCGTGTCGCGGACTTTCCCCACATCCGGCAGCTGTTTGTGGACGCCTACACGCGGCTGGCGGCCATGAAGCTGTTTGCCCTGAGAAATGCGGACTATATCCGGGCGGCGTCTGCCGAGGACCGGCGTTACCTGCTTTACACTCCCATGACCAAGATGAAGGTCACCACCCAGGGCGAAGAGGTGATTAACCTTCTGTGGGATGTGATTGCGGCCAAGGGATTTGAGAAGGACATGTATTTTGAAATGGCAGCCCAGGATATCAGGGCGCTCCCCAAGCTGGAGGGAACCGTGCACGTCAACATGGCCCTGATCATCAAGTTCATGGCCAACTATTTTTTCAACCCGGACGAGTTTCCGGAAATAGATCAGCACAACGGCATGGAGGACGACACCTTTCTGTTCAACCAGGGGCCCACCCGCGGCCTGGGCAAAATTCGTTTTCATGATTTCAACATAGCCTACAACAGCATTGATCTGCCCAACCTCACGGTGTTCAAAGAGCAGATCAAACTCCTGCAGGAGATATTGATGACCGCGCCGCCTAACAAAGACCAGCAGGGCGACATCGATTTTCTGCTGATTCTGGGGGAACTGTTTACCCTGGTGGCCTATGGACAGCTGATTATTGAAAATGCGAAAATCTATAAGGTCGAAGATGAGTTTGTGGACCAGATATTTGATTTCATGATCCGGGATTTTTCAAAATTTGCCCTGCAGCTCTATTCCAAGACCAGCAGCACGGACGCCCAGATGGACATCTGCATGCAGATGATCAAAAAACCTACCCAGAATCCTGAAAGGTTCACCCGCATCTGGGAGAAATATGTCGCACCTTTAAACAATGCTTACGAAATGAACAAATAATAATACCGTTAGGCTTTTCAGGGGTGGTATTTAACCCTAGGGTTAACTCTGTAGGAATTTATTTGTATGCCGTTTGAAAATACCCATTTGTTTCTGGCCGACAAAGTGCGGCAGGCCCTTCCGAATGACGATGTGGCCTTGGTCCTGAAAGAGCATCTGGATTATTATTATATAGGGTCCATATTTCCGGACACTCTGTTTTTCACCAGGGAAGAAAACCTCAGCCGGGTGGCCTTCCGGCTGCACGGGGACGATGGACAGCCCACCAACCGCTTTGCTTTCGATGTGCTGGACCGCAGCCGGGAAACAGAAAGCAGGCGTGATTTCGCTTTTATAGCCGGGTTTTTGACACACTGCGCAGCGGATATCACGTTCCACCCCATCGTGTTTTACATTTCGGGCTACATGCCCAATGCTCCGGAGCAGGCAAGAAAAAGGACCTCTTTCCTGCACTGGCAGTACGAGACCCTGATAGATCAGCTGATGAACGACAGGTTTCGCTTGGAGGAACTGGTGCAGCCGCATCTTGTGAGGGACCTGGTCGCCCCGGATGTTCTGGGTGTTGATGTAGATACAATCATCAGGCACCTTGAAAGACAGCGGTGGTATTTTCTCAAAATCAGAAGCCGTTTTTACTACCATGTTTTCCGTCTTCTGTGCCGGCTGGGGGTTGTGCCGCCGGAGTTGGTGGCTGGATTTTATGAAAGCTCGAAAACCGGGGGTATCGCCCTTCCGCAGCGGATTCCTTTTCAGGATGTCGTGTCAGGCGAGGAGATGGAGACGTCCCTGGATGAACTGACCGAACAGTGCGTGGGCCTGGGGGGGCGCCTGGTTGCAGCTGCGCATGACTATTTTACAGGTGCCATCGACCGGGTTGAATGCGAATCAACCATGAAAGGTGAAAGCCTGCACACCGGGAAGCTGGGCAAAACCCTGCAGGATATTCGCTATGCAGCGGAAGTATAGCGTTATACCTGAACCGCAATAGCGAGCGTATTATCCGCAGCTTGCCGCGGGGAATCTTCGATTTTGCACGGCTCCGATAATACCTGAAGGGAGATAGATATGAAAGTCATTGGGCATGCT
>JAOZRT010000014.1:32954-34185 GCA_029940035.1 Desulfobacterales bacterium
TGGGCATGCTAATGATGAGCGCAGCGGATTTCACAAGGGCGGTTCAAGGCATTTTGTTAGAAAAGAGCACTGATAACCGGCTATTGGCAACCAATGCCCGCGTTCAAGGTTTTGTTCGATCTCCTGCCGGGTTGTTGTTTTTAGATTTTCCGGTCAGCTTGGGGTTGTTCCAGTGCCGTTCCTTGTCCCGCAGGCGTTTCTTCTCAAGGTTTTTATCAAGGGCCGCATTCAGGTCGACGCCGGTCTGGTTGGCAATGCACACGGCCACAAAAAGCACATCTGCCAGCTCATCGGCCAGGTCAGGTTTGGATTTCCCCTCTTTAAAACTCTGCTCGCCATAGGTGCGGGTCATGATTCTGGCCACCTCACCGACCTCTTCCATGAGGATGCCGAGGTTGGTCAGTTCAGAGAAATATCTGACACCGTAGGTTTTGACCCATTCGTCCACCTTCTCCTGGTATTCCAGTATTGTCATTTTTGACATTGGTTTTTCTCCTTGAGCGGTTTTCTGGATGGCATGCCCCTGGCCATGGCCACGGGTCGGTGCTGGCAATCGCTGTTGAAGACCATTCCCGGTTTCGAGCCTGTTCCGGACGAACGCATCGTACTTGTGGGAGCCGTCGATCTGGACAAGGCTGAGGAAGAAGCGTTTGCACAAAGTGCCATTACGGTGGTTCCGCCCTTTGACTTCAATGCAGGCGGAGCAGAAGCGTTTGAGAAAAGCCTGCTGAAACTCAAACAACAGGTTGATTCAATTTACCTCCACATAGACATGGATATCCTTGACCTGGATGGTGTGTATGCCAACCATTTACAGATCAGCGGCGGACTGCAGCCGGATACCCTTATAAAAGCCATAGCCTTTATCAAGGATTATTTCACCATTGCTGCCTGCACCCTGGCATCTTATGATCCTGCCAGCGACCCCAAAGGGCGTGTAGCAGAGATTGGTATCCAGCTGATGCGGCAAGTAGTTGGATAAGTGCCTCTATCCTTTTTCTGGATTCCCGCCTTCGCGGGAATGACGCTTTCAGCACATATATTAACCAGATGAGAGGCCAGCCTAATCCGTCATGCCGGGCTTGATCCGCAATCCAGAACATTTCTTAAAACTATATTTTTTGAAATAGACTATTGTTTAGTCCTGCAAATAAGGTAAAAAACTCTCGTCACTCCCGCGAAGGCGGGAGTCCAGTGTGAAGCCCTGGATAGTGCCAAGGTTTTACTTCGT
>JAOZRT010000136.1 GCA_029940035.1 Desulfobacterales bacterium
GTAAATTAGGATAGTGAACAAAAAATGATGTCTAAATGTACTTTAGGAGATGAAAATGAATGAACAAATCACTGTCTATTTAGCAAAAAAAATAATTACTATGAACCCCGAACAGCGGTTTGCCCGAGCTGTTGCAGTTAAGGACGGGCGGATTCTTTCCATTGGGGAGCCTGGAGAGATCGTGGACTGGCTGAAGAAATCACCGTTTAAAGCCTACCGCATGGAAACAGCTTTTCAAGATAAAATCTTGATGCCGGGAATTGTGGATGCGCACACACATGTTGAACTGCAAGCCTTGATTTATAGCGGCCATTTTGTGGCACAAATTCCCTGGCCACGTCCGGAAGGTGGATTTTATTCAGTCTATCCAAGCAAAGCGGATGTTCTCCAACGCCTTAGAGATATTGATCAAGAATTGCCTGTCGAAGAGCCTCTTTATGCCGTGGCCTATGATGAAAACAAGGTCGGGGGCTTTTTGCACATCGATGAATTGGATGCAGTATCGAAGACACGACCGATTCTTGTTTCGAATCTTGTTTTCCATCGGTTCTGGGCCAACAGCGCACTATTAAGAAAGGCAGGCATTTCCGAAAATGACCTGCCGCCCGGTATTGAATCCGATGAAAGCGGAAAGCCCAACGGAACCCTGATCGAAGCCAAAGGCCTGATGGCTGTCCTGCCTGCATTACCCGATCTTGTGAACATTACAGAGGAAAAGATACAATACACACTGCCGTTGTTTACCAAGGGAGGGTACACCACGGTTTGTGATGCTGCGGTGGGGGCTTTTGGATTTCAGAAGTCCCTGGGCATATTTCAACATCTACAGTCTTCACCAGAAAGCAACCTGCGGATTGTTGCTCTTCCCTGGGCCAAAACCGGAGCGATTGAAGCGGGATCCCTTGATCTTTTTATCGAACTTATAAAAAAGACCTCGAATGAGGATATGGAAACTTTTCGCATCGGCCCCGTAAAACTTTACACGGACGGATCCATCATCTCACGAACCTCGCCCATTGGCTGGCCTGGCTACTGGGATGGGTCGCCCGAAGGCCATATGGAAAATGATCCTCAAGAAATTAGAGAGATGTTGATCAGGTGCCACGAGGCCGGACTTTCAACGGTGACCCATGCCAACAGCCGGCCTGGGTGCCAGATAGTCCTGGATGCTGTTAAAGAGGCCCAGTCAATAAAATACCGACCGGATATGCGCCACAGGATCGACCATGCCTACAATATTACCACATCACAATTGCGCCAGGCCAAAGAACTCGGGGTGGCCGTACAGTTTTTTACACCGCAGATTTACTACTACGGTGATGCCCATTTGAAAATTCAGGGCCCGGATCGGGCTCACAACATGACGCCTACAGGCACGGCAAAGCGTCTCGGGGTTTCATGGGGTTTTCATAACGACCCTCCTGGTACCCCTCAACTTCCCTGGCTTGGAGCGTGGGCCACTGTTCACCGCATGACCCTTGATTCAGGAACAGTTTTAGGGCCGGAACATTGCATGACGGTAGAAGATGTGCTGCGGGCGATGACCATCGAAGCGGCCTATCAACTTCACCTGGATAGCGAGATCGGCAGCATTGAATTCGGAAAGCGGGCCGATTTATGTGTTCTCGAAGACGACCCCCTTGAAATTGAACCCATGGATCTGAAAGAGATTCCGGTTTGGGGCACCATATTTTCAGGTAATCCTAATCCAGCGCAAGGAACCTGACATGAATCGTATAAGCAAAAGAATGTCTTCTCAGTATTTTTAAGATACTGTTATGATTTGGGCATGTCTTTCCGGGCTTTATCAAAGTACTTTTCAAGTGCATTCTCTAACAAATAGTGGCTCATGTGATATATAAAAAGCGATGTATATTCTATAGATTTTTTGGCGAGTTTTTTCGCTGCATCATTTTGTAATTGATTGTGATTCCGGCCACCATCGAATATTTTTACGGTATGATCAATAATTGGAACGAGCATATCCCGGACCTCTTTGAGGCCGGTTCTGCTGAATCCCTTTTCATGAGAGATTCCAATTTGGCGCATGTCCCCGATAAGTTTTCCAAGCTTGATGCTATCGTGTTGATATACTTTGATATCATTTTCAAATAAAGGAACAATGATCCCGTACGTTTCTAAATCAACAAGCCTGTCGGCGCTTAATCCTGAAAACTTCAGAAATTCATCTTCTCCTCTGATTTCTTGTGGCAAAAAATGATCCATGGGTTTGAAGTAGCTTGTTTTGATCCAGAGCAGTTCCTCCTCCAGAGGCGAGGTCTCCAGCTGTTTGATAATCTGCTTAATGACCGGTATGGGTATGTAGTATTTGTCTTGCAGGTGTAATATCAGCTGGATGCGTTCAACATGTTTTTCATTGTAGATCGCCTGATTGGGACTGGGCTTTTCAATAGAGGGGAGCATTTTTTCCCTGGTGAAGAAGTGAATTTTTTCCCTTGAGACACCGGTTCGTTTAACCAAGTCTCTCATTTTCATAACAGCCCCCTCTTTATTGTTTGACGTCATGCCAGGTTAGCAAAAAAACGGTTGACACTATTATGGTGTTTATGATTATACATAATTACATTATACATAACCAGCGTGCTACAATCAAGCCATATATTCATCCAGCCATAAACATAAGTCGCAATCGTGAACAACAAAAAGGAGGGAATATGAGAACAAAGTTAAGAAAATGGCGCACAACATTTTGGTTATTATCCTGCATGGTATTGACGATGGGATTTACATCTGCGTATGCGGGTACTCCCGTAAGAGGCGGAGATCTGATAACGGGGTACGGCCAGTTTCCATCTCATTTTAACCATGCTATTCAATCGGGGGCCGCCACCGCCGTTCCAGGGTGTAATATCTTCGCTTCCCTGGTCGAAACCAACACCAAGTTCGAACCGGTTCCTTATCTGGCCAAATCCTGGGAGGTATCAAGCGACGGCCTGACCTACACTTTTCACCTGGTGGAAAACGCGACCTTTCATGATGGCAAACCAATTACATCGGAAGATGTGGCATTTTCATTCGAAATCGTTAAAGCCAATCACTCCTTCGGCCCCTCCATGCTGGGCCCGGTGGATCGGGTGGAGACGCCTGACAAGTATACGGCCGTGTTCAAACTCAACAATCCACACCCTGCGCTTTTCATGGTGCTGTCGCCGGCATTGCTGCCGATCCTTCCCAAGCACGTATACGGTGACGGTCAGCCCATTCGAAAACATCCGGCCAATACGAATCCGGTGGGATCAGGACCCTTTAAGTTGGCCGAGTTCAAGCCAGGCGATTATTTTATCCTGGAACGCAACCCCAATTTTTTCCGCCCTGGCCAGCCCTATCTCGACCGGATTATCGGCCGCAGGATAAAGGACCCCAACGCCAATTTTATTGCCATGAAAAAGGGCGATTTCCACTTGGCTATGTTCAACGGCGGGTTGCGGTTGAAACAGATCGAATCCCTCAAGAAAGAGAAGCACATCGTCGTCACATCAAAGGGATATGAAGCAATCGCTCCGGTGTATTTCCTGGAATTTAACCTTCGCAAAGAAATGTTCAAGGATGTCCGGGTACGCCAGGCGATTGCTTATGCCATAGACCGAAAGTTCATTACTGAAAAGCTGCACAGCGGCTTTTCAAAAGCGGCAACCGGACCGCTGCACAGTTCGTTTCCCTGGTACACCGACCAGGTCAACACCTATGCACTCAACCTTGAAAAAGCAAACCAGCTTCTGGATGAAGCCGGCTATCCCAAAAAGGCAGATGGATATAGGTTTTCCGCAACTATAGCCTGGTATCCTGGAGAACCCGACAGCATGGACACCCTGGCAGCATACATGAAACCGCAGCTTAAAAAGGTGGGCATCGATGTTCAGCTGAAGCCGCCGGCAGACTTTGTGTCGTGGTATAAGCATGTAGCTGGGTGGCAGCACGACATGACCATGAGCAACATCTACAGCTGGGGCGACCCCATGATCGGCGTGCATAGGCTCTATCTCTGCGATAATCAAAAGCATGTGGTCTGGACCAATACATCAGGGTATTGTAATAAAGAGCTTGACGCAATCATGGCCAAAGCTTCTGTGGAGACCGATTTTGCCGAACGAAAAGCGCTGTATGCCCAATTTCAGCAAATTCTGACAGAAGATCTACCCTTAATCTGGACACATGAGGCACCTTACCAGACCATCTACCATAAAAATTTGAACAACGTCATCACCAGCGTGTGGGGTGCGGCATCTCCTGCAGACAAAATGTACTGGACAGACGGTAAAATGCCTTAATGAGCAAGCGTTGATTGCAATTATATTTTTTGTAACCCAACTGGGGCTAATAGCTCTTGAAATTTTTCTATTCGCTCATAAAGAAAGTAAGCTACTCACTGCTTTTATTGTTGGCCGTGATAGTGCTCAATTTTTTGTTGCTGCACATCGCCCCGGGTGATCCGGTGGAAACACTTGTGGCCGAAATGGGCGGTGCAACGCCTGAATTGATCGCCCAATTGCGCAGTGACTATGGCCTGGATAAAAGTTTTCCCCACCAGCTCCTGAATTATATTCTTCGAATGGCAAAAGGGGATTTAGGCATGTCCTTCACCTATGATCAGCCGGTGGTCAAGCTGATTATGGGCCGATTAGCGGCAACGATGATATTGGTATTGACGGCCCTGATGCTGGCGGTTTTTTTGGGAACCATTTTAGGCATTATGGCTGCCCAGAAACCAAAAAGTTTTTTCAGTGGGTTTGTTACGCTTATCTCCCTGGCCGGCTATTCTGCGCCCGTATTCTGGACCGGTATTATGCTGCTCATCCTCTTCTCTTATCTTGTGCCCATATTTCCTAGTTTTGGCATGTACGAAGTCGGGAGTAGTGGAAATATGCTAAGCTATTTTCTGGATGTTCTTCACCATCTGGTTCTGCCGGCCCTTACCCTGGCCAGCATCTATCTGGCCGTCTACAGCCGGATTGCACGGGCCAGCATGATGGATGTGCTCGGCTCCGACTATATCCGTACCGCGCGCAGCAAGGGACTGAGCGAGCGGGTCGTAGTTTACAAACACGCATTAAAAAATGCAGTGTTGCCGGTGATTACCATGGCGGGCCTGCAGTTCAGTCAGTTGATTGCGGGAGCCGTTGTGGTGGAAACGGTTTTCAGTTGGCCGGGTATGGGGCAAATGGCGTTTGAAGCGATATTGCGGCGTGACCATACCCTGTTGCTGGGGATTTTGTTTTTCTCGACCTTGATTGTCATTGTGGTGAATCTTCTGACCGATATGTCCTATCGCTTGCTTGATCCGCGGATCAAATAGGCGACCCCTTGGTGAAACCATGGCTGATGATGTTAAAATGAATGAAATCGCAGCGCCATCGAGACGCTTTCTCGAAGCGTGGTACATGTTTGCGTCCAACAAAGCCGCTCTACTGGGATTAGGGTTGGGTATCCTCATTGCGGGGGTGACTATTTTCGGCCCCATGATCTATCCTACTGACCCTTTTGAAATGGTCGGTGCGCCCATGAGTCCGCCTGGTGAGGAGCTGTTGTTGGGCACGGATTTTTTAGGCCGTGACATTTTGGCAGGTATTGTGTACGGAGCCCGCACGACCGTCCTGGTCGGTTTTGCAGCCACATTCTTTACCCTGGTTATTGGTATTCTGATCGGTGTTTTGGCGGGTTTTTACGGGGGGTGGGTGGAAAATTTACTGATGCGGGTAACCGAATTTTTCCAGGTACTCCCGGCCTTGCTGCTGGCCATGGTGCTGGTTGCCCTTTTTTCACCAAGCCTCTACACCATTATATTTGCCATCGGCGTGGTCAGTTGGACGCCAGTCGCCCGTTTGACACGTGCCGAGTTTCTAAAGATCAAGGAACGCGAGTTTGTCATGGCGGAGCGGGCCATCGGAGCAACCAACTGGAGCATCATGTGGAAAGTGATGCTGCCCAATGCCGCACCGCCCCTGATTGTGGCGGCTACCTTGGGTGTCGGTGTGGCCATCTTGTTTGAAGCGGCACTTAGTTTTTTGGGGTTGGGGGATCCTAATGCCTTCAGCTGGGGGTACATGATCGGAGCTTCCCGGGATTTTATCTGGGACACCTGGTGGGCGGTTACCTTTCCCGGCCTGGCTATTTTTGTGACGGTGTTGAGCATTAGCCTGATCGGCGATGGTTTGAACGATGCCCTGAACCCCAAGCTGCGGCTGGTGAAATGAACAAGGAACCAATACTGAAGATTGAAGATCTCTGCGTTGACTTCAAAACCCGTACGGGGTCGGTGCGCGTGTTGCATCACATCAATCTTTCGGTTAAGGCGGGCGAATCAATAGGTATTGTCGGCGAGAGCGGTTGCGGGAAGAGTATGACGGCCCTGGCCACCATGCAGCTGATACCGACTCCGCCAGGTCTGATATCAGAGGGTTCTGTTTTGCTCAAAGGCGACGATCTGTTGAAATTGAATGAGATCCAAATGCGGGATGTCCGCGGCAATGAAATATCCATGATTTTCCAGGAGCCCATGACATCTTTGAACCCGGTGTTCAAGATTGGTATGCAGATTTCCGAAAACATCATACGTCACCAGGGGAAAACCAAAAAAGAAGCCCAGGAACTGTCTGTCGCCATGATGCGAGCAGTAAAAATTCCAGGGGCCGCACGGCTTATAAAGCGCTATCCCCACGAATTGTCGGGGGGCATGCGTCAGCGGGTCATGATCGCCATGGCGCTCTCCTGTCAGCCCAGCGTTCTGATTGCCGATGAACCTACGACTGCTCTGGACGTCACGGTTCAAGCCCAGATATTTGATCTGTTGCGCGATGTCCAGCAGGATATGGGTACGGCCATCATTTTGATCACCCATGACATGGGTGTGATTGCAGAAAATACGCAACGGGTCGTGGTCATGTACGCCGGGCACAAATTTGAAGAAGGACCGGTAGATGAAATTATCCATCATCCAAAACACCCCTATACCCGCGGCCTCATCCGATGCACACCTCATTTGAAAAAAAATATGGAACATGAGCGGGAAGAATTAAGTGAAATTCCTGGGATCGTCCCGGACCTGAGCCGGCTTGACGGGCTGTGCCCCTTCCGCCCCCGCTGTTCGGAAAAACGTAGGCAATGTGATGAGCAGATGCCGCAGGAAATTCAAACCGGAGACGGCCATTTCGTGTGCTGCTGGGCTGCAGGAGAAGACCAATGAGCGAAAGCCCTTTGCTTGAGGTTGAAAATCTGTGTACCTATTTTCGTCTTTCAAAATCTCATCCATTCGGACGTTCCCGAACGGTCTTTGCTGTTGATGATGTCAGCTTTCGCGTGTCTCGTGGAACCACCTTCGGTATTGTCGGGGAAAGTGGTTGTGGAAAATCTACGACAGCCATGTCCATCCTGCGATTAATTAAGCCGACTTCCGGCAGCGTAAGATTCGACGGAAACGATGTGCTTAAACTTGATCCTAAACCCCTGCGCAGGCTGCGCAGCCGAATGCAGCTCATATTTCAAGATCCCTATTCCTCGTTGAACCCGCGCGCAACAGCTGGAAACATCGTTGCGGCACCCTTGAAGACACATAATATAGGATCGCGCCAACAACACCACGAGCGGGTGTCGGAACTGTTTTCACGGGTCGGCCTAAGGCCGGAGCAGCAAACCGCCTTTCCCCACCAGTTTTCCGGAGGTCAACGACAGCGGATCAGCATTGCCAGAGCATTGGCGACCGACCCGGAGCTGATCGTCTGTGATGAGCCTGTATCGGCACTGGATGTGGCGATTCAGGCCCAGGTTTTAAACTTGCTCATTCGCCTTCAGCGAGAACTGAATTTGACCTATCTTTTTATTTCTCACGACATGGGTGTGATTCAACACATGTGCGATGAAGTGGTAGTGCTTTACTTAGGTAAAATAGTTGAACAGGCGGATCGTAATTCTCTGTTCAGCCACCCCCTGCATCCCTACACGTGGTCTCTTCTTTCAGCCGTACCATCCATATACAGTGATGCGGATTCTTTAAAACAACGTGTCAAGCTGAAGGGAGATCCCCCCAGTCCAATCGACCCGCCACCCGGGTGCCGGTTTGCGCAGCGTTGCCCTTTTGCCGATACATCCAAGCATTGTTATTCGAAAATGCCCTTGTTAAGAATCATTAAGGGGCAGCATAAGGTCGCTTGCCATCGGGTAAGTGAAGAGGGTGTAGCTCCCCAGGATATCCATACAATTTGAATTTTCCTAAATAAAAGCACCAAGTAAAATTATACTAAACATCATCTGGAGGTATGCATGCTTCAAGCAGATAAAATTTTTTTTAACGGTGATATCGTCACCATGGACTTCGGTTTGAACTCTGTCAATGCTCTGGCGGTATCTGGCGACAGAATCATTGCCATTGGTAGGGACGAGGAAATTCTGGCCTTAAAAGAGGCGCATACCCAGACATTCAATTTGAAAGGGCGAACCGTTCTGCCAGGATTCATAGACGCTCATGGCCATTTTATGTTCAACTCTTTTTTCAAGACAAAGGCCGTGGACTTAAACAGTCCGCCTGTGGGCCACATCAAAACCATGGACGAACTGGTGGCCGCCCTGAAGAAAAAAGCGGATAGCACACCAGAGGGTGAAGATGTTATTGGATTCGGTTATGATGACACCCTGCTCAAGGAACAGCGTCATCCCTCAAGAACAGAACTAGATAAAGTGAGCACAAAACACCCGGTTTACATTTACCACATGTCCGGCCATGTTGCAGTCGTGAACAGCTTGATTATTGATCGGGCCGGTCTCACGGGTGATGAACCCCAACCCGTTGGTGGAAGATATTTAAAGGACAAAGATGGCAAGCCCAATGGTGTGTTAGAGGAAATGCCTGCTTATGAGATTGTAAATCTCGGATTTCCGGAACCATCCCCTGAGGATGTCCTGGGAATCATTGAAAACGGGAGTAATATTTACTTGGCTGCTGGCGCCACCAGCACCCAGGACGGAGCAACTTTGCCCAAGGTTCTTGACGCCCTGAAATTTGCCCATCAGAGTGGCGCTCTTAAGACCAGGGTTGAAGTCTGGCCCCTGCATACCCATCCTGTGGATCCATATCCTACCCATGTTAGTGGCACGCCACTTACCGAAGATCGTATGATAACCCTTGGTGCATATAAAATAGTTAATGACGGCAGCATCCAATGTTACACTGCTTATCTTTCATCGCCCTACCACCGGCCACATCCCAATCAACCAAAGGAACCCCTATATCGCGGGTATTCCATATTTCCGGCCGATGAACTTCATAAGGTAGTTCTTGAAAAGCACAAGCAAGGCTGGCAAATCGCCATCCATGGCAACGGAGATGCAACGATCGAAGACAACATTAACGCGATCGAGTCTGCTCAAAAAGCCTATCCCCGAAATGACGCTCGACATATTATCGTCCATTGCCAAACGGCCAGGGAAGATCAACTGGACAGGATGCAACGGTTGGGAATCATCCCATCCTTCTTTGCCACGCATACTTACTATTGGGGAGACCGGCATCGTGATCTTTTTCTCGGTCCGCACCGGGCGGAAAGGATCGACCCATGCAATAGCGCTTATGTCCGGAATATGCCCTTTACCTGTCACAATGACCCGATGGTGACCCCTATCGATCCGTTGTTGTCGATCTGGTCCGCGGCGAATCGGATCACCTCTTCAGGAAAAGTTCTCGGAGAAAACCAGTGCGTGCCCGTGCTGGAAGCGGTAAAAAGTGTAACTACCTATGCGGCGTTTCAGGCATTTGCAGAAAATCACAAAGGATCTCTGGAGGTCGGCAAACTAGCTGATTTGGTGGTACTTGACGCCAACCCGTTAAAAGTAGACCAAATCAAAATCAAGGACATTGGCGTTTTGGCAACTATTGTAGGTGGCAATGTTGTCTATGGGGAAATATAAAGGAAGAGGTAAACGATAGACAAAGACGAAAATGGCGAACCTACAGGTTTGTTAATGGAACCGGCGGCCCAGAATATGATCGCCCGTTTTCTCCCCAAACCCGATGTTTCTGTATTTATAGATATGATCCCCCAGGCAGTGGGACACTTCAACCAGGAAGGGGTGACCAGTATCCACGACGGTGAAAGCGTATAGCACAGATGCCGCATACTGTAGCTATGAGGAAGACCGCAAAGGCACGATCTGCTCAGGTAAATTTGCTGATTTTATCGTGCTTTCTGATAATCCTACAACGATCGATCCGTCGGGAATCAAGGATATTCAAGTTTTGAAAACCTACCTTGGCGGCAACGTTATTCACGATGTGGAGGGATCTGCCTAATCCATAAAAAGGACACGAGCACCTTTACATCGATGGTAATTTAGCCGTCCAAAACTTCCAGAAGAAACCTATGGAAATTTCAAAGGAATTTCCAATCCTTGACACAAGCCGATCTCACGTATATCGTGTTTTAAAAATGTTCATGAATTAGGGCGGTAATTCAATGTTCACCTTTAACCTGAAGGAGGAGGTTTCATGACAAAAGCGGAAATGATTGAAAAGATTGCAAAGGATGCGGGTATTTCAAAGGCGGCAGCAGCCAAGGCCTACGATTCATTCCTTGATGGAATCAAAAGTGGCCTGAAAAAGCGCGGCAGCAAGGTAACTGTCTTCGGTTTTGGCACTTTCAAGAAGGTTTATCGGAAAACCCGCCAGGGCCGGAATCCTCAGACAGGTGAACAGATCAAAATTAAGGGCAGAAATGCGGTAACATTTAAGGCCAGCAAAAATTTGGCTTAGGATTATATTTAAAGACAATTTAAGGGCAGGGCGACTCTATTTTCGAATTCGCCCTGCCTTTATTATATTAGCCATACAGGTTTTCAATCCATAACAATTCCAGCATCGCCGCTCTTAGGAACAATCAGGGTTTTTATCTGTACAGTGCGGCCAAGGCCGCTGTTACCCACCTGACCAAGGTCGCCGGCAATGAACTCGGCCGCTTCGGCATTAGGGTCAACAGCATTTCACCAGGTGCCGTGGCCACGCCCATCTTCTGGGGGGGCTCTGAGGTTGCCAATATGTTGGACGATGAAGTAAATGCCAAAAAACTCGAAAAACTTAAAGGTAGTCTGAGCAAGGCCAACGCTCTGGGAATTTCAGGCTTGCCCGAAGACATAGCTAAGGCCGCTCTGTACTTGGCCAGCGAAGACGGGCGGTACGTAACATGCGTGGATTTGGTCGTTGACGGCGGACGCATCTGGCAGTATCACGAGGCATCCTGATACAGGCCTATGGCCATGCAGGTTTCCTTCCGGTCTGTCTGCTGGCAGGTCTCTCCCTGCAAGGCCTATTGGCTGACGGTTCAGGTGTTTCTGAAGCTTTCTGTAAGGCATGTCGTAGCAGGGATCATGGATGAATTTTTCATTTTCATGTGGTAGGTCATTTTCCACATATCGTCAATGTAAAATGCCCCCTGATAATTATTGTAACCTTTTATGGTTACACCGTTTAATCATA
>JAOZRT010000015.1 GCA_029940035.1 Desulfobacterales bacterium
CAGTAATTTCCGGTTAGGAAATTGCATAAAAATAAAT
Source organism: Desulfobacterales bacterium (assembly GCA_029940035.1). Classification (GTDB taxonomy): domain Bacteria; phylum Desulfobacterota; class Desulfobacteria; order Desulfobacterales; family B30-G6; genus JAJDNW01. The sequence goes on from JAOZRT010000015.1 coordinate 38, forward strand.
TAAAATCAGTAGGTTAAACTTCATATTTTGCTTGACAAATGGTCGCTAATATGCGGAAAAATTTTGTATACCTAATAATAACAGGAGGTTACAAATGCCGCACACATTCGACCCTTTCAAAAAGCGTAACACACTGGAATTTTACTCTTTTTTTCAACCAGTTATTGAGGCTATGTCCCAGATGCCAGCACTTAATGCTCGAGGTAACCGACCATTGCAGATGAGTTTTGAAGAACATCTGCGGGCGCTCGTATTCTTCCACCTTGAAGAACACCACTCAGCTCAACACCTCTTACAGGTGCTGGAACAAGACGATTTTGCCAAAAGTGAAATCGCTCCAGAAAGCGGAATCAAAAAAAGTAGCTTTTCAGAGGCCACCAACAGCCGAGGGCTTGAGCAGTTCATGCATGTCTATCAAAGTCTGCAAGCCCAAGCCTCAAAAATATTACCCAAGAAATATCCCGGACTTGGCAATCTGGTAGCCATCGATGGTTCCCTGATCGATGCTACCTTATCAATGCACTGGGCCGACTACCGTAAAAATTCAAAAAAAGCCAAGGTCCATGTCGGCTTTGATCTGAACCAGGCGATTCCAAGAAAGATTTATCTTACCGACGGCAATGGCGCTGAAAGACCTTTCGTCAGCTTAATTCTTTCTGAGGATCAAACCGGCGTTATGGACCGCGGTTACCAAAGCCATAAACGCTTTGACCAATGGCAGCATGATGGAACATTGTTTATGTGCCGGATTAAAGCTGGCACGAAAAAAACTATCGTTAAGAAAAATAGCATTGTCCCTGACAGCATCGTCTTTTTTGACGCAGTTGTTGTACTGGGTACTACTAAAATCAATAAGACTGAAGAACCTCTGCGCCTGGTTGGTTATGAGGTAGAAGGTGTCAAATACTGGATCGCCACCAATCGCTATGATTTAACTGCCGAACAAATTGCTGCTGCATACAAACTGCGTTGGGACATCGAAAACTTTTTTGCTTGGTGGAAAAGACACCTCAAGGTGTATCACTTAATTGCCAGAAGTGAGCACGGACTGATGGTACAAATTCTTGCTGGCCTGATCACCTATTTATTGTTGGCGATTTACTGCCATCGCCAATATAACGAAAGAGTTTCCATCAAACGCGTGCGCCAATTACGCATACAAATACAAAATGAATTACGAACTGGCTTTTTCGATAAACTGTCTGACCTAAATTTCAAAGAACAACAATTACAACAAGTTAATGCAAAAACCTAACCGGAATTTACTGATAACTAATAGCTAATTGTTAATGATTCTGCCCTCAGCCTTCCGTCCTCTGGGGCTCTAAGGCTCTGTGGCTCTGTCCCTCCGTCCTCCGACCACAGGCTACCGACTACTGACCACTTTCCTACCCTCTTACGTTCTTACCTTCCGATGTTCCGCTTTTCCGCCTCTGAGGTTCTGTTCTCTGTCCTTCATTCCCATTCCGGATTCCGAATTCCGAATTCCGCATTCGGTTTATCCGACAACATAGGTTCCGGTTCCCACCGCAATAAGTTTTTCGATATCATTGTGCAATTCCATGCGTACGCCGGTGGCATCCAGTACGGAGGAGATAACCCCGCCATGCAGAACGCCATGGGATCTTTTTTCACTTGAAGCTGAGCAAAAATTTATTGTGTTCATTCTCCAATGGTTGCGCCTGAGGCGGTCAATGAATTCGGTCCGGTCGCAGCCGGTATGTGCAGGGGATCATCATGCCGGTCCCGGGCCGGTTCGACGGCCACCCGTTTCGGCCACGTATTGTATTTGAAGCGGTGGACCAGCAAACGTAAATCGTTCAGAATGGTCAATAGACTCGGAATGAGCACCAGGGTCAGGATCGTGGCAAAGGCTACCCCGGCGGCCAGGGAAAGGGCCATGGGAATTAAAAAGCGGGCCTGCAGATCCTGTTCCAGGATCAACGGCATCAGCCCGCCTATGGTACTGAGGGATGTCAGGATGATGGCCCGGAAGCGCCGTGCGCCACCGTTGATGATGGCTTCAAAGAAGGGCTGACCTTCGGCGATGTTTTCATTGATGCGTTCGATGAGCACAATGGCGTCATTCACCACCACGCCCGTCAGGGCAACCATGCCGAAGATGCTCATCATGGAGAGGTTGAACCCCATCACAAGATGCCCGAAAACCGCCCCGATGATGCCGAAAGGCACTGTAAACAGGATAATAAGCGGCTGCAGGTAGGAGCGGAACATGGTGGCGATGATGATGTATATGCCGATTACCGCCAGAGGAAAGCCCACATAAAGACTGCCAAAGGATTCGCGCATCTTTTTCTGCTCTCCCTGGAGGGCGATAATCAAATCCGGGTAGCGGTTGGACAATTCCTGGAAGTAGGTGGCCTTAAGCTCGCTGAAAATTTCATTGGCATTGGCCTTGTTGGTGTCCACCCCGGCACTGACGGCAACACGCCGCATGCCGTTGGTGCGGATAATGGTGGAGTAGCCTGGTGAAAAGGAGATGTTGGCGACGGATGTCAAAGGAATTTCCAGGCCGGTATGGGTGCGGATGCGGATGTTTTCAAAATCGGATATGCGTGCGCGCTCGTCGGCTGTATAGCGCACCTTGACCTTGATATCGTTCCGCCCCCGCTGAAGTCTGAGGGCTTCCTGACCATAGTAGCCGGTGAAGACCTGCCGGGCCAGGTCATCCACGGTCAGGCCCAGGGGTCTGACTTCGGGTTTCAGTGAGAGCTGAATTTCATTCTTGCCCGGTGAGTAGTCGGACCGGATCTGATAAACCCCTTCAAACTGTTTTAACTTTTGCATGAGATCTTCGGACGCGGCCAGGATGTCATCCATGGCATAGCCTTGAATCCAGACTTCAATGGGTGCCCCCGGCGGGCCGGTGGCCATGCCCTGGAAGGTGAGGGACTTGATGCCTGAAATCAGACCGATTTCTTCTTCCCACCGCACCATCAAATCTTTGCTGTGGATGCCTCTGTTTTCCGATTCCAGCAGGATGGCCTGCACCGCGCCGAAGTTGGGGCCATGATCGGGAATCTCCCCCATGGTCTGCCCCACTATTGCCAGGCGGTTTTTGACCAAGGACGCCCCGCTTTTGGTTGTTGTTTTTTCAACCAGGCGCAGGAGCGCATCATCTATCTGCGCTATGGCCTGACGTGTGATTTCAGGTGGGGTGCCATCGGGGAACTCTGCTGTTGCGGTCATGATAAATCCGTCGATTTCGGGCATGACTTCGAATTTGACAATGCCGCTGTTCACCAGCCCGAAGGTGAGCAGCAGGACAGCCATGGCTGAACAGAGCGAAACGTAGCGCCAGGTGAGGGCTTTGGCCAGTAAGGGCTTATACATTTTTTCTACAAACCATTCCATGCCCGAGCTGGTGAGGCGGTGAAAGATTTCAAGACGGCGGGTGAGGATGTGGGTTTGCTTTTTAGGTTGGTTAGGGTCGGGCAGGGTGCTCAGATGGGCCGGCAAAAGGACGAGGCACTCCACCAGGGAAACTGCCAGACAGGCAATGACTACCACCGGCAGGATGGCAATGAATTTGCCCATGATACCGGCAACATAAGCCAGAGGAACGAAAGCCACGATAGTGGTGAGGACGGCGGCAATCACCGGCAGCCCCACCTCGCTGATACCATCGACAGCAGCCCTTATGGGCGGTTTCCCCTGTTTGCGGTGCACATAGATGGCCTCACCCACGACAATGGCGTCATCCACGACAATCCCCAGCACCATGATGAGACCGAACAGGGAGATGAGGTTGATGGTGGCTCCCAATCCCCACAGGATAGCCATGGCGCCGGACAGGGCAATGGGAATACCCATGCCGGCCCAGAAAGAGAGCCGGGCATTCAGGAAGACCCACAGCAGCAGGAACACAATGCTCAAACCGATAATGCCGTTTTTAACCAGCAGGTTGATACGGGCCCGCAGCATCTCGGTGTTGTCATATAGAACCTCCAGATTGATGCCCGGCGGAAGCAGTAGCTGTTTCCGGGATATGAAGGTTTGCGTGGCGTCGGAAATGGCCAGGGAATCCTCCTCGCTGGTTTTATAGACGATGACCAGGACGGCCGGCTGGCCGTTTATGATGGCCTGGATGGGGTCTTCTGTAAAACCGTCTTTGATGCTGGCGATACGGTCGAGGGAGATGATCTCCCCCTGGGGGGTGGCCAACACCACGATGGAGGCCAGTTCCTCGCCGGTGTACTTGCGCCCGATAGTGCGCACACGGATTTCTTCACCCACGGTCCGGATGGTCCCTCCGGCCAGGTTCAGGTTGCTCCGCCTGACGGCGTCCGCTACCGTGTTGAAGGAGAGCCCGTACTCCCGCAGGCGCTGTTCCGAGAGTTCTATGGCGATTTCATACTCGCGATCACCAAAGACCGCCACCTGGGAGATTCCCTTCAATTGCTGGAGTTCATCTTTTATGCGTTCGGACCACTCCTTGATCCTGCGTTCGGACATGTCCCCGGAAAGATAAAGCAGCATGACAGGGTCCTTGGTGACGAGCTCGGTAATGATGGGCTTTTCAGCATCCAGCGGAAAGGTGGATATGGCCTCGATTTTGGTTCTGAGCCTGTCGAGGACTTTTTCGCCATCATAGCTTTCCCTGACTTCGACGAGGGCGGTGCCTGAGTTTTCGCTGGAGTAGGTGGTGAGCAGTTTGATGCCTTCGACCCCCTCCACGGCTTCTTCTATTTTACGGTTGATGCCCTCTTCGATTTCTTCGGGATCGGCCCCTGGAAAAGGCACCGTGATGTGATCATATCAAGTTCAAATTCGGGAAAGTTTTCCCGAACCATGTACTTGACGGCAAACCCCCCGGCGAGAAAGATTAATATCAGCAGGATATTGGCAAAGACAATGTTGCGGGCAAACGAGGCGATGACACGTTTCATTTTAAATCCACCTCCAGCAGGGCGTTTTCCAAGGGGTCTATCAGGCGCGTGGTGATGACCGTATCTCCCGGGTTCAACCCTTTGGAAACGTATACGCTTTCCCCCTCAGCCCGGGCAACATGCACGGGTACCGTTTGCAGGCGGCTCTCTGCATCGGCGATGTAAACCATTTGGTCAAAACTAACTGCCCAGCGGGGCAGGCGGACCACATGCTCGAGCGTTTTACCGGGTATCTGCACAGAGCAGAACATACCTTCCACTAGGGGCAGCGTTGTTTTGTCCGGGCGGCCTGCCGCGGCAGCCTCAATCCGGACTGCCACTGTCAAGGTTCGGGTCTGCTGTTTGAACATCACCACCCTGTTAAGGCGTCCTTCCCAGATGTGTTTTTTGGGGTTCTCCGTCCAACGAATCTTACAGGGCAGGGGGGCCAGGTCGGCGAACCAGGCCCCATTGCTTTGGGAACTTTCAGATTTGAAAATCAGCCATTTCCTGGCATCGCGGCTGTCGATGGGAACATGAATTTCCAATACGGAATCGTTGGCCAGGGTCAACACGTTTTGACCGGGCGACACAAACTGGCCTGTTTCAAGACCGACACTTTTAACACGCCCTTCAAAGGGGGCTGCCACCTGGCAACGTTTGAGGTTGATTTCCGCCAGGGTCATCCGGGCCATGGCCGAAGCAAGACCGCCTCCTGCCTCCTTGATCATGATCGGGTAGAGGGCGATTTGGCTGGCCATCTGGTCGGCAGCATCCGAGGCCGCATTGTAGGCCTGTTCGCCTTTGTCCACCCCTGATTGGCTTCCCACTTTTCTTGTGTTGTACAGCTTTTTGATGCGCTCATATTCAGCGCGGCCCAGTTCCCGGTTCCTTTCGATGGTTTTCTGGCGTTTCTGGTCGATCTGATACTGCTTTTTAAGACGCTGCACGGACGCTTTCAGCTGGGTGACGGCAGAGCGTGCATCCACGAGGTTCATCCGGTAGGTCCGGTCATCAACCTTGAAAAGGGTTTCACCTTGGGGAATGATTTCACCGAGTTCCAACCTGGGGTGAACCCCCACAATTTTTCCGGAGACTTCAGGCGATATGGCGACCACATCGAGGGCGTGGACTTCGCCGTAACTATTGATGAATACATCAATATTTTCGAAAACGGCCTTGAGGCCCTCAACCCGCATGGGCCTTTCCCGGGAAACCGCCTCAGCCGGCGGTTTTTTCAGGCTGGCAAGCTTGGCCATGGCAACGACCCCGACCAACAGGATGACAATGCAGAGGACAATGCGCAAGAGCACATATCTGACCGGGCGGGACGAATTTTTCAGCTTTTTGATCTCCATTTGGGGTCACCTAATTTCTAAGTTCAATTTACACTTCGTGTAATCACGATGGTGTTTCCTCAAGGACGACCTTGATCTTATCCAGCACTTCACACCATTTTTCCGCGGTTTCATATCCGATATCATCCACCAGTTTTGCAAAGGATTGCAGAATTCCCGTTTCAATCTGCTGGATACCCTTGACAGCCTTGGCAGAAATTTTCACCATCACCTTGCGGCGGTCCTGAGCACTGTGCTCGCGTACAAGAATGCCCTTTTCCACCAGGCGGTCCACCATGACGGAGGCCGATGGCGGCGAAACGCCGGTATTTGCCGACAGTTCGGTCATGGACACCATGCCGTGGTTGTAGATGCAAATAATTGTCTGCAACTGGGCCATGGTGATGTCCTTATACATGCTTTTGTAGCGGCCCTGTCCCAATTGAAGGGCGTGCAGGCGAATAATTTTGTCCTGAATTACCTTGCCGTTGGTAATGATATAACGCGCCAGGCGCAAAGATTCTGTTTCCTGCATATAGTCCTCTCGATATTGAATAGAATATCTAATATTTAGAATAAATAAAAATTAGATATTCTAAATAAATTTACTCGGCATGCATGTCAAGAATATTCTTTAGATTGGCAAGATGCCAGCATATTGTAAATCTTGCATGGGAAGTCTTGAGTCCAGATATCATGAGATTTTCCTGTACAAAGGACTCATTTTCTGACACCTTAAATGTTCTCCAACTAGACCGTATGGGAGACAAGACATGCCCCCCTGATATACGGTTCCGTTTTTAAAATTTTCTGTACCAAACAATTCTTAAGGACTATCCAATGTCTGACAGACTTTCCCTGCAGTCCACACAAAACCTTACTAAAGGGAGCCAAAATAACGGCGATGACATCGAGATAAAACAAAGGGCTATTCTCGTATATATCATTTCTCTAATCGGCATAACAGCGCTGATACCACTCGGAATTTTGGCGTTCGCCGAAGACAACCTGACCCTGGGGTATTTCGATTTATCGGTAGCGGTTATATTGATTGCTACTTGCCTGAGTTTGAAAAGAACCGGATATCATATTTATTACAGTTATTTTGGTTTGTTTGTCGTCGGGATGTTGTTTGTCTATCTTTTTGCCGCTGGAGGGGCAAACAATACAGGGCATTTATGGTATTACACGTTTCCCTTAGTGACTTCATTTCTTCTCGGGTCAAAAAAAGGCGCAATTCTGACATCTGCCTTATTTGCCATCGCCATTATTGTATTTTTCCTTCAGGATTATTCATCGGCCATAGTAACATATTCAAAGGATTTTAAAATACGCTTTGTCTTTTCATTTTTGGTAGTATCCGGACTATCCTATTTTTATGAACACGCGAGAGAAAAAGCCCAGCAGCAATTGATCCAGAAAAAAACAGACCTCGAGAAAATAGTTCGGGCTTTAGATAAATCAGATAACAATCAAAAGGAAACGTCGCTTCTACTGGAAGCGGTACTTGACAGCATTCCCGATATCATTGGTATCCAGGACAGACATCACGGTATCATTCGCTACAATGCAGCCGGATATAAGTTTATTGGTTCAACGGATGAAGAAATCAAAGATAAAAAATGCTTCGAACTCATCGGTCGTAAAAAACCTTGCGACGACTGTGCTACCACCGAGACCTACCGAACAAAAAAGCCGGCCGGTATTGAAAAGTATATGGCGGAAAAAGGGGTATGGTTGGATGTGAGGGCATATCCCATTTTAGGTGAACAAGGTGAAATTTCATATGTCGTTGAACACTTGAGAGATATAACCAAGGCGAAGCAGGCTGAAGAAGAGCTCAAACATACCGAAAAGCGCTATCGATCTTTGGTCGAAAATACGATTGAGGGATTTTTTATTTGTGAGATTCCTTCCGGGCAGTTCCTTTTTCTAAACCAGAGAGCCTGTGATATATATGGGTATACACTTCAAGAAGGTTTAAAGCTAACCGTTTGGGACATCATCTCCTCCGTGGATCACGAACGGGTTAGAAAGCGTATTCAGGCACGGTTTGAGGGGCAGTCGTTAAGTTCGGAGCGTCAGGTTTATAATTCAGTGCATCAAGATAATTCAACCCTCCGTGTAGAGATATCTACATCAGCAGTAACCTTCCGGGACCGTCTGGTCGTCCAGGGTGTTATCCGTGATATCACCGAACAGGAACAACTTGAACGGCAGCTTCAACAATTAAAGAAAATGGAAGCCATCGGCCTGCTGGCCGGCGGCGTTGCCCATGACCTTAATAATGTGTTGTCCGGGATCGTTTCTTACCCGGAGGTGTTATTGATGGATCTTCCAGAAGACAACCCCTTAAGAAAGCCCCTTCAGAGAATCCATAGTTCCGGTAAGAAGGCTGCCGAAATTGTTCAGGACCTTTTAACACTTGCCAGAAGAGGCGTTAAAGAAAAGACCGTAGTAAAGTTAAATGATGTCATCCGGGAATATTTGGAGTCGGCGGAATATGAAAAGCTAACGTCCCTCCATTCTAAAGTCGTTATCGAGACTGACCTTGACGGGGACCTTATGTATATTGAAGGATCCGCAACTCAGCTGACAAAAATGATAATGAATCTTATTATAAATGCAGCTGAAGCCCAGCCAACCGGAGGGGAAATCACCATCTCGACGCACAACCAATATGTCGTTACGCCCATTCAGGGCTATGAGGTAGTTAAAGAGGGTGAATATATTGTTTTAGAAATTAAGGATCTCGGATTCGGTATAGCCCCGGAAGACCTTACAAGAATATTCGAACCATTTTTTACTAAAAAAGTAATGGGCACGAGTGGTACGGGCCTTGGAATGGCGGTTGTTTGGGGGACAATCCATGATCACGACGGCCACATAAACATTGAAAGTATTGAAGGTGAGGGGACGACATTCTCTCTATTCTTTCCGGTTAGCCGCGGTAAAGAAAAAACAGAACAAGAAGTTATTCCAGTTGAAAAATATTTTGGCGAAAAGGAGATGATATTAGTTGTTGACGATGACAGTGAGCAACGGGAGATCGCCTCAGCAATTTTAACAAAGTTGAATTATTCCGTGAGGTCAGTTTCAAATGGTGAAGATGCCGTTGAATACCTGAAAGAAAATGCTGCTGATTTATTGGTTTTGGACATGATTATGGAACCGGGGATTGACGGCATGGAAACTTATAGAAGAATCAAAAAACTCAACCCAAACCAGAAGGCCATTATTGCAAGCGGGTATTCAGAAACCGAACGGGTCAAAGAGACTCAGCGGTTAGGAGCGGGTAAATTCATAAGAAAACCGTATACCTATGAAGAAATTGGGATGGCCGTAAAGGAAGAACTAAGAAAATGAAAGATCTGTTCAGGGCTGTGGATATGGGCCCCGGGCAGTAATGCGGGCTTTAAACCCTTTTTCTATGTCCTTGACCCGCTGCATGCGCTCGGGATTGAGGAAGAAACGGTAGAGATCTTCCTGCAGGTCAACAGGACGCCCCAGTATCCCTTTTTCGATAAGGGAAAGCGCTTCGATGGATTTGTCGCAGGCAGGATATTCCTTGTCGTCGATGGGGATGTCATCGCTGGCAGGTATCTTAGATATGTTGTTGATGTCCACCAGGTGGATGGTGGCGGCCGGTGTATAAAGTATGTTGCCAACGCCGGCCAGGTCCGGCAGGCGCCGGGCGGTACGCGCCATGTTTTTAAGATGCTGTATGAATGCCCGGGTATGCTGTTGCAGTATATCGATCTTGCGGTCGACAAACACTTCCACGGCACCATGGCCTGGCGGGATATGGCTGCGGTAATAAGACCGGATACTCTCCAGGATTTCAGGGTTCCACGGATCAAGGGCTTCACCGTCCACAAACTCCTGCAGGCCGCAGAGGACGATTTCACATTTATCCGGTTTTATGTAATCCACGAGAAATTCACTGGAAGAAGCATAGTAGGCAGATGGCAGGTGCTTCTGAATGATCTGGTAATTGACGATTTCGTCCGTAATATCCATCAGGGAGGATATGGGTTTGCGGAAGATCCTCAGCATCCTGAGAGGGCGTGCCAGGGGGTAGCGTTTGATGCCCGCCTGCATCAGACCGTTTGTTTCGGCCTCGACATCAAAAGGGTCCAGCACCTGAATGATCCGCGATCTGAGGCCTTCGCGAAAATGCCCCCTGAAATGATGCGGCGATGGTTTGCGAATGAAGTTGAGGCCCAGGACATCCTCATGGGTTATGGTGCCCCTGTCGCGAATGTCGTTAGGGACGTGCTGTGACATATTTGTCTCTTAAGGCATTTTGAACGGTATTTTGACAACCGCTATCGTTGCCAAATAAGGATTCAAGGGTTAAGTGAGACAAATGAGCTCTTAGCTGATAGGTCATAGCTCATAGCTTGCTATCAGCTATAACCTATCAGCTTCATCTCTCGGCTTCTCAATTATCTCTAACATTTCGTGTTTTCGGGATGGATGCCTTTCGAACTGCTCCTATTCTGCTGTCGTGATTTCCCGCATCAGTTCCTCGAGATCCCGGCGGTCGACCCCGGCTTTCTCGACCAGGTATTCCTTGGCCGACCCGTAGTTCTTCCTGAGATGTGCCACTACCGCCTGCATGGCTTCACGGGGTGCGGACAGATAGGATTGCATATCATCCGGGTTGATCCCGAATTTCCTGATCTCCTGTTTGATGCGGTCGATAACCGGGGCGTTGTATATGTTGGAGAGAGCATGGTCGTCGATCACCGTGGATTCCGGAACACCGGCAGACAGCAGAATGAGGGCTGCACAGACGCCGGTCCTGTCCTTTCCGGCCGTGCAGTGAAATACCAGCGGTCGGCTGCAATGGTCCATGAGCCGTTCGAAAAATTGCTTCCAGAGATCTGCGAAATCATCAATCTGCTTGAGGTAATTGTTGGTCATGAAGTCGTCGGTGAGCCAGCTGATATCGCCTTGCTTGATTCTGCCGATAGCTTCAGCAGGGTCGAATTTACCATGGGCGATGGGCATGTGCAGGTATTCCATGGAACCGTCCGCCGGCAACCGGTCCGGCTGGGCTTCGGCTTCTTCAAAGGTCCGGAAATCGCAGACAAGTTTGATGCCGATGCGGCCAAGCAACTCGTGGTCGTCGTCCGTAAGTTCTGCCAGGTGGGCGGAGCGGAATATTAACCCCCAGCGCATCCGTTGATTCTCTTTGGTCAGATAACCGCCGATATCCCTGAAGTTGTAGGAGGTTGCCAGAGGCAGCCGGCGTCGTGCCCAGACAACACCCCGGTGTCCCTTTGGCGCAATATTGAAGTACGGGTTTATAGAATCTTCAGGCAGGGAAACGACAATGCTGTTGCGCCCCCTGGCTTCCGCGACAGGCGTCTGCATATCAACGGTTGCAGGCGAATCACCCACAAATATCTGGACCGTGTCATTATTCCCCAACGTGTCCCAGCGGATGCTGTACTTGTTTTTCCCCGTGTTTTCGACGCTGATGCCCGCAAGCGCGTTCGTATTGTCTGAGGTCATGGATGGTTCCGATCGTTAAGGATACAGGTTTAAACCTGGAATACGTTGTGGTTTTTGTTTATTTGGTCAAGTCCTGATTAAAAGTTGTCACTGTTGCCTGGTTTCGGGTTACAGGTGTCGAGTTACGGGTTGCGGGTTAAGCTCCCTGCGGTCAGACAACAGACCACTGACGACAGACCACCGTCAACTCCGACCACAGGCTACCGACCACAGACCACGTTCTTACCATCTTCCGGCTTCTGTCTTCTGGGGCTCTGAAGTTCTGTGGTTCTGTCCTCTGTGGCTCCGTCCTCAAATTCCGCATTCCACATTCCGCATTCCGAGTTCAGAGGCACTGACCTTCTGTAGTTCCGTTCTCTGGGGCTCTGGGGTTCTGGTAGTTCTGGCCCGTAGTTCGTTATTATGCTTGGTCCAGAACGATAAGGGCATCCACGGCCACGGGCTTTCCGTTGATCAGTTTGATGGGGTTGATATCCACCTCGGCTACGGTTTCATTCTCCAGGCCCAGTTTGCCGAGGCCCGTCAGGAGGGAAGCCAGCGCATCGCGGTCAACAGCCGGTTTACCGCGGAATTCGTCAAGGATTTTGTTGGCCCGAATATCTCCCATCATGTCCATGGCGTCAAATTCGGACAGGGGCGCGACCCTGATGGCCACATCGTCCAGAATCTCAGCCAGCACGCCGCCGAGGCCGAACATTACACAGGGGCCGAACTGAGAATCTCTCTTCAGGCCGGCCATGAGTTCACGATTTCCTTTAACCATCTGCTGAACTAAAAATTCCTCTACAGAGACATCCTTACGCTCCTTGAACCCCCTGAATGACGCCATAAGATCCTGGTCATCCCTTATATTCAGGGAAATCAGGTCCAGCTCGGTTTTGTGGCTCACGGTCTCGCCCGACCCTTTCAGGACCACTGGATAGCCCATCTCGGCCGCGGCAGCAGTTGCTTCGGCCTCGGTTTTAACCGTCTTTTCCTGGGTAACCGGTATCCCGTAGGCCGCCAGTACCATTTTGGATTCATACTCTGACAGGTTTTTAGCCCCCCGGTCAAAGGCTTTCTGAATGATATCCATTTTCATTATCCTTTCATAGATTTGCCTATAAGCGGTTACAAAGCCGCAATTAATATTAGTCGTTGCTGGCTCCTAATACAAATCAGCGATCTCCGGCAGAGCCGGCCCCTTCGAGGGGCCTTCCTCATACCTCCGGCTCTGCCGGAGGTCGCTGATTTGAGAGATTTCCGAATTGTCATCAATTTTCATGCAAGGCGTTTTTTCGCCTGAAGGCCGCATAATCAACCATATGAGACATAACCCTCACCGCACGTTCCGGTGTGGGAAAGGATACGACCTGGTAATCCCGCAAGGTCTCACGGTGCAGGATGTCGGGGCCGGTGGAGACCGCCACAATGGGTTTTCCGGTAAGCTTTGTGAGGTTTTTTATACCGGTCAGTATCGCGTCCGGCTGGGCAGCCATGGCTTGCCTGAATCGAAGGGCTTTTTTTATGGTGTCCGTCACTTCCGGCGGGCCAGTGACCTTGTCTGAAAAAGGAAACTTGACCGTGGCCCTGACCGCCCCCAGTGCGATGATGGCATCGATATCGTTCCAATTGGCCAGGATTTCGAGGCATTCCAGAAACGGGTCATGGGAGATGGTGGCCACCATGTCCACAGGGTTTCCCCGGCTCCAATAGCTGGGCAGAAGACTGTCAAACTTTTTGATCAGGTCCTCGGGCAAGGGGGGCACATGGAGACCGTTTTCTTCGCAGGCATCGGATGTGATCACGCCCCAGCCGCCCCCGCGGGTCAGAATACCCACGCGGTTCCCCTGCGGGAGGGGGAGGTTGGAAAATGCTTTGGCGCAGTCCATCATGGCCTGGCTGGTCTGGATTTGGATGACACCGGCCTGGTGCATGGCTGCTTTGAAAACCCGGTTGGAACCGGCGATGGCCCCGCTGTGGGAGGCGGCAGCCTTTCCTCCGGCCTGGGTCCTGCCCCCCTTGAACAACAGCACGGGCTTTTGCAAGGCAGCTTCTCTGGCTATGGGGTAAAGATCCATACCTGGTCCGATGCCTTCCAGATAAGCCAGAATTACACGGGTGGCATCATCATGGGCAAAATAGGCCAGGTAGTCCGCGCTGTTCAGATCACCCTCGTTGCCGCTGCTGACGAACTTGTCGAAGCCGACCCCCTCATCCGTTCCCCAGGCGAGCATTTGCACCCCGACATTTCCGCTCTGGGAAAGCATGGAGGCCGGGCCTTTCAGCGGCATGGTCGGCGGCATGAGGGCGTGGAGTTCGGTCTGCGAACTGAAAATGCCCATGCTGTTGGGCCCCACCAGGCGCAGGCCATGCTTTTGGGCCGTTTCTATTACCCGGGCTTCCAGGGCTGCCCCGGCCGGGCCTGTTTCACTGAAGTCCGCCGTGATGATGACCAGGAAGGGGATTCCTTTTTTTCCGCACTGTTCAACGATTGCCGGGACGGTGGGGGCGGGCGTGAAGATCAAGGCAACATCCACCGGCCCGGGGATGTCTTCCACCGAGGGGTAGCACCTGTGCCCCAGCACTGTTTCCACTCCCGGATTTACCGGGAAGACGTTCCCCTGATAATTGCCCTTGAAAATGTTGAGCGGAATGATCGATCCCCATTTGAAGGGCGTTGATGAAGCGCCTATCAGGGCTATGTTTTTCGGATTGAAAAGATGATCTAAATTAATGTCATGCATGATTCGTCCTATCGGTTGTTCGGCCTTATATGACAAATGTGAGCAGAGGTCAAATGTGAACTCCTCCATATGCCTTTACGTGCATGCTATGTAAAAAATAGTGTTGTAAAAACAGATGATTAATGATAACAAGCTTCCTGGTTGTGGAAATGGACACGGGAAAAGGGGGCGCAAAGAAGAACCATCATGAAAAACATTCAAAAAGATGGCATCGTCTGGGCGCGAACTCACTTTCAGGATGGGCCCGAACAGCGCCTGGGTGAAGACAGGCGCAAAGTAAACTGTTTCATCAGCCAGGACAGACGCAGCGGGATATTCTGCCGCAGAAGGGAAAGGGTGCGGGAGATAGAGCGCAGGATAGCGTTGTCCAAAGTTACATTTTATCCGGATTATTACCCAATCAGATAGTTATAATTTTAAACAAAAAGTCCCTGTCACCTTTAGGTGGCAGGGACTTTTTGTTTAGTGGGACACGATTTTATTCACAGGTACCTTTCCAGGTCATCTTGCCCGATTTGGTATTCTTGATGGGCAGGTTGGGCTGGGGTATCTCCACGATGGTGCCTGTACTGGTCTGCACGAAGGCCTTGCTGCCCTCCTGTCGACCCACATGCAGGTTGGGTGTCGTGGCCAGTCCTCTGCCGATGGAGAGTCGTGAGGTGACCACGGTGGCCCCGGTGTCGCCTGTCTGGGTGCCGCCGCCGCTCTGGGTGGTGAACACCGGTTCATAAAAGGCCGTGCCGGTCTGAAAATAGACCCCGTAGAGAAACGCATCGCCTTCAGGCTTGCAGACGTCCTGGTATGGCTTGTAGGTGGTGAAGGTCATCAGCCCACCCAAAAGCGCACCCTGTCCCAGGTTGCGTTCGCCGAGGTCCTCCAAATCCATGACCCAGCCGTCGGCGCCTGAACACCCTGTGTCTTTTACACAGGTGCCCACGATATATTCCTGCAGGTCGGCAAAGGTGCTGACACCTGTTGGCAGGCACCCTTCTTGGCCTGTTTCACAGTTAAGCGTGGCAAAAGCAGGGTCATTGGCCTTCTCGACCTCAATTCCGCCCACCGGCAGCAGGGTTCTCGAGCCGGCATCATTAGCAATTGATGGTTTGGTATCGGTTTGAACGTTGGCAACCGGAGACCAGGTGAACTCCCCTGTATCCGCGTCCACAGGCTCCTTGAGTCCGAAAAAATATTCCTGTGAATAGTCGGATTTATCTTTTATGTCATAAAACCGGCCCGTGCCGAAATAGACCCAGTAGAAGGTGCCGTCATACCCGATGGTCGGGGCCGCGGATACCGGGCGCTGGGCATCGATCATCTGGGCCGGTTCTTTCCATGATTGCGGATCGGATTCATCGGTGATCCAGCGGTATAAACGGCCACCCCAACTGCCCCAGTCGCCTTCCACCGTTCCGAAGTAAACCACGTCGGCCTTGAATAGCTCGTCCAGGTCATAGTCCACGGTCACGGTATCGGCAATAAAACCATTGGCTGAGTTATCAAGCACATAGCTGCCGGCACTGGTATGGGTGATGGTAGCCGAGGTTGTCGGAATTCTGAATGCGTTAGTTGACGGTGTGTCAAATAACGACAGGGGAAACATGCCGATCCGGGGTTTCTGATTGCTCACGCCGGTCACGTCCGTGGGGCCGCTGCCCAGGATGAGATACCAGTCGGAAGTATCAGCATCATCCTTAATGGGCACCACTGCTGGAACGGCTGCCGTGTAGGCCAGGTCCACGCTGGAAGCATCGTCGTAGGTCATCTCTCCCAGGAGTCGCGGCGTTAACGGGTCGGAGATGTCGAACACCATATAGGCGGAGGTGAAAACTCTGCTGTCCGTGTATGCCCCCGGAGAGACCTCGTCAATGATGTCCTGGGCTGTGGTCCGGGCCCCGCCGAAGCGCATGCCCACCACCATGATGGTGCCCCAGCCTTTAACATGGCCCAATGTGTCCGGTGAACTTTCGAAAATCTGAACATCGAATATCCGGGGTTTCAGGTCCACGAAATATTTGTGCTGATATTCAGGGTCCAGCATGCACTTGAGGTGGGGCAAGAGGTTGTAGGGCACATAAGCCCACAACTCCGCGCCCAGTTCCGGACCGGTGTCGGAAAACGTGTGGGTATCCTTGTCGTAGCTGCGCCGGAACGCCAGGTTGTTTTCATCGTAGAAACCGGCATTGAGGGCATGTACCATGCCGTCGTTGCCCCCGAAATAGATCACGTGGCGCCGGTGTTCATGCTCATCGAAATACTCGGCATACGTACCATCCTGGTAGAGCAGGTGATAGCCTTCAGCTGGCCGGGAAACCGCTGTGGGGGTAGAGTGCACCACATCTCCCAGGCGCCAGGTGATGGTGGCCGGGTTGCCGGTAACGTTGAAATTAGTCGGGGTCGGCACTTCCCTGGGCCGCAGCGTGGAGTCGCCGATGTTGTCAATCCCGCGGACCCAGTTGATGATGCGGTTGACCTCACTGGTTGTCTCAACACCGAAGTCGATGGGCACCGGGGCCCGGTCGGTAACGGGAAGGGCAGCTGCACTCCAGTCGTTGCGCGGTTCAAAAGGCAGCATCTCCGTATCTTGAACCTTACCGTCGTTGTTCAGGTCATTCCAGGTGTAAATGTACCGTTTTTTGGTATCGGCGACAATGGTTGTTCGGTTGGTTTCGAGGGCAGCGTCTGATATCCCGGCCAGCCACTCGGCCGCGGACCAGAGGTATTTGACCTCATGGAGCGGTTTGGATGTGCCGCCGCAGGTCCCGTCGTCCTCGAGATCCTGGTCGCAGGCCTTGGACTCGCGGTCGTCGGCATCGAAATAAAACACTACCTGTTCGTCACTGCCGGTCAGGGAATCACTGCCGTCCGTGTCTTCGAACAACTTGCCATAGGCATCGATCAGCAGGGAATGCACTTCACCGGTCCAGGTTACCTCGTGTTTAAGCTCGCCGTTCACCATGGGGCCGTCCACCGCGGGCCAGAAAATAGCCTGGTAGATGGCGCCTTCACCCCCGCGGGTGGCGGAGATGACCGAGGCTGCCGAGCCGGCCGCAGCCCCTGCGCGGATAACGTTGAACACGGTTTTGAGATCCTCGTTGAGGTCCTGGGGATCATCCGCATAATAGGGCGCGTCGGTGCCGCCGTTCAGGGCGGCATCCGCCATCATCTGGACCGGGCTGCACTCCCCGACACCCTGGGCGCGCGGTGTTCCAGCCACAACAAAGTAGGTCTTGATGTTCTGGAAGTGTTCTTCCGCGTTATAGGGGTCTTCCAAGTGGATGTTGCTGCCGTTGAAGCCGTAATAGGTGATGTCATCGAGATAGGAGCTGCCGTAAAGGTCGTTGCACTTGACGGCTGTGTCGGTGTCGCCGTCGTTCTGCCCGGCCACCGTGGCAAAGGTGGTGACCGTGGTGTGCAGGTCGGCCGTGGAAGCCCCTTCGGTGATAACCAGGATGTTGTTGCTCTGGCACCAGGCCGTACACGGCTCAGGGCTGGCGATGGGGAAGTCCCCATTGTTCAGGCGCATGTCGCTGCGCTGGGTGTAGTAGCCGACGGCGTTGAAGACTGCCTCGGCCAGGGGGGTCCAGGCGTTGGCCTTGATGTCGTTGATACTGGCCACCATTTTGTCGATATGATCAGGATCCGTGACAACATCATTGATTTCAGTGATCACTTTACCGCCGTCAATGGTGCTGTCGCACTCGTAGAGGATGCTGGCCAGTTTGGGATCGGCGGCCGCATCTTCATCCCGCAGGGCGCACTCGGCCTGGGCCCCGTCATAGTTGAACTTCATGGCGCCCATGCGGATGTCGTTGGCAAACTCATGCAGGATGCCCGTGGGGCGCTCCGTTGCATAGGCATTGTCGTATATGACGCCTGTCATGGTCAACAGGGGGTCGCCCAGCTGACCGGACACGCCCGTGTCGGTGAGCATGGCCGGCAGGTTGTACACCTCACCCGTGGCCGCGGTCTGGTCGCTGGGGTCCACGACCTGGGGCAGCTCCACTTGTCCGCAGAAGTCATAGAGCCCCTGGGTAACACAGGCGTCTGTATCTGTCACAACCCAATGACCCGGCACAGAGACACCTGTATCAGGGCATTCTGATTTAGGAAGCCAGTCCTTGTTGCAGGAATTCTGTTTTGGCTTGTAATTGCCGGAGCAATATTCGACGATTCCGGCGGTACACCGGTCGCCGCCAGCTATATCCACCAGTTCACCTGCATCATCACCGTTTGTGTATATGTAATCACCGTCCTGCAATTCACAGGTAAGGTCATCGCATTGGCCTGGGACAATAACGATTTCAGGCACCCAACAGTTACCCACGAAGGCGCTTGCACAAACATAGCCCGGGCTGGAAGGACCGATAAATGCCGGATCCTGGGTTTCGTACAAATCCTCGCAGTGGTTGCGGATGGACACGGCGTGCTGGGATTTGTCATCTTCCGGGTCATAGCCATGCTTGTCCCACCACCAGCAGCTCTGCACGGCCTGGTTAAAGGCCGGGCCTTCGGCCGAGGTGTAGCTCTGGTTATTGGCATATTCCATGCATTCGTCAATCAGGCCTTTGAGCTGTCCCAGGGAGGTGTTCTCGTCAGCCATGAGTTCCACGGCTTCATTGCAGGCCGTGTTGTTGAACCCGGTCTCGGTGATCTGAAACAAATCAATGGCCGTGGTCTCGTCCGGTGATGCCGCGTTAAAAGGACTTAGCGGGTGCACACCCAGGTTCAGGTAGTTGGTGGTGCCGCTGGAATCGACCACGATGACCTGCTTGATAAAACGATTGCCCGAGCAGCCCCTGCCTTCGGAGGTCAGGGTGTCGGCCGCGTCGTCAAACTTACCGCCGGTCAGCACCTGCTTCTGGATGTCGAACTTGGAGGCTGTGGCCCAGTTCATGAAATTGCCCCGGGCCGCGAAGGTCAACGTCTCGCCGGTAACTGTGACACACACTTGGCCTGTCTGCTGATAGGCGGCGCCGCCGGTTGGATCCGTGCATGCGGTGGCCCCGGTGGCCTCGAAGATTTGGCTGGTTGTGTCGTAATTATACCATGTGTCGGTTTTGAAATAGCCGCCATACACCGTGGCTGAATCATAACTTTCCGTTCCGGCTGCATAGTCGGTGCCGTCATAGCAGTTGCTGCTGTCGCCGGTGTAGGCCATGTCGTACATACTGGCCGAGTTGTCGATGAGCAGCATCAGGTTAGGGGACACGCCGGCCGCCAGGAAGGGCGGGTCTGAGGCGCCGTTGGTACAGTCGTAGGCGCCCAGGGCACTACTGGTTGCAAAGCCCATCAGGGACAGGATTACAAACAAAGTCATCAGGATTGGTTTTATATGGAGGATCGGTTTCATGATAAGCTCCTTTATTTATTACATATTCCTTCTGTTCCGATTACGTGCCGCCACTTGGTTGTGACACAGGCTTCTGCATTGAAATTGCCCCTATGCTGGACCATCTGATCAAAGGTCATGAAGGCCCCGCCCCCGGCAGTGGATTTACCTTTGCCTTCGTAGCCAGCTGCTATCTGCAGGGCGCTGCCCGTGCCAAATCCTGTAGTGCCGCCGACCGTAATGTTGGTGTGCGGCTGGGTGTCATCGCTGTCTTTAAGCAGGGGCGCGCGGATATCGCGGACTGCGTCAGAAGGTACCCGGCCGGGAATCATGTCGTTTTTCCAGAAATCATTGACCAGCACATCGAGCAGGCCACCCCTCTCGGTGTTGGTAAACCCCAGGGAGCAGGCGAGATTCTGCTCCAGGAGTTCGGCGGCCATTTCGGTCATGCCGTCTGCTTCGTAAAAGGCCAGTTTATGGCGCAGGTCATTGGTGGCGGTTTGAACCTCCAGTGTTGTAGAGCGCGTGGCCAGGTGGCCGATGATGGTCAAAAGCGCCATGATGATAAGGGCGATGACCATGGCCGAGCCGTTTTGATTGTCCATATGGTGTAGAATCGGTTTCATGGCTACCTCTTTTAAAATGGATCTGATTTGTAATAGGTAATAGTGAGGTCTTCTCCTAAAGGCCCTAGCCCGACGGTGATGCCAACCTGTTGGGTATTTGGGATCGGGCCGGCTGCCGCTGCATTTACGACAGTGTAAGGGGCATTGGGATTGGCGCCTGTGGGGTATGCCGCAAGGGTATCATCGTAATCCTGCAGCATCAGCCATTCGAACTCGCTGGCCATGTAATTGCCGCCGTCGGTCATCCGCCGGGCATTGGCGTTGCTGCTGGTGGCACTGATCTGCATGGTCATGACCGCCAGGATGCCGATGGACAGGATAGCCATTACCATGAGCACTTCTATGAGGGTGAAACCTACGGCGTTGTTCAGCTTATGATCTCTGTTCATGGTTAATCTCCAGGTTACCTTTCAGTGTGTATGCCTATATTCCTTAGTTTTGTGCAGATTATCTTTTCTCCGAATGGCATCAACAGGCTTAATTGAGGCCCATGTTGCGCAGCTTGACTGTTTTTTGCAGCATGATGCGGCGGACGTTGTCAGGTGCAAGCTGCATGTTCAACAACATATCACCGTCCATGTTTCTGTATTGAGTGTCGTCCTGGACCTTATAACTGGCCACAGGCACCACGCCTATTCGGGCTATAATCGTCACGTTGACTGCGCGAATGTTGCCCGGGTTTGCGGCAGCGCCTGCCTCATCGAAACGGAAGAACGTATCCGTGGGATCGACAGGATTGATACCGTGATAGACGAAATCCAATACATCGATGTTGTCCGCCAGGACCTGGTCGTTGCCGGCCTGGTCGGTCCGGATGATCTGGCCGGTATTCATGGCATAGGTGATCTCTTCATTGTCGGCGAGGGTGTCGCCGTTCCCATAGATGGCCTCGTCCGCTTCATCAAACGTTCCGTCCTCGTCGTTGTCCCGGCCGTCACCCTCACCACCGGTTATATCCATGGAGAACGTGGTGGTGGTGCGGACGGCAGCATCAGGATCAAGGCCGGCGCCGGAAGTGCCACTGGGATCATACCCCGCCATTCTCATCTCCGTGGCAATATAGTACATGGCCGCCCTGGCATTCTGCTGCATTCCCAAGATTTGCTGCTGGGTGTTATGGGATCGCAGTTGCTCCCAGAACGCTCCCATCACACCGGCAATTACCAGGCTGAAAATAGCGATGGCAATCATCAACTCGATCAGGGTAAACCCTGTATTGGATGACATCTGTCTTGCGCCCTTCAGGCCGGCCTGCACTTTTTTTAAATTCATGGTTTATGTCTCTCTTGTCAGAATATGAATAAGGATCATTCCTCTTAATTATTGAAGAACACTGTGGCCACTGAGATACAACTGAACATTCCCAACGGTGCCATTGTTGTTCTGAAGGCTTATCGTCCCCGAGGCGGTGGGGAAGCCGCGATTGTCAAAAGTTACCGCGGCTACCGCCACAGCTGCCGCGTCTACCAGGTTAGTGGTGAGATCGACGCCGGCCGGCATATCACTGTCAACGAGGGTCAATTCCCCGGCATCCTGGCCGCCGCTGGCATCCTCATCCACAAAGGCAGTGAAGCTTTCAGCTGCAGCGTCAAAATTGACGACAACCCTGCGGTTGAGCATGATGGCTCTGGAGCGCGATTTTTGGAGCCCCTGGAGGACATCCTGGAGGCCGGCGTCCAACCGGCGTTCAGGCAGCCAGCCGATAAAGTTGGGTATGGCGATAGAGGCCATAATGGCGACTATGGCAATGACAATCATCAACTCCATCAAAGTGAAACCGTTGTTTTTCATTTTTTTCATCATTTTCATTCAATGCGTCCTCTGCGTTGATGGCTTGTCTCTAATCTATACAAATCTATTACAATTCTATTACAACATTTGTGCCATCATCAGAAAAGTTGTGGTTGTTTTTTTTAGATAATGTTTAAAAACATATAATAACAAATGGTTGCATATATATTTAAGTGAGAAATACCATAAGGCCAGCGCTGAAGGTAAGGTGTGTTTGGGAAGGGATAAGGCTGGTTGTGTTAAAAATATTAAAGGATGGTATTAAAAAAATTAATACTTTCAATCGCTGCGCCAGTTCAATCGGCCGGATTTGATGGTTTTGACGGGTAGATTGGATTGGGTTATTTCCAGAAAAGCCCCGGCGGTCGTCTGAATGAGGGCTTTGCTGCCCTGCTGCCGGCCGGCAAAGAGGCGGGGTGTCGTGGCCAGACCTTTGCCAATAGGGAGGCGTGACATGATTGTGCGCAATGATCCTTGATCATTTTCTGCCATGGTGCCGTTGGTTGAGGCATCGATCACGGATGCATAATAGGGAGTACCGGTCTGAAAATGAAGATTGTAAAAAAATGATTGGCCGGCAGGTTGGCAGATGTCCTGGAAGGGTTGGTAGGTGGTGAAACTTATCAGGCCGCCCAGTAATGTTCCCTGCCCAAGATTGCGCTCCCAAGGTGTTTCAAAAGCGCGCACCCATCCATCGGCGCCGGTACACCCGACGCCGGAATCACACCTGCCGACGATATAGGTGTAAAGGTCTTTGAAATTGGATACGCCGTCAGGCAGGCACATGGAGCCGTCCCTGCAGCTAAGGCGGGCCAAGGACGGGGAATAGGCCTCTTTAACCTCGATCTGGTCGACCCGCAGAAGTGACCTGGCGCCGGCATCGTTGCCGGGTTGGGGTTTTGACATGGATACCCTGTTTTCAATGGGTGACCATGTAAAGGCCCCCGTTTCTGTATCCACAGGCTCCTTGAGCCCGAAAAAATAATCCTGGTCATTGCTGCCGGCGTCGATTTTATCCCGCACGTCAAAAAAGCGTCCGGTGCCGAAATAGATCCAATGAAAATTCCCATCAAACCCGATGACGGGAGGGGACGTCACCGGGCGTTCAGCGTCGATCATTACTACGGGATTGTCCCAGTTCTGGGGAAAGCCTTCATTGGTTATCCAGCGGTACACACGACCGCCCCAGTCACCCCAGGTGCCTTCGATGGTTCCGAAATAAAGTGCGTCAGCCTGGTACAGATCATCCAGGTGATAATCCGCCACTGTCATTCCTGATACAAATCCATGGGGTGCGTTGACCAGATTGAAGCTGCCGGCTGATGCATGGGAATAGACTGTGGCGGCAGGTATCCTGAAGGCTTGACCCGCATCCAGTTCTGCAAGGGGAAAAATACAGACCCGGGCATTCTGGTGGCTGACACCGGTAGCATCGGTGGGTCCGCTGCCCAGGACGAGAAACCAGTCGGATCCGTTTTCATTGGACTTGATGGGAACCACCGCCGGCATGGCGGTGGTGTAACCCAGGTCGGCGTTGTCCTGCGGCTGGTAGGTCATTTCACCCAGGAGCCTGGGGGAATTTTCCGGGTCAGTTATGTCGAACACCATAAAGGCGGAAGTAAATACCCTGTCATCTTCGCAGGCTGTTGATGGGGTTTTGGCAATGATTTCCCGGGCCGAAATCCTGTCGCCGCCCAGGCGCATTCCCACCAGCATGATGGTGCCCCACCCATGAACATGGCCCAGGCTCTCGGGGGAGGAATCGAATATCTGTACATCGAACACCCGGGGGGTCAGATCGACATAATAGGTGTGCCGGTAGTCTGTCCGGGTAAGCCGCTGCAGATGCGGCAGCAGATTGTAGGGCACATAGGCCCACAGCTCGGCCCCCAGGCCTGGACCTGTATCGGAGAAAAGACCGGTGTCCCTGTCATAGCTGCGCCAGAACTTTTGGCGGTCGGCATCATAGAATCCGCCGTTGACCGCGTGCACCATCCCGTCGTTGCCGCCGAAATAAATGACGTGCCGGCGGTGAAGGTTGGCTGCCGCAAAGGCTGCATATTCGTCATCATTGTATAGAAGGTGGTAGTTTTCGCCTGGATCGGCAACCACCGTCGGTGTGGAATGGATGACGTCCCCCAGGCGCCAGGTGATGGTTTCAGGGTCGTTATCCAACTTGAAATTCGACGGCAGGGGCACCTGGCGTGACCTGCGGGAGGGATCCATTGGGGAATCCTGGCCCCTGATCCAGCTGATAATGTCGTTGACTTCTTCGGTTGTGTGGGCGCCGAAGTCGATAGGAATGGGAGCCCTGTCCGCGGCCACGGATAGAGATGGGCTGCACCAGTCGTCCAGAGGGACAAAGGGCAGTAATTCATCCTCGGCCACCGCTCCATTGTTGTCCAGATCGTTCCAGGTAAAGATGTAACGTTTTTTTGTGTCCGAGATGTAGTGTTCGCGGTTGGCGTTGACATCGGCATCTGCGATGCCTGCCAGCCACTCCGCCGTCGACCAGAGATGATGGACCTGGTCAAGGGTTTTTGCGGATCCTGCACAGGTTCCATCTGCTTCCGGCTCCTGACTGCAGGCGCGTGGGTCGTTGGCCTCGGTGTCGAGGTAGATGCTTACCTGTTCGTCAAGGATGTTCAATGCGCCGTTGCCATCCGTGTCTTCGTATAGCCTGCCGTCGGCATCCATCAGGAAGGCGTTTACATCACCTGTCCATGTAACTTGCCGGTCTGCCGGGGTGTTGGGAAGGGCCTCCATGGCAGACCAGAAACGGGATCGGTACACGGCACCGCCGCCATTGGGGCCGGCGGAAAAGACTGAAGCAGAGGGGCCGGCATACCCTCCGGAGCGGATCATGTTCAGGGCTGATTTGAGTTCGTCCTCCAGATCCTGCGGGTTGTCGGCAAAATAGGGGGCCTTGCTTCCGCCGTGAGCTGCGGCCTCGGCCAGCAGGGAAGCCGGCGAGCACTCACCTTCGCCTCGTGCGCTAAGGTTGCCGGCAACCACGAAATAGGTTTTGATATTTTGAAAATGTTCATCAGCATCAAAGGGGTTTTCGAGATGAATGTTGTTGCCGCTGAAACCGTAGGCTGTGATGTCATCCAGGAACGTGCTGCCCAAAAGCCCCGGACATCCGTCCATGCTGTCCCGGGAGCCGTCGTTCTGGCCCTCCACCGATGCAAAGGTTGTCATCCCGGGGTGCAGGTCCACAGTGGATGCCCCGTCAGTGATCACCAGAATGTTGTTGCCCTGGCACCAGTGGGTGCAAGGGGCGGCATCCAGGGGAAAGTCGGAGGGGTTGATGCGCAGGTCATCACGCTGGGTGTAATAACCGATGGCCGCGAACACGGCTTCCGCCAGAGGGGACCATGCATCGGCGTTTGCGGCATTCACCATATCGACCATCTGGTCAATATGGTCGGGTGTGCCGTCATCGATCTCTACGATCACTCTGCCCGCATCCAGGCTGTTGCCGGAACAATCGTTTTCAGCGAAATCGAAAAAGGTGTTGTCTGGTGAAGAATGATCGAAAAGGGAGCACTCGCTGCGCGAACCATCATGGTTGAACCGCATAAGGCCCACGCGAAGTTTGCCTACGGATTCATGAAGGATGCCTCGGGGCGATTCGTTGGCATAAAGCGGATCGTAGATTACCCCTTGCATGACCTGGAGCGGTGGCCCCAACTGCTGTTCTGTGAGGATGTCGGTCAACAGGGACGGCAGGTTGATCCTGTCGCCCTTGATCGGCAAACGCAGGCTCGGATCGGAAGCCTTGGGGAGGACAAAGGGCAAGGCACTGTTTTCCAGGCAGCCTGCCATGAGGTCGTTCAACGAATCCAGATTGTCAGCAGAAGAGGGCATGGTGTCGAAGAATGATTGACATACACTGTTGTCGAAACCTGCCAGGCGCGGGGAGAACACTTCCACAACGGTGGTCTGATCCTGATCCTGGTTATGATCCGGGTCTGGGTCCGGATCCATGGCCCGGATACCAAGGGAGAGGACATGCGCGGTGTCGGTTGCCACGTTCCATATGCGAATTTGCCTGATAAACCGGGTGCCCGGGCATCCCCTGCCTTGGGAAATCAGGGTTCGTTCCTGATGATTGAATTTGCCGCCGGTCAGCACTTTTTTTTGAATGTCAAAACGGGATGCTGTCGCCCAGTTCAGCAGGTTTCCCCGGGATTTGAATTCAAGGGAGGTGTTGTGCGGTTGCAGGCAGAGCTCCTCAATACCGCCCCTTACGTGTGTAAATGCTGAATTTTCAATGCCAATGCAGCTGAGAGGCCTGGAAATACGCTCAAAGCGGGCTCGTGCGGCATTGTAGGCATACCATGCATTGGAAGAAAAATAGCCGGCATAGGTGGTGGCTCTGTCGTAGCCGACGTGCCCGGCCGCTTCCGTCTCTGCAAGGTCTATACTGTCATGACAGGCGCCATTGTCGGGTAGGTAGGCCAGGTCGAGCATACTTTTCGAGTTGTCCATGATGATCAGCAGATTAGGGGTAGTCCCGGGCGCGAGGAAAGCGGGGTCGGCCCAGACGTCCCGGGGTCCGGTTAAAAACGAAACCGTGAAGGCGGCTATCACTGTGAAAAGCATTCTGAAGACAGGAGATGATGCAAGATAGCTTAGGTTGAAAAATTTCCTCACCTTAACCTCCTTTAAGGATGGCAGATTCCTTCCGAACCGACGACATGCCGCCACTGAATCTTGACGATGGCTTCCGTGTTAAAACTGCCCTTGTGTTGGATGATCTGGTCATAAATGATATTGGTGCCGTAATTAGCCAGCGACCGGCCGAGCCCTTCGTACCCGGCTGCTGTCTGCAGGGCACTTCCCCTTGAAGCGACCCGTGTGCCGCCGATAAGCACATTGGCATGGGGTTCATTGTCCTGGTTGCCCATGGGGATGCGCATGTCACGGACAGGTGGGCCTTCCCCGTCACCATCTGCGGGCAGTTCTCCCGGTGCGGGTTCGTTTTTCCAGAAATCAGGTGTGTCTATCTGGACCAGTCCTCCGCGCAGTTTGTTTTCGGTAAACCCATTGGGGCAGGCAATGTTTTGTTCGATGATTTCCGATATCAGTTCGGCAACGCCTTCAGCGCTATAGAAGGCCTGTTTATGACGCACCTCGTTGGCAGCCATGCGCATTTCCGTGGTAGTCGATTTTGTTGCCAGCAGTCCGACCATGGTCAGGATGGCCAGGATAAAAAGGGTCATGACCATTGCCGAGCCGCATTGGTTTTTAGCATGGTATGGTTGCCGGTTCATTTGTACCTCCGCATTAATCAGAGCTTCTTTTGTAGTAGGTCACGGTGATGCGCCCGCCGGACGGGCCGCCCGGGGTAACAGCCAGATCAATTTGCTTTATATTGGGAATCGGCGTGGTGAAGACCGTGTGTTCGACCAAAATGCCTTTTTCAACCCGTGACGCTGTCCCTCCGGGATCGAGTTCAGTGCTCGAATATTCCGCAGATATCAATTTTTCGAACTGGTCGGTCAGGAGGGTGGATGCCACCAGAATTGCACGCGCTTTCATATTGCTGTTGATGGCTGTGACGTGCAGAGCCATGATGGCCAGGATACCAATGGAAAAAATAGACATCACCATCAACACTTCGATGAGGGTGAACCCGTTTTGGAAGCAAGTTGTTGCCAAAGGCCTGGGTTTTGGCGTTAGACTGCGATTGATTTGAGAGGTTTGTTTCATTTGAGCCCCTGATTTCTGAGGTTGATTTCCGCTGACAGGGCAAGGCGGCGCATCCTGTCCGGATCTGTCTGTTTATCGAGAATAATTTTCCCCAGTTGATTGTAATAAATCGCATGGTCGCCAGCCGGAAAGCTGCCGTTAGAAGTTTCAGGCCCTGACCGGGAGATAATCGACACCTGAACAAAGCGGATGTCATCCGGAGCGGCGGCTGCCTGGGCAAGATCAAGGTGGCAGTTGTCTTTGCAGCTCGGGTCATGCGGGTTCACACCGAAATATTCAAAATCCAGGGCATCGATATTGTCTGCCAGTGCCTGGGGGGATCCATTGGCCGACGCCCGTGTCAATTGCCCGTTCTTCAGGGCGTAAGTGATCACTTCGTTGCTGTCATCGGCTTTTCCATCTCCAAAAGCCTCCTCCTGGTAATTGTCATGATCTCCATCTCCATCGTTGTCCACACCGTCGGATTCGCCTCCGGTGACATCCATGGAGAGCGTGACAGCATCGTGGCGGTCGGGCATGGGTTTGATGCCGGTGTCTGCCGAACCAATGGGGTCGTACCCCGCCATCATCAGTTCTCTGGTCATGAAATACATGGCTGTTCTGGCATTTTGCTGCATGCCCGATACTTTCTGCTGCCTATTGTGCCATCTGAGCTGTTCATGAAAAGCAGCGATGACGCCGGCCATGATAATGCTGAGAATAGCCATGGCGACCATCATTTCGATGAGGGAGAATGCATCGTTATGTGTGAGTATCGCCCTGTTTTTCATGATTAAGGGTATTGCCGTAATCAGCCGCAGAGTCAATCCTGGTTAAATTCTTAATTAATACGTAAGTAAAATAAGTGGTAGAGTTGAAAACATGCTGGTGAAAGCAGCGTTTAAAAGTATGGGTTGAAATGTTCTGGCTATCTTATAAAGTAGAACCCATCAAATTTTATGCAGGATTCAGGTGATAACTTCAACGACAAGGAGACACAATGTCTGAAATCGTAACCATAGAAATAAACAATCACATTGCCCACGTAAAATTGAACCGGCCCGAAAAATACAATGCCCTCAGTGCTGAAATGTTCACAGCCATTGTAGATGCCGGCAAGAAGGTAACTGCCGACACCTCTGTCCGTGTTGTGGTGCTGTCGGGGGAGGGCCGGGGATTCTGTGCCGGTCTTGACTTCGGAAGCTTTATGGCCATGGGAGACGGGTCGGGTAAAAAGGATCTGGTGTTTTTCGATAAGCCGGACGGCAGCCCCGCCAACTATGCCCAACTGGTGGGGTACATCTGGAAGCAGGTTCCGGTTCCGGTAATCGCCGCTGTCCACGGGGTGGCATATGGAGGGGGGCTTCAGTTGGCCCTCGCGGCGGACATCCGCCTGGCAGGCAGGGATGCAAAATTTTCAGTCATGGAAATCAAATGGGGGCTGGTGCCGGATATGTCGGGCACCCAGACCTTGAGGGACCTGGTCCGGCTGGATGCGGCCAAGGAAATGACCTATACGGGCAGGATCGTGGAAGCGGAAGAAGCAGCCGACCTGGGTCTGGTCACCCGGCTTTGCGACGATCCCGTGGCCGCAGCACTTGAAATGGCAGCAGAGATAGCCGGAAAATCACCCGATGCCATAACTGCGGGAAAGAAGCTGCTGGAAAACGCCTGGCACGGGAGTTCGGAAGATGGGCTTGACCTTGAAGCGAGCCTGCAGAAAAAGATCATCGGCCAGGAAAATCAGGTGGAAGCGGTGATGGCCAATTTTGAAAACAGGCCGCCGAAATTCAAGGATCGCAAATAAATTTTCATGTTCCAACGCGCACAACCGAGTCTAAGCCATAGGTTGTTACCGTAAATGTTTGCGTGATCATCTAAATACCAAAATGAAAATTTATTTGATAGAAGGTCTTGAAAAAAAGAATTAGGGATTGTCATGGGCATCGAAACCGGGGAAAAACTGGAAAACGGATTAAAGGGACATTTTCTGGTTGCTATGCCGGAGATGGCGGATTTCAACTTTTCCCACACTGTCACCTGCATATCGGAACATACCCAGAGCGGGGCCCTGGGCACCATCGTCAACAGGGTCTTGCCGGCTGTATCCGCGAAGACCATCTTCGATGAATTGAAACTGGAATGCATGGCCGGGAGTGAATCCATCCCCATTCACGTTGGCGGGCCGGTACATCCCAACGAAATTTTCATTTTGCACGGCCCTCCGTTTGGATGGGAAAGCAGCCTCATGATTACGGAGACGCTGGCCATGAGCAATACCATGGATATCATTACCGCCATTGCTGCTGGCAAGGGGCCTGAGGCGTTCATTATTTCACTGGGGTGCGCAGGTTGGGGACCGGGTCAATTAGAAAGTGAACTCACTCAGAATGCATGGCTGACAAGCCCTGTGGCGGATGAGATTATTTTTTCGGAGCCGATTGAATCCCGTTGGGAGAAGACGGTAAAAATGATGGGAATAAATCCAGCGCTGTTGTCGAGCACACCGGGACATGCCTGATAGGCGTTGAGAATGGGGGATGGTCAGGACTCTTTTTTTATTTTGGGTTTGGGTTTTTTCTTTTTGAGGCACACTTTGTCTTTTCGTACAAAGGCGCAGAGCTTCGGATTGTAATACTCCTTGCAGTTCAAAGGATTGTAAAGCGGGCACTCCGGATGTTTTTCTGACATATACGCTATTTTCCCCTCAACCTGATTTTAGCAGGTGACCAATAGTTTAAATTCATGCAACCATAACATACATTTAAGTATTTTACAAGCCACTGTATATTTTCCCGTTTTCGACAAATTTTCATGTTCGAAAGCGCACAGCCAAGCATGCAACATGAAGGGCAAATCATTTTGACAATCATGAGGTGCTGAGGTAATCGGAACCATGCTGTCCTTTCAATCGCTAAAAACCGAACTTCAACAGGTCAACCACGAAACGACTGCGTCTCTCGAAAGGGTCATAAGTCTGTCCGGGATGACCAATGAAACCTTTCAGACCTGGCAAGAGATATGCGAAACCGTTCACCGGCAGGTGTCTGAGGATGTCATCCGTGTGGCGGTCGTGGGGGCCATCAAATCCGGTAAAAGTACGTTCGTCAACTCGCTTTTCAAAGAGGACTACCTCAAAAGAGGGGCCGGTGTGGTGACCTCCATCGTCACGCGGATCCGCAGCGGACCGTATCTCAAGGCCACACTCTATTTCAAAGCATGGGACGAGATCAATGCCGATATGCAGCAGGCCCTGGCCCTGTTTCCTGCTTCCCGGTGGCAGGCCAGCGACGACCGGTTTGACATGCGCAGGGAAACGGACCGGCAGGAACTGGAAACGGCCCTGGGCGCCCTCAATTCGGAGCTGCTCATTTCAGACGGTTCGCGCAATGTCAACAGCATCATCCTGGATTTATATCTGAAAGGATATGACACGGTTGGCCCCATCATGACGTCTGAGCAGACCACCAAAGTATTCGAGGATGACGCGTTCGACGGCCAGCGGGAGTTTGTCGGAAGCGATGAACTGGCGGTTTACCTGAAGGATATTGAACTTGAAATTAACAACGGCAGCCTGGGCACCAATGTCGAGATCGCCGATTGCCAGGGGAGCGATTCACCCAATCCGCTGCATCTGGCCATGATCCAGGAGTACCTGGTTAGAGCCCATCTGCTGATCTACGTGGTCAGCAGCAGGACCGGCTTAAGGCAGGCGGATATCCGGTTTCTCTCCATGATCAAGCAAATGGGTATTCTGGAGAACACCTTGTTTATCGTCAACTGTGACTTCAGCGAACATGAAAGTGTTGATGACCTTTCTGTACTTGTGGATCGCATTCGGAATGAACTGGCCATGCTGAGGCCGGAGCCCGATGTATATGCCATTTCATCGCTATTGAACCTGTTTCGTGCCAAGCAGGGGAAAAACAGCGAAAAAGATGCCCAGCGGCTTGCCCAGTGGACCCAGGAGGAGGCGCTTGTGGCCTATTCAGATCAGGAATCCGAGTGCTTTTATGCCCATTTTCAGGATAAGCTCGCCCGGGAAAGATCCTCCCTGCTGCTTGCGAACAACCTGGAACGTCTGGGCGTTATATCCTCGGGACTGATGAACTGGGCCAGACTGAACCATGACGTGGTCAATGGGGATGCCCAGGGTGTTGAAAAGATACTTGAAAAGATCGACTTCCACCGCAAGCAGATGGGCAAGGTTGCATCGCTGATTAAAAGCACGCTGGATGGCTCCGTGCAAAAGGTAAAAAAGGATATTAAGACCAATATAGACCGGTTTTTCGACGCCCGGTACGGCCGTACCATGAAACAGGTCGTCGAGGCTATCCGGACCTACCAGATGCCCCTGGAACGCTATGAAGACGGTCTTGTGGCATCAGGGTTCACCGACATACTTTTTCTTGTTTACCAGGATTTTAAAGAGTCTTTGGATAAACAGCTGGCGGAAAAGGTGAATCCGATGATCATTAAATTTGTACGAGAGGAGGAGGGGAGGATCGCCGAATACCTGGAATCCATTGCCGGGCCATACGAGACAATGGTGCACGAGGCTGTGGCGGATTATCTGGAAAGCATGGAACAGATGGGGATCTCCCTGGACAGCGAATTAACGTCGGGTTCACCCAAGAATGGCCTGACCGCCATGCATCACGGCAGCGAACTGGTGCTGCCCCCCCTGGGGGCTACCATGCGCTATTCCGCACGGATCAAGACGGAAGCTGTTGTCAAATTGGGGGTTTACTCTTTGGAGACGATGGTCAGGAAGTTGCTCAAGAAGGATGTTAATGATAAT
The DNA here is from genome assembly GCA_029940035.1 of Desulfobacterales bacterium. Classification (GTDB taxonomy): domain Bacteria; phylum Desulfobacterota; class Desulfobacteria; order Desulfobacterales; family B30-G6; genus JAJDNW01. The sequence continues at coordinate 32,757 of JAOZRT010000015.1, forward strand.
ATTAAACAGAAAATAAAGGCGTTGGAGGACGGCATCAAGCGCATGAAGCGCGAAACAGAGCGATCCGTGCTAATGCACTTGAAAGACTACAAGGAGAACGTCAAGTTTCAATACATGTACAAGCTGACCGATGCTATGTCGGAATATCTCTATAAGGGACTGCTCGAAAGTTTTGATGCCTATTTCACCGATATTTCCAACCTGGTGGCCCTGATCAGGGAAGAGCACATCGATAAAGCCGCTGCTCTGGAAGAATTGGTGCATATTGAAAGAAATGCATTACGTGTGCTGGGGAATATAGACGGCTTGAGAGAAAAAATCCAGCAATTCGTCGAGCCGGTGGAGATGACCTAGGCAATGTTGCCGGCCAATATAGGAATTACCGTAATATTCAAATTAAGCAGGAGGTGTGCTGATGGCGAAAAAATCAACCAGGATCATTGCGGTGGCAAATGAAAAAGGAGGGGTCGGCAAAACCGTAACCGTTATAAACCTTGGCGCCGCTTTTTCCCTTATGGGCAAGAAGGTCCTGATTGTTGATGTGGATCCGCAGGCCAATGCCACCAAGGGGTTGGGCATAGAGGCAGACGAGGACCAGTTGAATACCTATGACCTGGTTATCCGGCCTGATGAAACCATGGCAAAAGACGCCGTGCTGAAAACGTCATGGAAGGGGTTGTACGTGATTCCCTCCCATGTGGACCTGTCCGGCGCCGAGGTGGAACTGGTGGATGAAGACGGGCGTGAAAACCGCCTGAAAGAAACCCTGGCGCCCATCAAGGCCGATTATGATGTCATCCTGCTGGACACGCCCCCGAGCCTTTCCCTTTTGACGGTCAATGTGTTTACCTGTGCCCGGGAAGTTATTGTGCCCTGCCAGACGCATCCCTATGCGTATGGGGCCCTGGGAGAACTGTTTGACACCATCGAGGCAGTGAAGGAAGCCATCAATTCCGATCTTACGGTGACGGGCGTCCTGGCGACCCTGTACGACCAGCGAACCCGGGTCAGTCAACGCATCCTGGATAAGTTGAAAAATGATGAAAAGTACAGCTCTCTGCTGCTTGAAACGGTAATACGGGCCAACACCAAGATCGCCGACAGTGCCGATGTCGGGAAGCCGGTGGTTTTTTACAGAACCACGAGCTTTGGCGCCAAAGACTACAAAGCGCTGGCCAAGGAGCTTTCGGCCTGACGGCTGGTTGCCGGAGCCTCGGGATGCGGAATGTGGAATGAAGGACAGAGAACAGAGCCACAGAAGGACAGAGGACAGAG
>JAOZRT010000137.1 GCA_029940035.1 Desulfobacterales bacterium
TAAATGTTGGATAAATAGATGCTAAATAATGTCAATTTCTTCCTTATATATATAAAAGCACACTATATAGTAAGAATTCTATAGATTTTAACTATATATTGTGCTACTTACCTATAATTATTGAGCTTAAAAATAGGCGTTATGGTTATTTTCTCTTTAATTTTAAATAATTGAAGCTTTTTTTAAATGTGCGCCAATTTTTTTTGAATCCAATAAGCAAAGGAACTTTCTCACAAAAATGAGCACAGAAACGCCAAATCAAGGGTATGCCAACCAATTCCCGGGCATTGTGGGTCAGAGCACTGACATGCTCAAGATATTCGATTTGGTGGAAAAAATCGCTGACAGCGACAGCAATATCGTTATCACCGGAGAGACCGGTACGGGCAAAGGCCTGATTGCCAGGGCCATCCACAGGTGTTCCCACCGCCGGGACAAACCATTTATCCACATTAACTGCGGCGCCATCCCCGAAAACCTGGTGGAAAGCGAATTCTTCGGGCATGTCCGCGGTGCGTTCACCGGCGCCACCACGGCCAAGCCCGGAAAATTTGCCCTGGCCGATGGCGGCACGTTGTGCCTGGATGAAATCGGTGACATGCCCCGCGACCTGCAGGTCAAAATCCTGCGTGTGCTGGAAGAACGCGAGTTCGAGCCTGTGGGCGGCGTCAAGACCATCAAAATCGATGTACGGGTGATCGCCCTGTCCCAGCACAACCTCGAGCAGGCCGTGCTCAAGGGTATTTTCCGGGAAGACCTTTTCTATCGTCTGTGTGTCATCCCCATCACCATACCGACGCTGCGGGAACGCCAACCCGACATACAACCACTCGTTGATCATTTCCTGGAGCATTTCAATACCACCAAGCATGCCGCCATCCGGGGATTTTCAGAAGAAGCCCTTACGCTGATGCGCCGCCACGCGTGGCCCGGCAATGTCCGCGAACTCAAAAACCTGGTGGAAAGGCTCGTGGTGCTCAAACGCGAGGGTGAGATTTCCGTGGACGACCTGCCCGAAAAGCTGCGCCATACAGCCCGGGGAGCATTCACCCCCCGCAGCATGGAGCTGCCCACGGATGGGATCTGCCTGAATTCAGCTGTGAATGAATTTGAAAGAACGCTTATTTACCAGTCCCTGAAAAAAACCAACGGGGTCAAGAAAAAAGCAGCTGAATTTCTTAATATAAAGAGAACCACCCTGGTTGAAAAAATCAAACGCTATCATTGCGATGAACCTTTACTACAGAAAAAAACCCGGTGACAGGCCGTGCGCCAACAGAATGCAGATGAGCGGTGTGCCTGCTGAATCCACGCCAACCACCAACCCCCTATGGAAGGGCAAACTATGTACGGCAGGATTTTAAAATCAAATGGCCAGCCCGGCAGCCCGCCCGTGAAATCGCATGCCTTTCCATTGTTATCCGGGGATGCTTCCCCCAAAACGGGAATAGCACCGGAGGCGCCATCCGCCTTCATACCGCATATCGTTTTATCCAGCCCGGAAGGGGCAGCCCCCACCAGCCCCCATATGGACCAGGGACCATCCCCCGGGTCCACCGTATCCCAGCAATTGTCCAATGATGTCGCCGACCGCCAGCGCCTGTTCGACAACCTGCAACAGGCCATCGTGGACATGCAATCCATTTCCAGAAACACCACCAGGGAAGTGGAAAACAGCGTGGGCCTGATGGCCCTGCACCTGGCCCGATGCATGGTCAGCCATGCTGCCGGAACCAACCCGGAAACAGTCTTGTCCAACCTTGCCATGGCCCTTAAAAGTGCGCAGGAACTCGAGATCATCAGTATTCGCTTGAACCCTGAAGACCTCGAAACCGTGGCAGGCAGCTTAAAAAGTCTTCCCGGCCCGACAGGGCAGCAGAAAGACCTGATCCTGAAAAAAGACCCGGGCATCGAACGCGGTGGCTGCCTGATTGAAACCACATCAGGGGTAGTGGATGCCACCCGTGAACATCAGTTCAGCACCCTGATGGATAGCTTCCAGCAAGCAGTCAAGCCCTGATTCAAAGTTGTCACGACAGTCGATGGTTTCGGGTGTCGGGTTTCAGGTGTCAGGTTGCTCATAGCCATCAGTAAAATGTTCGATGTTCAGTGTTCGATGTTGGACGTTAAGCCTGTCTGATCTGATCCCCCTTGACGTCCTTCCGACTTAATACGAAATCCTGTGTCAAATAAGTGACAGAGCCCCGTGGAATATGACGATCCCGCCGCCCCCAACCCTTGCATGCCTTCTTTCTTTTTTTCCCAACTATTCGCCAAATACATGCCGTCACCCCTTAAATTCCCACCAGCCGCCGGTTTGAGCACATGGACCCGATGAAGTCCGCGTGGCCGGCCTTGCCAGGAGATGTACCTAAGAGATCGCCTTCAGGATGGCATAACAATTGCTATAGCCTATATAAACACTTGGGTTACGGCATTTTTTCATTGCCGTCAATTTCACGAAGGGTCCCTTCCCGAACGGATCAGGAACATGGGATGCCCCCAACAAAAAACAGGATAACCGCATGATAACCAGTTGCCATACCTGCTGCACGAAAGCCGTTGGCAAAGGCGATGCCATTGAAGACCCCGCGCCGTCCTCCCGCAGACCCGGGCCAGACAAAGCCGCCGTCGTCACCTTACCCGGCAGCCATCCGGAAAAGCATTCTCTGGAAAGGTCCCGGAGAACGGAACGCCTGGCAGCCATGGGCGAAATGGCCGCAAATATCGCCCACGACATCCGAAACCCCCTGGGCTGCATCGAACTTTTTGCCAACAGCCTTGAAGCTGCCCTGGAAGAGCAGCCGGACCTCAGGGTTTTAGCGGACAGAATTTCCTCCGGCGTAAAAAGTATCGATGCCATCATTACCAACCTGCTGCTGTTTATCCGGCCCGGCGACGCCACCCGCTTTGAATGTTTTGATATTTATGCCGTGCTCGACGATGCCCTGTTTTTTATGGAACACCTGGCTAACAGGGAAAACAGCATCGACGTCAGCGTGGAATATACCCACCGCCCCCTGTTCATAGAAGGTGACCTGGAACTCATGAAGCAGGTTTGCCTGAATATCATCCTGAACGCGGTACAAAGTATGCCCGACGGTGGCAGGCTCTGTATCAAAACGAGCCGGCAGGCCGAATCCCGCGGCAACACCCCGGCATGGATGGAACTGCGCATCTCGGACACCGGCAAAGGTATCGCCCCTGAACAGCTGCCGAAAATTTTTGACCCCTTTTACACCACCAAGGCCCGGGGCACTGGGCTGGGGCTCTCCATCGTCCACACTATCGTCGAAAAGCACGGCGGCTATGTCGACGTGGAAAGCGACCTTGGAAGGGGAACCGGGTTTTGTATCCATCTACCGCTCTGCAGCCGGCAGGAAGAAAACAGGTACGCGGCAGGGGCAACAGAGGCAATGGAAAGGGAGGCTTTTGCATAATGCGCGTCGATTCCGTTCTGGTCATAGATGATGAACCTGATATGCAGCTGGCCCTGGCGCATTCGCTGAAAAAAAAGGGGTGCCAGGTGCAGTGCGCCGGGAATGGCGCCGAAGGGTTGAAAAAGTTCAAGGATCAACCCTTCGGGCTGGTTATCACCGACATGCGCATGCCGGAGATGTCCGGTATGCAGGTGCTCAAGGGCATACGCAAGTTGTCGCCGCAGGTGCCGGTGATCATGATGACCGCCTACGGGTCTGTCAACAATGCCGTGACAGCCATGCAGGCCGGCGCAACAGACTATATCCAGAAACCCTTCTCTTTGGAGACACTGTCAACGACTATTCAAAAGGTGTGCGCTGACAGTACCGGTTCACAGCCGCAGGCCGGTGGTTCCACCAACATCCTGGACAGCCTGCAGGAAAAAAAGACCATCACTCAGGATCCGGAAATGCTCGCGATCCTGGACATGGCCGGCCGGGTGGCTAAAAGTGATGCCACGATTCTGATCCTCGGAGAAAACGGAACCGGTAAGGAGCTCCTGGCTTCTTTCATCCATCAAAAAAGCCGCAGGCGTTCAGGACCGCTGGTGGCCATCAACTGTGCCGCCCTCCAGGAAACTTTGGCGGAAAGTGAACTCTTCGGCCATGCGCGCGGGGCCTTTACCGGGGCTTTCAACAGCAAGGAAGGCCGCTTCGAGCTCGCCAACCAGGGCACGCTGCTGCTGGACGAAGTCAGTGAACTGAGCCCCAGCCTTCAGGCTAAAATCCTGCGCGCATTGCAGGAGCGGGAAATCGACCGCGTGGGCGGGCAGCGGCCCAGACCCATCGATGTGCGCATCGTTGCCATAAGCAACAGAGACCTTTCAAAGGCGGTCAGGGAAGGCCGGTTCCGGGAAGACCTTTTTTACCGCCTGAATGTACTGCCCCTCACCCTGCCGCCCCTGAGAAACAGAAAAGAGGACATCCCCTTGCTAACGGCGTTTTTCCTGAAGAAATACAGCCTGATCAACAATTGCAGCATGACCCGGTTAGCACCGCAAACTCTCGCGTGCATGAAAACCCACACCTGGCCGGGCAATATTCGCGAGCTGGAAAATGTGGTCGAACGGGCGGTCCTGGTGGGCAACGGCAGCACCATGCTTCCGGAGCATCTCAATTTTGGGGGCGACGCCCCCTCCCCGCCGGCCCACCCCAAGCACCAGCCGACAAGCACCACCATCAAAGAAATGGAAATGGAGCTCATCCTGGACACCCTCAAGGCCTGTAACGATAACCGTACCCGGGCCGCCGCGTACCTGGGAATCAGCATCCGTACCCTGCGCAATCGCCTTCGGGAATACGGTATTGCTAAAATCCCGGGCAAGGCCGGCTCCCATGGCTGATGCGCACACCGGGTGTCAGCCATATGTTCCAATTCACTATCGGGAAGGGAAAAAACTACCCCCGGGCAGCCCCTTTACCGGCAATTCTTGCCTAGTTCTGAATGCCGTTTATAACCATCCCGGCCTGACCACAGGGCTATAGGTATTTATTTTAAATAATTTCAGTTGGTTACAAATTAATGTCTCGGCGCCTTTCCCTGGCATTGAAATTGCTACAGCCAGGGATAAGGATGTTGAGGTAATCACGACAGGGAGCAACCATGGGAATTAACGGCATATTCAACAAAACCATTTCACTGCTGGAGCGGTCACTCGACCTGCGGGCCATGAAGCACAAGACCATCGCCTCCAATGTGGCCAATATCGACACACCCAACTACAAAGCGTTTGACATGATGGTCGAAGACGAACTGCAAAAAATGAACCGCACACCCGAAGCCGGAACACACAGCCGGGCAACGGCAACCCAGGAAGGTCATCTGGAGCCGCGCAGGCGGGGCGTTGCCAGGGTGAGCCGGCGGCTCCACACGGGAGACGGCCTGCGGATAATGCGCCGGGACGGCAACACCGTTGATCTGGACCGGGAAATGGCGACCATGGCGGAAAACAGCCTCATGTACACACTCTCGGCCCAGATGGTGGCAAAAAAATTCCAATCACTCAGAAATGTTATCCAAGGAGGGAATAAATAATCATGGGACTTTTTGACGCTCTGAATACGAGCGCTTCCGGTTTGTCGGCCCAGCGGTTACGCATGAACCTGATTTCTGACAATCTTGCCAACGTCAATACAACTCGTACGGCCACCGGCCGCCCTTTTCAGCGGAAAGAACCGGTTTTCGAGGCCCAGGCCGCAGATGGGTCATTCCGGCATGCCCTCGGCAGGGCCATATCCGCTGATATGACCTTGGTCGAGGTCGTCGATATTGTCCCCGACAACCGCCCGCCTGTTTATAAATATGATCCCGGGCATCCGGATGCCGATGCCAAAGGATATGTGGCCATGCCCAATATCCAGGCCATTGAAGAAATGGTCAACATGATGTCCGCCAGCAGGAGTTATGAAGCCAACGTGTCAGCCATCAAGACGATCAAAGACATGATCCACAAAGCCATGGAAATAGGTAGATAATATGACCGTTATCAACCCCTCAGCCCGTGTGGATACCTACACCGCCACCGCCGTTAAGCCGGGCCCCCGGACAGGGGCAGCCGATAAATCGTTTACAACCACGCTTAAATCCTCCATCAGCGAAGTCAACCGCCTCCAGGTGAAAGCGGATGGTGCCATCCGGGAACTGGTGGCCGGCAATGAAAATAATATTCATGAAGTCATGGTGGCCATGGAAAAAGCCTCCATTTCCCTCGAATTACTGGTGCAGGTCCGCAATAAAATCATTGCCGCCTACGATGAAATCAAACGGATGCAAATTTAAAGAAAGCAAAGGACATACATGGAAACAGTTTCCCCCGCTCTGGGTGACCGCCTGAAAGTTATCCTGCGCAACATGGATTCGGGTAAAATGATCGTCGTTCTGCTCCTGATAAGCGCCGCCATCGCAGGACTTGTATACATGGTGACCTGGGCCGGCAAACCGGATTTCCAGTACCTGTTCACCAATCTACCCCAGGAAGATACGGCCAGCATCGTCGCCCGGCTCAAGGAAAAAAACATTCCCTATCAACTTGACGGCAATGGCAGCGCCATACTGGTACCCAAACAGGATCTATATGAAATCCGTTTGGAAATGGCTTCCCAGGGACTGCCGCAGGGCAGCCGCATCGGGTTTGAAATCTTTGATGACATCCAGCTCGGCATGACCGACTTCATTCAGAACGTCAATTATCAGCGGGCCCTGCAGGGGGAGTTGAGCCGCACCATCAACAAATTCGATGAAATCGCCGGCAGCCGGGTACACATTGTCATCGCCGAAAAATCCCTCTTTGTGGAAGAGGAGGACCCCTCCACGGCTTCGGTTGTGATTAATTTGCGCCCGGGAAAGAAACTGCAGGAAAACCAGGTCCAGAGCATCGTCCACCTGGTGGCATCCAGCGTCTCCCGGCTCAGCATGGAAAACATCACCGTCGTGGACAATTATGGCCGGATGCTGACCGGAAGCCGCCACCAAACCGGCACCGAACAGGTCAATACCGAACAGCTGACCTACCAGCGCAAGATAGAAACCGACCTCGAAAACCGGATTACGACCATGCTGGAATCCATTCTAGGCCGCAACAAGGCCACCGTACGGGTGTCCTGCCTGATAGATTTCATTAAGGAGGAGCTGACCGAGGAAACCTATCTCCCTGAAAACACAGTGATCAGAAGTGAACAGCAGATGAAGGAAAATGCCGGCCAGGGCGCTGACCCAGCCAGAGGCATTCCCGGCATGACCGCAAGTATGAACCAAGCCCCGGCCACCAAACAAAACAGCACCGAACAATTCAACAACCTGGGATTCCAGCGCCAGGACAGGACGGTCAATTACGAGATCGGCAAGGTGGTCAAACACAGGGTCTTGCCGGTCGGGCGCCTGCTTAAGCAATCCGTGGCCGTGGTGGTTGACGGCACCCACGGCATTTCCGGGCCATCGTCATCCACAGGTAAAGCCGCCTACACTCCCAGAGCCGCGGAAGAAATGGCCAAAATCGAAAAATTGGTAAAAAGGGCCATCAACTTCGATGCAGCCCGGGGCGATGAAGTGGAAGTCCAAAATATACCCTTTGAAACCGGGCCTCTTCCTGACAGCGTTCAAGCCGAGCCGGCTGCTGCCGAAGGCTGGATGTCCCGCCTGCAAGCGTACTCAAAGGTGGGGCGGATCGCTGCTGCCGCACTGTTCTGCCTGCTGGTCTTCCTCTTCATTGTAAGACCGCTGACGCGCTGGATCACGGCTTCATCCCCCTGGGATAAAGAGATATACACCCAGTTACCGAAAACAATCGCCGAATTAGAAAGTGCTTACGCCAGCGGCGGCGCGGGGGCGGTGCATGAGCTGTCCCACGTATCCCAGGCAGCCCAGATGATGACAAAGGACAATAAGAAATCCGCCCAACTACTGCAGGGTTGGATGGGAAATCAGTCATAACGGGAATTTTCGAATATGGACCCAAGAAACCTTGCCGGCCCCCTGAAAGTAGCGATGCTGATCAATTCACTCGGTGAAGATGTTTCCCGGCAAATGCTGAACGCCCTCAGACCGTTTGAACAGGAAAAGATCAAGAAGCTGATACCGCAATTGAAAGCCGTCCCCGCCGAAGTGGTGAATAAAGTCGCCCAGGAGTTTGTGGAAAGCGCCCGAGGCGGCGTTCTACCGGAAGCCCGTCAAAACATGGGTGCCCCCTTCCAGACCGGCTTACCCCATGAGGCCTCCCCCGGTAACGCAACCGGGAACATTCAAACCCAGGCTCTGGAAGGGACCGCGGCCATGGACACGGATCAACTGGTCCAGCTTTTCCAGGATGAACATCCCCAGACCCTCGCGCTGGTTCTTTCCCACCTGGACCCGGCCACGGCCGGTGAGGTGCTCGCCCGCCTGCCCTCGGCCCAACGCGCCGACATCGCTGTCCGCATAGCCAAACTCGGCAAGATAAACCCATGGATGCTGGATGAAATCCAAGCCTATCTAGCCGCCTCCCAGGAAAAACGAATTCAAAGTGCACCTCAAATGGCCGGCGGTGTTTCCCTGCTGGCCGAAATAATGAAAAGGCTCGATGCCGATGTGGCCGACACTATCATGGAACATATTGAAAGCGATGATGACGATCTTGCGGACGGTATCAACCAGATGCTGTTTGTCTTCGATGATATCGTGCTGGTGGATGACAGGGGCATGCAGCAATTGCTCCGCAATGTCGAAACACAGGATCTGGCCGTTGCCATGAAAGCGGCCGCCCCTGAAGCCAAGAACAAAATATTCAACAACATGTCCCAGCGGGCCAGCGCCATGTTGACCGAAGAGATTGATTCTATGGGCCCGGTACGCATGGCGGATGTCACCGAAGCCCAACAGAAAATTATCCGGGTAATTCAAGAGATGGAAAAGAAAGGCGAACTGATGATCAAGGGATCCGGGAGCGAGGAATTCGTTGGATAAGCTTATCACACCCGGGGCACAAAAACATAAAAACCGGCTGCGCAGGCATTGCTTTGCACCCCTGGATGCGGCAGCACCACCGCCTGGCCCGCCCTTGTCGCCCAGGGACAGCCAGACCTTCAAAAGCGGCCTTTTCGCCCCTTCGGGAATTCGCCGGCCGGTAAAGGAAGCAGCGGTCGCCGCCCAAGATCCAGGCACGCCTGCCTGCATATGGGAACAGTTCAGGACGGCCGTGGATAAACTGGAAACCGAGCAAAACCAGACTTTTGAACAGGCTGCCGAGGAAACCATGCGGTTGTTCCGGGCAATATCGCAAAAAATGCTGGATTCTCATCTGGGCATCGATCCCGAAAAGACACGCGCCCTTGTTGACGAGGCATGGCAAAATATCCAGCAGGCGCACATCGTCCATCTCAGGATCAGCCCCCGCGACCTGACGGCCCTGAAACAGGCCGGCCCCGACGCGCTCTGCCGGGAAGATACGAAAACAGGTTATGTTTTTCATGAAGACGCTTCACTGGAAACCGGCGCATTTCTGGTCGAAGGGCCACGCCTGGACACGCAATCCAGCCTCCTGGAACAGCTGGCCCTCATCAAGCGGAATTTCTCCGCATGCTGCCTGAAGCAGACGGGCAGCGGACATCCGGTCAAAGCCGCCAACGGGCCCAAGCCGGGCATCCCCTACAAAGGCAGACCCTGAGAAGATGATGCGCAACCTGAATGTCGAAAAATATTACCACATGCTCGACACCTTTGAACCCGCCCCGGTGCATGGCAGGGTTTCCAAAGTTGTCGGACTGGTTGTGGAATCCGAAGGTCCTGTCACCCACCTCGGGTCCATCTGCGACATTATCTGTCGCGGAGACGGCCGGAGGATCCGGGCCGAAGTTCTCGGATTCCGGGGCAAGCACGTATTGCTGATGCCACTTGAGGAAATCGGCGGCATATCACCGGGTTGCTGGGTAGTCGCCGGCAAGGATAAGGCTTTCCTGCCGGTGGGCAAGGGTTTCCTGGGAAGAGTGGTTGACGGGCTTGGCCAGCCCCTTGACGGCAAAGGCCCCATTGTTCCGGAGGCGGAATATCCTCTGTACGCATCACCGGTCAATCCCCTGGCCAGGTGCCGGATCTCAGAGCCCCTTGACCTCGGCATAAAGGCCATCAACGGTTTGCTGACGGTCGGGCGGGGGCAGCGCATGGGAATTTTTTCCGGATCAGGCGTCGGCAAATCCATTTTGCTTGGCATGATCGCCCGGCATACCGATGCCGACTGCAATGTCATCGCCCTGATCGGAGAACGCGGGCGTGAGGTGAATGAATTCATTGAAAAAGAGTTGGGTGCTCAGGGGCTTGAAAAATCGGTAGTGGTGGTCGCCACTTCAGACCACCTGCCCCTGATCCGAATGCGGGGGGCGTTTACCGCCACCGCCATTGCGGAATACCTCAGGGACATGGGCCTGCACGTGAATCTGATGATGGATTCTGTCACGCGTTTTGCAACTGCCCAGCGAGAAATTGGTCTGGCTCTGGGTGAGCCCCCGGCATCCAAAGGATACACCCCCTCTGTATTCACCATGCTGCCGCGGCTACTGGAGCGCGCCGGCGCCATCCAGGGGCGGGGGACCATCACCGGGATCTATACGGTGCTTGTCGAAGGTGATGACTTCAACGAACCGATTGCCGACGCCGTGAGATCCATACTGGACGGCCACCTTGTTCTGACACGGGAGTTGGCCATACAAAATCACTACCCGGCCATCGATGTTCTGACCAGCGTCAGCCGCGTCATGAACGACATTGCCGACGACATCCACCTTGACCTGGCCAATCAGCTTAAAAAAGTACTGGCAACCTACCGCAAGAATGAAGATCTGATTAAAATAGGAGCGTACACCACGGGCAGCAGTCCGGATATAGATTATGCCATCGAAAAATACCCTGTCATCAACCAATACCTGACCCAGGAAATCAATGAGCGGGCGTCGCTTACGGAAAGCATTGAAAGCCTGGCCGCCATTTTCACGCCGGAAGCCCCGAGCAGCCGGATAAGGGCGGCCACGGTCTGATGTAACAATGGGCGGGCCAGGATAGACATATGAAAAAATTCAATTTTAAACTCGAACCATTGCTCAACCACCGGCGTTTTGTCGAAGACGCACAGCAGCAGGCGTTGGCCCACGTGAAAAAACAGGTGTCCGCAGCCAGACATATAGAGAAGTGCCTCGAGAGTGAGCACCGACAGCTGGCCAAGGAGTTGAAAGAAAAAATGCAGGACCCGCAGCCGGCCTCCGAGAGTGCCCTGTATGCCACCTATTTGGCATCCCTTTCGAACCGGATCGACAAACAGCGGCAACGCATCCAGGAAGCGGCAAAAAAAAAGGACAAACAAAAATCGGCTCTGCTGGAAGCCGTAAAAAACAGGAAAATAATAGAACGCCTGAAAGAGGTCCGCACGGATCGATTTGAACAATTCTGCCTG
>JAOZRT010000477.1 GCA_029940035.1 Desulfobacterales bacterium
TCCCAGAAAAAATCATGATGATGGGCAATGGTGGGCAGCCCGGTTTCGGCGATCGCCTCGCTCAGAGCCAGGCCCAGGGGGATCTGCATGGGGATGGTCAGGACGTTTTCCGCCACCAGGATATCGATGTTGAATTTATCGATGAACGCATGCAGCCTGGCCTTTAGAAACGACCGTGACGCGTGGATGCGTTCTGTTACCGCAGGGGAACGCCGGGTTTGGCCAAGAATCTGATCGTTCACCCACTGGTTGTGCTCATCTTTAAAGTGCGCCTCGGGCACCAGGTAGCTTCTCTCTGGGGACTTGTCCACTTCACCGGCAAACCAGAAACAGGTGTTTCCACTTTTTTTCAGTGCTTCAGACCACTTACCAGCCTCCAGCGTTACCCCGTCCGCCCCGCTGAAGCGAGTCGATATAAACCCTATATGATAGCCCATCATCGTACCTCAACTCCGTTTCCGCACCGAATGAATTCGAATTCAGCTGACGTTCTTCTCAACAGCCGCTCAACATCTACCCAAACGCTTATGCACAAAGTATGCCCAAATTCGATTTTTAACAATATCGATTTATATCAAACTGTTATAAACTTTTTTCGATGCCCCGCCTTTGAACCTGGGAATTTTTTTCCTGTTTACTGTGGCAATCACACCTCACTCTTGAACCTGCTGCTGTTGTGTTGTAAACGTAACAAAGCCTAAAAAGCACAGCTGACATCATGCTAGGTTCTGATATTAAACAAGAGCCCCTATGCGAAACAGATCTCTTTGTCAACTGTCTGTCCATAAAAAAACGCTATGGGTTGTGTCTTGTTGCGGTCACAGACACAACCGACCGCAGAACCGGCTTGCCGGTGCGCCGGTCATTTGATATGAGTGGACCGCAACCATAATACGACATATTAAAAAATGGTCCGCTCTCGCAAGAGACCATCGAGGGTGTTCCCATAAGTTGGAGGCATATAAGCATGAAGCTCGGCATCATTGGATTACCCGGCAGCGGCAAAGCGACTGTATTCGAAGCCCTGACGCACAGCTCGTCGGCAGGACCCAAAAAAAACGAAAGCAAAATCGGCATGGTCAAGGTGCCTGACGAACGCGTGGATGTTCTCAGCGCCATGTACAAACCTAAGAAAACCATCTATGCCCAGATCGAATATTTTCTACCCAGGTCCGTGGTGCATGGCCGGGACAACAAACAGGACCAGAGTTTCTGGGCCAAGGTAAGGGAAAGCGATGCCCTGGTGCATGTGGTCCGCAATTTTTCGGGGCCCGGCCACACCGACGTCACGCCGCAATCCGACCTCAATACCATGAACCAGGAATTGATTCTGGCAGATCTGGTGGTGACGGAAAAACGGATCGAACGGCTGGAACACGACAACCGGCGGGGGAAAAAATACAACCCGGAGGAGTTCACCCTGCTGCAGAAATGCCTTGAAAAACTGGAAAACGAAATCCCCCTGCGCGAAGTGCCGGAACTTGCCTCGGCACCCGTTCTGCGGGGGTATGCCTTCCTGTCCGCCAAGCCCGCCCTGGTTTTATTCAACAATGAAGACGACGACGATCAAACGCCCGGAGAACTCCCGACTGAAGCTGCAGAGGCGCACATGGTTATCAGGGGCAAGCTGGAGCAGGAACTGGCCCAGATGACGGACGAAGAAGCCGCCGAGTTTCTGGCCGAGTTCAGCATCACCGCCTCGGCCATGGACCGCGTCCTCCGGCGTTCCTACGATCTTTTGGGATTGATTTCATTCTTTACCGTGGGGGAGGATGAAGTCCGGGCCTGGACCATCCAGAAAGACACCGATGCCGTGGATGCCGCCGATGTCATCCACTCGGACATTAAAAAGGGATTCATCCGGGCCGAAGTGGTGGCCTATGACGACCTCATGGACGCGGGCAGCCATGCCGAAGCCCGCAAACGTGGTACCGTGCGCCTGGAAGGTAAAACCTACAAAGTCCAGAACGGCGATATCATCAATTTCCGCTTCAATGTATAGAGAACGGTTGACGCGAAGCCTTTTGTCCGTGTATACTCGTTAACATCTCACCGCTAATGTCTTTACCACGCCTGCTGGCTTGAACAGGACCTATTGATCTGCATCTGGGCTGACCTTCCATCTGATTCGGTGTCTCGTTCTTTAACTGCATCAAGCATCAACAAGAACCATAACCGCCGGAAAAGGAGGGAACATCATGGAAAATCAAGTCATCAACTATGAAACCATGCTCAAGGTCGCCAAGTCAATCTCCCACTCCAAGGATCCGGAAGAAGTGGCTTTGATGACGGTGGACAGTATCAAAACAGCATTGGATGTCAAAGGTTGCGCCCTGTTTCTGTTCAACCGGAAAACAGATGAACTGGAGTTGGCCACTTCGTTCGGGCTGAGCGATGAGTACATAGACAAAGGCCCGGTGAGTGCATTGCGTTCCATCGCCCAGTCATTGGAGGACGGGCCGGTGGCTATTTATGATGTTGCTGACGATCCCAGGATCCAGTACCCCGAAGAAGCCCGGAAAGAGGGAATCGCTTCCATCCTTTCGGTCCCCATTGTCGTTGGCGGCAATCTGATAGGGGCGGTGCGCGTCTATACATCTGAACCTTGGGAGTTCACAATGAATGACGTTAACTTCGTACAGGCGCTGGCCCAGATCGCCGGAGGGGCCATCAATATGGCTCGGTACGTTAAAGGATTGAAGAGCAGCATCGAAGTCCTTAAAACCATGAAAGATATTCAAGAGGAACGGTCTGCTTAATAGAACAACCCTAATAGAAAATGGTGTCTCAACATTCACTGGATTGGTAAACGTGTTGGTAATGTGAAATGATCCAAACTAAAGACTTATAATAAGGGTTTTATCAATAGTCCTGTCAAAAAAAAGACCGAAACTTCGGTCGAAGTTAAAGCCAAAATTTACACGTGCTATCTTTAATAATTGGTTGAATTTAGCTTTCTTCTTTATCAAGCACTTTACGGATTATTATTGAAAGGTCT
>JAOZRT010000478.1 GCA_029940035.1 Desulfobacterales bacterium
CCAATATCAAACCACAGGACTTTGTTGCTGCGGTGAAAGAGCACAATCCGCAGATCGTTGGCTTATCGGCACTGTTGACAACCACTATGCCGAAAATGGAAGAGACTATCGAAGCGCTCAAAGAGGCGGGTATTCGCGATCAGATCAAAATTATGGCAGGTGGTGCTCCCGTTACACAGGATTTCATCGAAAAAATCGGTGCCGATGCATACGGGGCAAACGCAGCTGCCGCTTCAGAAAAAGCGAAGGCGCTGCTATCTTAAAACAGGGTTAGTGCATAAGCCAACTTAATCATTCAGCAACTTGGTATTACAATTTGTGGAGCTCCCTTTATAGAGGTTGTTTATTATAAGACCTCCTTTCACCCACACCCAATGGGTTACCTCCTTGTCCTGTAAATGGGGGCCGCACAATTTTTTTATTATTTCATCTCTATCGTCATTTCGAAAATGATTTACGTTCGAAGCCTTCGATCAGCTGCATCAATGCAAACAAGAGATTACACCGAGAACGGTGAGCCCACCAAACAAAAGACTTTGTAACAGAGCCCAATATATATGTGAACTCAATAAGTTAACATAATCCAAGTGAAATCTAAATGGAGTCATGACGTCAAAATAGCGTCGATTGAAATCGTTAATCAAAAGGTCTACAAGCCTACCATTCATCTATTTCTCCTCAGATAAAATTGTTGACGCAGTGGAAATTTCAAATGAAGTCTCCAATCCTTGACACAACCGGATCATATAGATAACGTGTTCCCACAATGGTTGCGAAATAGGGACGGTAATTCTATGTTCCCCTTTAATTTTAATGGAGGATGTATAATGTCATATGCTTTAAACCCAGAATTGTTCAACCTGGCTATGTCAGAGCAAGCAAAACCCCTTATGGAGGCCGTTAAAAAGCATCTTAAGGAAAATGTTGAGCCGATTATGGAGGAATTTTATACACTCCAGCACGAGAAAGAAGACCGCTGGTCCTGGCACCCGCGCCAGTTGGAGCTTCTTGAAGACGCAAAGACAAAGGCCAAGGAATCCGGCCTGTGGAACTTCTTTCTGCCGGGCTCAGAAATTGGGAAAGGCCTCACCAACCTCGACTATGCCTATATTGCCGCAGAATTGGGCAAATACGCCCTTGCATCAGAAACGTTGAACTGCAGCGCACCGGATACTGGCAATATGGAAGTGCTGGAGCGGGTGGGGACTGACGCGCAGAAAGAAAAGTGGTTAAAACCATTGTTAAACGGTGAAATTAGATCGGCCTATGCGATGACCGAGCCCAATGTGGCCTCATCAGACGCAAAAAACGTCAGCACCACAGCGGTGCTGGCAGGCGATGAATGGGTCATCAACGGGGAGAAGTACTATATTTCATGTGCTGGCGATCCCCGGTGTAAGATCATGATCGTGATGGTTAAAACCAACCCGGATGCACCCCCTTCCATACAGCAATCGCAGATACTCGTCCCCATGGATACACCCGGTGTGGAAATTCTTGGGCCAATGCACGTGTTCGGTGAAGACAGCGCACCTCGCGGCCATATGCATATCAAATACAATAACGTGCGGGTACCGAAAGAGAATATACTTTTAGGCGAGGGCCGGGGTTTTGAAATCTCACAGGTTCGTTTAGGGCCTGGACGTATCCACCATTGCATGCGGTCTATCGGCCAAGCGGAAAAAGCACTTGAACTCATGGTCAAACGCGGTGGCACCCGTGTTGCTTTCGGTAAACCCCTTGCTAAATTGGGAAAAAATCTGGAGGTCATTGCACGGGCGCGCATTGATATCAATGCCATGCGCTTGATGGTCCTACAAGCGGCCAAAGCAATGGATGTCCTGGGCAACAGGGAAGCCAGGGTCTATGTGAGCGCCGTAAAGGCCATGGTTCCAGAAAAAGTTTGTCAGATCATCGATGCAGCCATTCAGATCCACGGCGCAACCGGCATATCTAATTGGACCCCTCTGGCGGGCATGTATACGGACATGCGTCACTTAAGATTTGCCGATGGCCCTGATGAAGTTCACCACATGGTGGTTGGCCGCGCTGAAGTCCAGCAATACGGTCTGTGGTAGACAACGATTTCCTGTTGATAATTTAGATAATCATTCAATAGTTCGGTAACAGATTGATAAAAGCAAGAATACACGAAAAAGTCTGGATTGAATTAGAGAGTGGTGTAAAAGATAGCCAACTCGGCTACCAGAAGAAGCCTATCAAATTGTGATTCGCTGGAAACAGGTGATTACATCACCCCCGGCGAGTCCTCCCGATCAAAGATTTCGTAACAGAACATACATATCAGCGTAAGATCAATCAGTTGACATAATACAAGAAATTTTAAGTTTGCTGCAGCAATCATTTTGAGGAGGGGCACTATGACGAGTTACGGGCGTATGGAAGGCAAGGTCGCGATTATCACCGGTGCAGCCAGCGGGATAGGAGGGGCGGCATCCCTTTTGTTTGCCCGAGAGGGGGCAAAAGTGGTGATGGCCGATTTGAGCGCAGAAGGTCTTGAAGCAGTGAAGAACCGTATTGTCGAGCAGGGGGGGACAGCAAGTGCAAAGCAGACCGATGTGTCGGACGAAAACCAGGTCAAAGGACTGATCACTTTAACAATGTTGCAGATATCAAAGTCCAGAAAAACCACCGGCGTGCGAAAATAACCGCCACCGACCATTTCTTGCATTGATAGGATCTCCCGTGGTACGCTGGTCATAACCAAATGGTATCGGTAAAATTATTAAATTATCGGTTATATGAATTCAAAATCAAAGAGAAATGCTTATGATGATGAGAAATGAAGAAGCAAAAGAATTTGCTTCAAAGTGGCTGCCTGCATGGACGGGAAATGAACCTGAAAAATTAGCAAGTTATTATTCAGATGATTGCTTTTACCTTGACCCAGGAATACCAGATGGAGTGAGCGGAAAGAATGAACCCTATGGTTGCATAAACAATATGGCAAAGTAGAGATAATAAGTTGTAATAAT
>JAOZRT010000479.1 GCA_029940035.1 Desulfobacterales bacterium
TAAGCGCCAAAAAGATCAGATTGATGAAGGCGGATGATGCTACGGTCGCGATGCCGGCGCCCACGATGCCGAGGGCCGGGAAGGGGCCAACGCCGTAGATCAGGCAATAGTCCAGGGGAATGTTCAGGGCCGCACCGGCGAAATGGACCCACATGACGGTCCAGGTGAGCCCCCTGCCGGTATAGAAGCATGAGAGGGCCGAGCTGAGAACCGTTAGTCCGGCCCCCAGGGTGAGAATATTAAAATAGGCAATTTCCAGCGTGCGAACACCAACGGAATGACCGATTAAATTGAACAGATGCTGGGAAATAAAATAAAAAAGGGCCAAAAAGCAGGCTGCCAGAAGAGAGAAATAGATACCCTGCCATATAGCCGCACCTACTCTATCCAAACGCTGTGCACCTGTATATTGGGCGACAAATGAGTTGGTGTACCCGGCAACCCCCATGAAGAAGGAGATCAAGGTGAATGATAAAACACCGGCCGGCAGAGCGGCCGTGATCGCATCAACCGAGTAATTGGCCAGAAATACACGATCGGTAAACTGCATCAGGGTGATGGTACCCATGGAAGCGACCAGTGGCAGGCTGACAGCTAAAACATGGCGGTAGCCGTTAGGCCGGGTCCAGCGTTTGTGTAGGTGATTGAGGATAAGCAAAGGGTCTGTCCTTTCTTTTTACAAAAAACTTCATCAGGTTACATGCAAGGTTCAGGTAATATTAACCTGGCAACTAAATAGCCAAATGCGTCATGCCGGACTTGTTCCGGCATCCAGTGCTTTTCTGGATAGTGCAAAAGCTTCACTGCGTGTCCCGCCTTAGTGGGAATGACGGCGTTAACGTATTTATTTGCCGGAGCAATATGATGCATTCCATATGCAGTGTAAAGCACAATTATGCGCGTAAAATGCAATTCGGCCTCAGGTTTTTTCATTTGTACATAGAAAAGGCAGCGTGATGTCACGCTGCCTTTTTGAGTCACGAAGCGATCTTTAACGCACGATATCCTTATCCTTGAGACGCGCTATTTCCTCGGTGGAATATCCCAGGTCCGTCAGGATTTCATCGGTGTGCTCGCCGAGCATAGGTGCGGCTGTGTGGGTGCCGGCATCGCAGGCGCTGAACTGGATCGGGTAGCCGGGCATCTGAATGTCCCCCAGGGTTCTATGTTTGAACGGGGTCACATAGCTGTTGGCAATGGCTTGGGGATCTGATTTGACATCAGAAATTTTTTGAATGGGGGCGAATATGAGACCGGCTCCTGTCAGTATTTCCATCCACTCGATGCTCGTGCGTTGGGCGAACACCTTGTCGAAGATGTCGATGAGCTCGGTGCTTTTTACAGGTTTGCTTTCTCCGTCCGTATAGCGGGGGTCAACCAGAAGGGCGGCCTGTCCGGTCAATTCACAGAATGTGCCCCAGTATTTATTTTCCGGGTGATGGGTGCCGATGACCCACCGCGCATCCTTGCAGCAGAAGGCGTTGCGCAGGGGGGAATGGTGGTTGCGGTCGGCCGGTATGCAGGGGTCCACGGAAAAGGTGTTGGTAATCATGAGGTTGATGTACTGCATCCACAGGGCTGTGCCGTACAGGGAGATGTGGACGGCCTGGCCGATCCCTTTGCGCTCCCGGACAAAAAGGGCCGTGATCACGGCGTGGCTCAAGGTAATGGCCGTGGTCTGGTCCAGCAGGCCGATGTGCGTAAGCGCCGGATGATCGGTGCCCGTTATAAAGGTCATGCCGGACCATGCCTGTCCCAGGGGGTCGAAAGCGCCCATGTCAGCCATGGGTCCCTCCGGCCCAAAGCCCGATACATTGGCGTGGATGATGCGGGGATTGATCTTGGACAGGGTTGCATAGTCGATGCCCAGTTTTTCCTTGGTGCTTTTTCTGAGATTGGTCAAAAAGACGTCTGCTTCTCTTATCAGTTGGTGGAAGATGGCCTTGCCCTTTTCGGTTTTTATATCCAGGCAGAGCGCCTTTTTGTTGCGGTTGGAGATTTCGTGCATGAGGCTCTCGTTCTCAGCAATTGAAAAATCGAAGCTGGCAACGCTGGTCCAGTGGCGCAGCGGGTCGCCGGCTGCGTTTTCAATTTTGATCACGTCCGCTCCCAGGTCACCCAGGATAGCCCCGCCGCCGGGCCCGGCATGAAATACACCGTATTCAACTACTTTAATTCCCGCCAACGGCCTTTCTTTTTGCTTATCCATGGATTGCATTTCCTTTCATTTGAAACAGTCAGTCGCATTTGAGAATCGTCTACCTATGCCAGAACCTGGGATACAAACACGAATAGTGCTAATGCATGTTTCAAATGTGTATGAAAGTGATAATCATCTTCGATGAATTGCGTTCATCGGATATAAAAACCTATATTCAGCTTAGGGAAAAGTTGTATATAGCATACTTATGCACCAGTTGTCATTCATCTGTAGGCAATCGCATGTGCCTTGACCATTGTTACGCTTTATTTTAATATACATAGATGCTCCGCATTCTTGAAATGACCCATGCCGACCTGGAGGCCTTTTTTAAAAGCAACTATGGCAAAGGCCCTTTTCTGGCAAGCGCGCTTTATGGCGCGTTTTATAAAAAACTCAACCCCCGGCCCTGGAATGCAGACGCCATCAGTCTTTCCCCGGGCTTGTCGGCAAGGCTGAAGAATGACTGGGATGTTGCTGCGGGGGAGACCGTGGAATGGGTCGAACAGGAAGGCGTGGCCACGTTCGTCACCCAACTGAAGGATGGGCATCGTATCGAGACAGTGGTCATCTCCATGGCAACCCACCTTACGGTGTGTGTGTCCAGCCAGGCGGGCTGTCGCATGGGGTGTTGCTTTTGCGAAACTGCAAAAATGGGGCTCATCCGGAATCTGGATGTTCAGGAAATAGTCGGCCAGGTCGTAACTGCCCGGCGCAGGCATGGGATGTCGGTTCGCAATGTGGTCTTTATGGGCATGGGGGAGCCCATGGACAACATCGATGCTGTTCTCAAGTC
>JAOZRT010000480.1 GCA_029940035.1 Desulfobacterales bacterium
AAAAACCTTTGACAATTTATTCCGCGTGATGTTATAGACCGCCGAGTTTGGTTCTTGCTTTGCAACGGTTTCTCGTTGTCGATTCCGAAATTTATATGCTTTACGGAGGCTCTTATATGCAAAAATCGGATAGTTTCCGAATTCCCCGCTTAAAGGGTATGCTGAAATCCGCTCTGATGTCGGTGTCGTCCGCTCTGGTGGCGATTCCTGCCGGCAAGGCCTTTGCCGAAGGCGGCGGCATAACCGTTATTCCCGACTGGACGGTTTTTCTCCAGATCGCCAATTTCCTGTTTCTGATCTTTATGATGAACATCCTTCTTTTTAAACCCATTCGAAAAATGCTGCTGGAACGTAAAGCCAAGATCAGTGGGCTCGAAGAGAACATCGACAGTACCCAGAAAGAGGCGACGTCCCAGGATGAAGCCTTTGCCAAGGGCTTGAAAGAAGCCAGGGGTAAAGGACTCAATGAAAAAGAAGGCCTGCTGCAGGAAGCCTCGGATGAGGAAAAAGCGATCATCGGCAAAATCAACGAAAAGGCCAAGTCCGACCTATCAGAGGTCAGAGAAAAAATCGCTGCAGACACCGATGCCGTCAAAGCCAAGCTGATCCAGGAGGTAGACGGATTCGCAGATATTATCAGTGAAAAGGTTCTCGGGAGGGCTGTTTAATGAGAAGTTCTGGTTTTCACCGGAAATACAATAAAAATAAGATAGTTACGGGTTTGATTCTATTCGCAGCGGCGCTGTTGATATTCAACATTGGCGCTGCTTTTGCATCGGGCGACAGCGACGGCCATGGTGAGGCAGCCCCCAAGGGGTGGGTCGCTACCGACACCTACCGCGTCATGAACTTTGCCGTGCTGTTCATCGCGCTTTTTTTTCTTTTGAAAAAGCCGGTGGCCAATGCGTTGAACGCACGCATAACCGGCATCAAGGAACAGCTCGAGGAACTGGAGGCGAAAAAGGTCGACGCTGAAAAGCAGCTCTCCCAATACAACGAAAGGCTTTCCCTGCTGGACAAGGAGGCCGAGGAGCTGATTCAGGAGTATATCAAACAGGGCGAGGAGGCCAAAATCCGTATCATCGAGGCTGCCGAGTCTACGGCCGTGAAACTCGAAGAGCAGGCAAAACGGCACATCGAGCACGAGTTTGAGCAGGCCAAGACCGAACTGCAGGCGGAAATCCTGCAAAAAGCCCTGGGCAAAGCAGAAGAGATCATCACGGCCAAGATTAACGATGAAGATCAGCACCGACTGGTCGACGAATACTTAGAGAAGGTGGTGGCATAGTGAAAAATTTAGCTATTGCGCGGCGGTATGCCAAGGCGCTTCTGATGATAGGGAAAGAGGACGGGCAGACCGAAACCTATAAAGAAGAGCTGAGCGGGATTGCCGAGTTGATCCAGAGGGAAAAAACGCTGGAACAGGCGTTGGCCAATCCTCTCTACGATGCTGCCGGGCGAAGAAAGGTGCTGGTGGCGGTCATCGACAAAATGAATCTTTCCACTATCATGAATTCGTTCCTGCTGCTGGTATTTGAAAAAGGCAGAATCGGGTTCATTGGCAGTATCAACGATTTCTACCAGAAACTGGCGGATGAACTCAAGGGCGTTGCCCGGGCCAGCCTGGTTTCGGCCACAGAGCTTTCATCCGAGGCCGTAGACAAGATTCGTGCATCCCTGTCCAAGCGGACAGGTAAAGATATAATACTGGAGATCGAACAGGATCCGACGCTGATCGGCGGCATTGTGACCCGGATAGGGGATCTTGTTTTGGATGGAAGCATTAAAACGCAACTACTCAATATGAGAGAATCTTTAAAAAGGGGTGAAAGTGTCTAATGGAACTAAGAGCCGAAGAAATAAGCCAGATTATTAAGGAGCAGATCACAGATTACGACAAAAAAGTCGAACTCAGCGAAACAGGTGTGGTCTTGTCGGTTGGTGATGGAATCGCCAGGGTGTATGGCCTCGAAAAAGCCATGGCATTGGAGTTGGTCGAATTTCCCGGCGGGATCCTCGGGCTGGTGTTGAACCTGGAAGAGGACAATGTGGGTATTGCCGTTATGGGCGAAGATATCCACATCAAAGAGGGGGACATGGTCAAACGTACCGGCCGTATCGCCCAGGTTCCGGTGGGTGAGGCCGTTCTCGGACGCGTTGTTTCCGGCGTGGGGGAACCGCTGGACGGCAAGGGACCCATCGATGCCAAGGAGCACAGTCGCGTGGAAATGGTGGCGCCGGGTGTTATTGCCAGAAAAAGTGTGCACGAACCCATGTACACCGGCCTGAAGGCGGTTGACGCCATGACACCGGTCGGGCGCGGGCAACGTGAGCTCATCATCGGCGACAGGCAGATCGGTAAGACCGCCTGCGCTATTGACGCCATTCTGGCCCAGAAAGATTCAGACATATTCTGCATTTATGTAGCCTGCGGCCAGAAAAAATCTACAGTTGCCCAGGTGCACGCGGTTCTCGAAAAGGCCGGCGCCATGGAATACACCACCATCGTGTCCGCCTGTGCCTCTGATCCGGCCACCTTACAGTACCTGGCGCCCTATGCCGGGTGCGCCATGGGCGAATACTTCCGTGACAAAGGACAGCATGCGCTCATCGTCTACGACGACTTGTCCAAGCAGGCTGTTGCCTATCGTCAGATTTCGTTGCTGCTGCGGCGTCCGCCGGGACGCGAGGCTTATCCTGGCGACATTTTCTACAACCATTCACGCCTGCTGGAAAGATCGGCTAAACTTAATGACGAACTGGGTGCAGGTTCTTTGACGGCACTGCCCATCATCGAAACCCAGGCCGGTGATGTGTCCGCCTTCATTCCCACGAACGTTATTTCCATTACAGATGGTCAGATTTATCTGGAGCCGGGCCTCTTCTTTGCCGGTATAAGACCGGCCGTCAACGTGGGCCTTTCGGTTTCGCGCGTGGGTGGTTCAGCCCAGGTCAAAGCGATGAAGCAGGTGGCCGGTACCTTGCGT
>JAOZRT010000481.1 GCA_029940035.1 Desulfobacterales bacterium
ACTCAAAGAGAAACTTACTGAAATATTCAAAACCAAAACACGGGATCAGTGGTGTCAAATTATGGAAGGCACTGATGCCTGTTTCTCACCGGTTCTGTCTCTCGAAGAGGCCCAAAAGCACCCCCATAATATCGCCAGAAAGACCTTTGTTGAAGTGGATGGCGTGGTACAGCCGGCACCGGCACCTCGTTTCAGCCGTACAAATCCGGAAATACAATCTCCCCCACCCATTCCGGGTCAAGATACAGATAAAGTCCTTGCCGATTTTGGATTTGATACGGAGGAGATTAAAACCTTAAAAAAGGGAGGTGTGATCTAAAAAAGTTTGCGGTTATAAAGCATTGTCAGTCGTTAAAATTAATTATTGTTTTTAAAACATTGAAAATATTTAGGAGTGAAAGAAAAACAAATGGGAAAATCAGCATTTATATACGATTCCGTGCGTACGCCACGTGGTATAGGGAAAAAAAACGGATCACTTTACGAAGTCAAACCCATAGACCTGTTATCCGGTTTACTAAAAGCCTTAGAAAAAAGAAATGAGCTGGATACGGCGAGGGTGAACGATGTGGTGATGGGATGCAATGCGCCGATTGGTGAGCAGGGTTCCAATATACCAAGAATTGCTGCACTTAAGGCTGGCTGGGATCAATCGGTCTGCGGTGTGCAAATGGAACGGTTTTGCGCGTCAGCCCTGGAGTCTGTGGCCACGGCTGCTTCGAAAATTATGAATGGTTGGGTGGATCTTGCCGTTGCAGGCGGCATTGAGAGCATGTCCCGTGTACCCATGGGATCAATGGGAGGTGCCTGGAATGAAGATCCAGCCACATCGATTGCTACTAATTTCGTACCCCAGGGCATTAGTGCCGATCTGATCGCCACCATGGAAGGTTTTACGCGGGAAGACGTTGACGGCTATGCTGTAAATTCACAGCATAAAGCTGCCACAGCCCAGGAAAACGGCTATTTTAACAATTCCGTTATCCCTGTAAAGGACGAAACCGGAATAACAATTCTTGATAAGGATGAATTTATAAGACCAAATACCACAATAGAGGGCCTTGCAAAACTGAAACCCTCTTTTGCGACCATGGGTGCAATGGGCTATGATGCTACTGCATTATCCAGGTATCCTCAGGTTCCGGAAATTAATCATGTTCATCATGCCGGTAATTCCTCGGGTATCGTTGATGGAGCCTCAGCCATTTTGATCGGAAGCGAGCAGGCCGGAAAGGACTTGGGTCTGACTCCGAGAGGACGGTTTGTGGCTTCGGCAACGGTCGGTGTGGAACCGACGATCATGCTCACCGGTCCCGCTCCTGCGACACAAAAAGTTCTTGACATTGCCGGTATGACAATTGATCAGATCGACCTTTTTGAAGTGAACGAAGCGTTCGCTGTTGTTCCCATGCGATTCCAGAAGGATATGAATTTGCCTTGGGAAAAAATTAATGTAAACGGCGGTGCCATTGCCATGGGGCATCCCTTGGGAGCCACTGGCGCTGTATTGCTGGGGATCCTTCTGGATGAACTGGAGCGTCGGGATCTGACATACGGATTATGTAACCTGTGCGCCGGCGGGGGCATGGGCATCGCTGCCATTATTGAACGAGTGTAGCAATCCATGAATAAAAAAGTGATTAAAAAAGGTGAATGAAAATGAATAGTTTTATTTATGAAAAAGATGCAAATAATATTGTAACAATTACAATGGATATGACCGGTCCGGTCAATACCATGAATGAAGAGTTCAGGGGTTTGCTTCCTGCAATAGTAGAACGTCTGGAAAAAGAAAGGGATAATATTGCCGGTGTTATTCTTGCCTCCGCTAAAAAAACTTTTTTTGCCGGAGGTAACTTGAAAGAGCTGCTTACCGTTGAAAAAGGTGGAGAAGAGAAATTTTTTAAAGAAGGTATGGAAATGAAATCCTATCTTCGACGTTTGGAGTGCTTGGGAAAACCGGTTGTAGCTGCGATTAACGGTACGGCTTTGGGCGGCGGTTATGAACTTTGCCTTTCCAGCCACCATAGGATAGCTATAAATAATCAAAAAACTTTGATAGGGCTACCCGAAGTTACCCTGGGCCTTTTACCGGGGGGCGGCGGTGTTGTTCGCCTGGTGAACAAACTTGGACTTGAAAAAGCGTTGCCATTTCTTCTGGAAGGGAAACGTGTAAATCCCGAAAAAGCGTTTAAAACAGGTTTGATCGATGAAATTGCCAATGATCAGGAGGACATGATAAACAAGGCTATAGCCTGGATTAAAGCCAATCCGGAGGCTGTGCAGCCGTGGGACAAAAAAGGGTACAAAATACCTGGTGGCAATGCAAAAAATCCAAAGATCATTCAAATGCTGCAGATGGCCACTGTCATGCTGCGTAAGAAAACCCGTGGTCTGATGCCCGCACCTGAGGCCATTCTGGATGTGGCAGCAAATTGTATGCACGTCGACTTTAATACTGCCCAAAGAATAGAAAGCCGCTCACTGACAAAACTTGTGATGACACCCGAGGCAAAAAACTTGATTACTACTTTTTTCTTTCAGATGAACGAGCTAAATGCTGGTGGCAGTCGACCTAAAGAGATAGAAAAGAGTAAGATAAAGAAACTGGGGATTCTCGGTGCTGGCATGATGGGCCAGGGGATTGCCTATGTGTCCGCCAAAGTAGGTATTCAAGTCATATTGAAGGATATCAGTATTGAGGTTGCAAAAAAAGGTAAAGTTTATAGTGAAAAATTGCTTTCCAAGGCTGTCGATCGGGGCAAGATGGATGAAGCGAAAAAAACTGCGATCCTTGATCTGATCAAACCCACAGCAGATAATAAAGATCTTGATGGATGTGATCTAATTGTTGAGGCGGTATTTGAAAGTATTGATCTCAAGGCTCAGGTCACTCAAGATACTGAACCCTGCCTGACCAACAACGGTGTTTTCGGCTCAAACACCTCCACACTGCCCATTACTGAACTGGCCAAAGCTGCTGC
>JAOZRT010000482.1 GCA_029940035.1 Desulfobacterales bacterium
AGGACCGCCATGGTGTCGAGAATTACGGCGTGGCTTCCAACCCCGAGTTCATGGCCGAAGGAACTGCAGTACCTGAAGCCCGCAAGCCGGACCGCATTGTGGTGGGGTGTGATTTCCAAGAGGATTTCACTATTCTCCGCCGTATTTATGCCAAGTTCGTCAACCACGTCCAGACCAAGTACCTGGAAACCACGCCTGAAACTGCAGAAGCGGTCAAATACGTGGCCAACACCATGCTGCTGACATACATATCTTTCTGGAACGGTGTGGGCGCTAAGCTCGGTGAAACCATCCCCAATATCAACATCGACGATTTGAGGCTGGGAGTGACGTCGGATAACCGGATCAGCACCTGGGGGTCGTTCGTGAGCAACGGGGCCGGCGGGAGCTGTTTCGGCAAGGACATCGCCTCCCTGATCTACCAGCTGCGGCGCGCCAATGTGAACACCAAGATGTTGGAGGCTTCCTATGAGGTCAACGAGAACCAGAAGATCTATCTTGTGGAGCGCGCCGTCACCGAGGCGGGGTTCAATTTCAACAACAAGACCATTGCCGTGTTGGGTCTGGCTTTCAAGAAAAATACCAATGACATGCGTGACGCCTCTTCCGTCAAAGTGATCGAATCCCTGCTGGGGAAGGGGGTTGGGGCTGTAAAAGCCTATGATCCGCTGGCCAACGAAGCCGCCAAGGCAGAGCTCGATCCGGAAAAAAATGTCTTGTTTGAAAAGATCGAATATTATGATTCGGCCCGGGAGGCTCTGGCCGGTACCGACGCCCTTTTTATATCCTCGGATTGCGAGGAATTTCGCGGCCTTTCAAGAACCGTCGAGGACATGGCTACCCCCCCGTACCTCATTATGGATGGCCGGCGCATGATCCCGGACTATCAGGCCATGATCGACAAGGGATTTGCTTACCTGTCCGTGGGGTCCATGGCCATGGGGTCCATGGATGGACTTGATTGAAGAGGCGGATCGACAAAAATAAGCAGGTAAAGAAACACAAAGATACAAAGGGCAAAACGATACTCAAGCAGGGATAAATCCCTGCGCTACATAGCAATCGGCTCATTTATGTACAAAAGTGGGTTGTATGTAAGGTTTTGCGCTTAGAGACATGAAAATTTATGGAGGGAACCGATGGATTACAAGCCGACACTCAATCTTCCAAAAACAAAATTTCCCATGAAAGCGAACCTGATCAACCGGGAGCCGGAGCAGATCAAAGCCTGGGACGATGAGAAGTTGTACCACAAGATCAGGGATTTCTCCGCGGACCGGGAACTGTTCATCCTTCATGACGGCCCTCCCTACGCCAACGGCAATATTCACATGGGCACGGCCCTCAATAAGATATTGAAGGACATCATTATCAGGTCCCGGCAGATGACAGGGTACAATGCCGTGTATGTGCCCGGCTGGGATTGCCACGGGCTGCCTATAGAGCATAACGTGGATAAGGAGATGGGAAAGAAGAAGCAGGAGCTCTCCCAGGCCGATTTCAGGCGGCGTTGTCGCGCATATGCTAAAAAGTTCATTGATATCCAGCGTCAGGAGTTCAGGCGTCTGGGGGTCATGGGCGAATGGGAAAATCCCTACCTGACCATGAATTACCGCTACGAAGCCATCATTGCCACCGAGTGCCTCAAGTTCGGACTGATGAACAACCTGTTCAGGAGCAAGAAGCCGATTCACTGGTGTTGCAGCTGCCAGACAGCACTGGCTGAAGCGGAATTGGAGTACCAGGACGAAACATCGCCTTCCATATATGTCAAGTTTCCCTTAGCCGATGCCGTGGATGACATCATCCCCGAGGTCAAGGGCAAAACAATATCCGTCGTAATCTGGACCACCACCCCGTGGACCATACCGTCCAACCTGGCCATTGCCCTGCATCCGGAGTTCACATATGCTGCCGTGGACGTAGGTGAAAACAATGTTTACATCCTGGCCCGCGACCTTGTGGACACCTGCATGGCCACATGCGGCATTGAGAATTACAGTGTCATCGCAGAGTTTGCCGCCTCCCTGCTTGAAAAAAAGCAGTGCCGTCATCCATTGTATGAACGTGATTCCATGATCGTCCTGGGCAAGCATGTGACCCTGGAGGCGGGTACGGGCTGCGTGCACACGGCCCCCGGGCACGGGCGCGAAGACTATGACGTGGGCATGGCGTATGGCATTGAAGCCTACTCGCCGGTGGACGACAATGGTATTTTTATGGATGATGTCGAATATTTCAGCGGCGGTTTTGTTTTCGATACCAATGACGCCATCACTGCCAAACTGGATGAAACCGGATCTCTTCTGGCGAGCAAGAAGCTGGAGCACTCCTATCCGCACTGCTGGCGGTGCAAGCAGCCCGTCATCTTCAGGGCCACGCCCCAGTGGTTTATTTCCATGGACAAGACCGGGCTGCGTGATGCGTCCCTTAAGGCTATCGACAATGTTCATTGGATCCCGCACTGGGGACGAGACCGGATATACGGTATGATCGAAAACCGGCCTGACTGGTGTATCTCCCGCCAGCGGGCCTGGGGTGTTCCCATTGCGGTTTTCTATTGCAGTGAGTGCGAAACCCTGCACCTGGATCAGGAGATCATCGACCACGTGTTTGCGCTGTTTGAAGAGCACGGCGCGGATGTCTGGTTTGAAAGAAGCGTGGAAGAGCTTCTGCCCAAGGGGGCGAAATGCCGGCAGTGCGGAAGTGAATCCTTTGTCAAGGAAACAGACATTCTGGATGTATGGTTTGACTCCGGGGTGAGCCATGCGGCTGTCCTGGAAGACCGCGATTACCTCAAGTGGCCTGCTGATCTTTATCTGGAGGGCAGTGATCAGCATAGGGGGTGGTTCCACAGCGCTTTGTTGACAGCCGTGGGCACCCGGGGCAAGGCCCCCTACGATGCTGTGCTGACGCACGGGTTTGTCGTGGATGCAAACGGGCGCAAGATGTCTAAATCCGTGGGTAATGTGAT
>JAOZRT010000138.1:0-6298 GCA_029940035.1 Desulfobacterales bacterium
GACTTCACCCTCAGACGCCTTGGCTCTGAAGCTCTCCGGCTTTTGCAACGATAGGCTTAACTTAGTGCAAAACCGCAGGATAATCAACAATCGATTGTTGATCACCCTTCGGCTCCAGGGTACAGTGCTATTGGCCATAGCAAGGAAAGTGTCATAGTTATATTTCTAGCGGCGCAGCCGCGGACACTAACGTTTTTCCCGTCCGTCTTTAAGACGGACGGGAAAAACGTTAGTCGAGCTCGAGAATGTCCACATTGGCGGGCATCTTGAATTCAAACAGGGACGGGTCCATCGCCCCATTGAATTCAAGATTGGTAAATTCAATGCGGGTTACGTCTTCATATGCATTGTAGGTGTAAACCTGGGTGATGTGATAATTCTGTTTCGACACCAGCAGGTTAATGCGCACGAGGTCCCAGGTCTTCTGCTGGGGCACCATCATGAGGCTGTAGGAATCCCCGAAACGGATATCTTCCAGGGTTATGTGAAAATCATCCCTGATCTTGCGGATGTCGGAAAGAAAGCCAGCGCCTTTGCCGTCCCCAAAAAATGAGGACGCCTGCCCCCTAAGCACCTGGTTGTCCTCGGGGCGGTATATCCACAGGTGTTCACCATCTGACACGATAATCTGTTTTTCGGGCGATTGATAAACCCAGCGCATTTTTCCGGGATATTTAACCACCAGCTCACCCGATGCAGAGTCAGTTATCTCCATGGCCTTGATGGTGGACGCTTGTATGAAATTCGCGGAAAACCCGGCTGCCGTATAGACGTTTTCCACCTTGTCCAGGATTTGATCCACGGACATGTCCAGGGTGCCGGGCTGGACCTTTTGGTCAACCGCATCATCGGCAACGGCGGCCGCAACCATGACAAAGGTCATCAGCAGGCAGGTAATGAAGGTAATTCTTATGTTCATATTTTTTTGTTCCTTTCATTAGAAACAGTCTCAAGACCATCAACACGTAACATTTATACCGGTTGTTGTAGAACAAAAGAAATACTTTTTTTATAAATTTTCATGAATTCACGTATAATGAGCATACGAAAAATTTATTGATAGTGGATGTTTCATGCTTGGTTGTGCGCGTCAGGCATGAAAATTTATAGAATTTTACCATAAAGGGCAAGCGAGACCGTGTCGATCAGGGCGATTTTCTGCATATCGCCCTGGGAATCAAAATGGGGAATGCGGACACCCTGCAGGATCATGGTTTCTACATTACGGTTACCGCGCTGTCTCTCGAACTGCTCGGCCTTGAGGATGTTTTTTTGGTACTGCCGTTTCCGATAGGCCAGGGCTTCTTTCAAGGGGGTGTCATCCTGACGCGTCTCCAGGAATTGCAGCACAAATTCCAGGTGTTCCCAAAAATTGTCAGGGATGAAGGGCATATTGCGTACAAAGGCCTCCAGGAAAGCGGTTTTTGAATCTTGGCACACAAACCTGGCATTGCGGATCATCACTTTGGCCGGTACCTGGTGGTCCAAGGGCAGTCTTTGGCAAATGGCTTGCAGCAGGCTGCTGTTGATCTGTTTGTGAATATTGAGGCGGGAGATGAACTGCCTGGCCGCGTGCTCAGGGATGGTAAAACGGATAGGGGGATTGCCACGCGGGTAACAGAGCGTGGCTACTGGTTTTTTCTCCATCACCATGCCAAGGATCACCTCTTCATCATGCTGTTGAAAACGGATCTCTTCAATCAGGTTTTCCAATAGAACCTGGATGTCCTGGCCGGGGAAAAAAATCAGTTCCAGAAGGGTATCTTGTTCACAGTTGTCCGGGTCCTTCAGTATGCTTTCCAGTTCACGCCGGGACGGGTGGGCAAAGGTGGAGTCGATGAAGTGACGCACGTCGGGTTCGGGGTGAATCTCCCCAATGAGGCAGGTCTGAATCTGTTGGGCCAGGCGCTCACAGTCGTTGTGCCGCTGCATCAGTCCTTGGCTCGTGCACGCAGCAAAAGCAGGGCCAGGCCGCAGGCGATCATGGAGAGGCACAGTAATTGTCCCATGGTGAGGGACATGGCCACAAATCCGATATGTTCATCCGGTTCCCGGAAAAATTCAATGAAAAAACGCACAATGCCGTACCCCATGAGATAGACGGCAATGGAGGCGCCGGCCGGTTTTAGCTTTTTGCGGGTCAGCCATAATATGCAAAAAAGGAAGATGCCTTCAAAAAAGGCTTCGTAAAGCTGGGTCGGGTGACGGAGGGAGTTGCCGGGCGCATGTGGGAAAACCATACCGATGGAGTGGGTGGTAACCCTGCCGTATAGTTCGCCATTGATGAAGTTGCCCAGCCTGCCGAAGGTGTACCCCAAAGGGATGGCCGGTATGAACAGGTCTGCGGCTTCCCAGAAACTGATCCTGTTTTTTCGGCAATAGAAAAGTGACCCGATGACCACGCCGATCAAACCACCATGGTAGGACATTCCGGCTATACCCACGAAGCGCAACCCATTGGAAAACTCGAAAGGGAAGAATATTTCAAGAGGGTGCCCCAGATAATAGGAGAAATTGTAGAAGACAACGTAGCCGAGGCGGGCGCCTATGATGAGGCCCAGAATTATGGCTGTTGCCAGATCACCGACCTGGGCCTTGGAAATGCTGAAAGCCGCTTCTTTTTTTATCCTGAAAAGGACCAGGGTGTAAACGACCGCAAACGCGACCACATACATCAGACCGTAATATCTCAGTTTCAGGGGACCCAGTTCGAAAAGGACCGGGGACATGCTGCCCGGGAGGTGTTGCCACCAAGCTATACCTGAATCTTGCATGAAATTTGATAATATTTCTGTAACCATATAAAAATTGGGGTATTCGTAAAATTACAACGGTAGTTGAATGAGCCTGATGAGTTAACCCTCCGGCTTTTGCAACGACAGGGTTAAGAGGATAATTGTCTTATTTAATCATCAAATTACTACCCGAAGGGCGAGCCGTGCAAGATCCAGGATATAAATTAGGCCTTTTCCTCTCTCCCTTCCAGGATATCCCTTATTTTGCGGGACAGGCTTTTTAAGTCGAATGGTTTCTGGATGAATCCGTTGCAGCCGCGTTCCATAATTTCTTGGGCCTGCCCATCTATGCTGTAGCCGCTGGAAAGAATCGTTTTGACATCCGGCCGGATTTCCATGAGTTTGTCGAAGAGTTCACCGCCGTTCATACCGGGCATAATCATGTCAAACAGGACAAGGTCGATTTCATCCTTGTCTCGTTGAAAAATGTCAATGGCTTTTTGCCCGGAATCGGCGGACTGGACCTGGTAGCCCACCATTTCCAGAAGTTCAGAGCCAACTTCGAGCAGCATGGTCTCGTCATCCACGTAAAGAATGTGTCCCTTGCCTGTGGCCACTTCCTCTTTGGGCTTCTTCTGGACCTCGGGGTTTTTTTTCGATGCCGGCAGATAAATATGGATGGTCGTACCCTTGTCAGGTTGCGATTCTATTTCGATGTAGCCGTTGTGGGTCTTGATAATACCATACACGGAGGCTAACCCCAGGCCGGTTCCCTTGCCCATGGTTTTGGTGGTGAAGAAGGGCTCGAACACCCTTTGCTGGATGTCGGGGCTCATCCCGATGCCGGTATCGGCCACCTCCACCATGACGTAGTTGCCCGGGGCCGGAGTGTAGTGCTTGCCCTTGATGTTGTTGTGGTCGACAAAATCAATGCGCAGGGACAGCTCGCCCCCCTGGGGCATGGCATCCGCAGCATTGACATACAGATTGAAAAGAACCTGTTCCATCTGCCCCGGGTCGGCTTCCACGATAAAGGGGCTTGCCGGTGGATCGAAATTGATGGTGATCTCCTTACGGGCTCTGCCGAAAGTTTCCGCCGTTTCTTTAATATGGCCTGCCAGATCCATGGTCTGAACCTGATAGTTGCCCTTGCGGGCGTATCCCAGCAGCTGGCTGGTGAGCCTGGCCCCGCTCTTGATCTGCTTTTCGATGTTCAGCAGCCGTTTGGTCGTGGGGTGAGCGGCATCGATTTCCATTTTCATCAAGGAAAGGTTTCCCTGGACAACCGAAAGCAAATTGTTGAAGTCGTGTGCAATTCCACCGGCCAGGGTTCCGATGGCCTCCATTTTCTGGGCATGCTGCAGCTGGTTTTCAAGGAGTTTTTTTTCTGAAGTGTCTCGTATGATAATCAACAGCCCTGTGGGCTTTTTTTCATGGTCGTCGTATCGGGATGCGCTGATGCTGACGTGGCGCATCTTTCCATCCTTGGCATAGGCTTTGGTTTCGAAGCCGCCCACCAGGGGCTTCCCGCTTTCCATGACCTCACTCACGATGTCTATGGTTTGTTTGCGCATGGACTTCGGGACAATCCGCGGGCCTTGCTCCCGCAGGTCCTCGATGGTCCATTGAAAGGTTTCTTCAAATGCCGGGCTGAGGTATTGGGGAACAAAATCCATGTCGTACAGCAGAATGGCGTCGGCAGAGGAGTGAATCAGGGACCGGTAAAGGGCTTCGGCCCTTTTCGATTCCTGATACAAATCCCTGTAGCGTTCCTCCCCTTCGCGCATTTTTTTAAATGCTTTTGCATTGGCCATACCGGCGGCAATTTGGGCACCGATGCTGTTCAGGATGCTGAGATCGCTCTGGGTCAAGGGGTCGCCGGAGTGGCGGTTGTCCACTGCCATAATGCCAAAGGATTCTTTCTGGTAAACCAGGGGAACACAGATAAAGGCTTTGGAGGCGATGTTTTGGGCAAATCTTTTGCTGTTGGCGGAAAGTGCCGACGATATGTTGTCGATGTCATCGATCAGGTAGGGTTGCTGTTCCCGGTAAACCTTTATGAACAGTCCTTTGGCGTCAGGGTTGTCCAGGTGGAATTCAGCCCTTTTCAGTATGCGCAACTGCTTTCCAGAGGTACCGTAGCTGGCCACAAACTGGAGTCTGGTTTTTTGCTCCTTTTCGATCATGATCAGGCCGCGGTCGAATGAGAGCCGTTTTTCCATGAGCCCCATTACCGTTTTGATAAGGCGGTCTCCATCCAAGATTGTGGCTGTGGCGCTTCCCACCTCATTCATGAGAGCAGTAGCATTGTAGCGGCTATTGGCTGCATCCAGCATTTCCCGGGCAACATTTCCCTGGTTTTCGACGGTTTGGACAAGCTCCCGCTTTTCTTTTAAAAGCGAAAATATAAAGGATCCTGCGGTAATAATGCCTGAAAGCAGAACCAGGATCACCCAGGCCGCTCCCGGGATAACAAGATGCGCCAGGAGAAAAAAGAGCAGGGTAGCAAGGGCCGTAGAATTGGTTATTTTCTTCCAACGCATGGAATCCGTGTTGGCCCACGTGATGTTGTATCGGCAGCAAGGGTCGCCTTTGTGAAAACACTCGGGATGATCCACTTGGGCATATTCCTTGGTGAACAGCAAACCGAGTGATTCAAAGGTGCCTATGCGGTTTTCACACTGAAAGGGCTGTTCCTCGACACCGGGATTCGGGGTGGCCGTGATTTGAATTTTGTTGGCAGCAAGTTTCCTGGAACTGATGGATGCGCCCCGGCTCAAGGCCGAATAGAGTTTGCCCATTTTGAGATACACGGTAAACGGGCTGACCAACCCAAGCGTGATCTTTTTGATGGCGCCGATTTTTTTTGTATAGACGGTAAACCGGCCGGCATCCTTGGCAATGCCGGGGTTGTCGGTGGCAGCCATCAGGGCATCGTGAAAATGGTTCACCTGGGATTGGGTCAGCCAGTGGGCGGGGTCTTCGATCTCATAGTGCTCAATGCGGGCTGACTTCAGAATCTGGTCAACGTTCACTTCAGGGTGGTGCTTGGCCAGATATTCCAGGTAAGTGTTGGTAATGCGGCTGTTGTAAAGGGGTGTTTTTTTTTCCATTTTAATTAAGAGAATATTTACAGTTTGACGCTTGCATGAAACTTGTATAGATGCATAGATGCTACATATCAAGAATTGCCGCGGTTGTCGATTGATTTCAGCAGGTTGTTTTGTTATTAATTGAATATGTACCTTTTCTTTGCGCACATTGCTTTTGTGCAGGCCCGGACGGAGCAGGGAAGACCGTTCAAGTACCTCAGTCAACGTTACGGTTTTCCGGTGGTAACCAATCAGGAAAAAGAGCTGCTCATCAATGTTCTTGAAAGGGTTTGCGCGATTGAAGACAATTCCTGGTCAGTGGACTATGGCAGGGAGCCTCAGGCGGATTACCGCATTGCAGTAGATGGCCGCCGCGTGGTAGAGATGCAGGATGCGGATTTGCAGGCCACGGAATCCGAAACCGCAGGCGACGAGTGATTATGTTGTAACGCATCAGTATAGGCAGCGGAA
>JAOZRT010000138.1:6398-11215 GCA_029940035.1 Desulfobacterales bacterium
ACCCCTTTGCGATATGCATTCCGGATCATTTATTCTGCGAAAATACCGGCCAGCGGCCTCTATATCGATCACCCCGGACCACGAAAAGGTCGCCGAACTGCAGCATGACCGCTTCGCTCTGGGTGGGCCTTAAAAAAATATAGTCATCCACTTCCAGGGCCGTGTCTTCCGGGCCGTTGATCATTTCCTGGTTGGTGCTGCGACCGTAGAGGGAGTTGACAACCAGGCCTTCTGGTGAGAGCGGGTCTGCCTTCCAAAAGCCGCCATAGATGAACAGGGTGGTTTTCCACAGGGGTTTTATCTTCTGCAGCAGTCCGGAAAGGGGCTCCAGGAAAGGGATTTGAATACCTGCACTCCTTTTCAGGATGGGCGTGGCAATGAACATGGCGGTCTGGTAGGTTTTCAAATTTTTCAGGTCGAAGCCGGACGGTTTGACCAGTGCAGAGCCTGCGGACACGTCATTTAGAATTTCCTTTTTCCGGTACATGGAAAAGGTTGGGCTGCCGGCGCCATTGAAGGTCAGTTGCGGGCTGTACAGGGCCGGGAATTCCTGCTGCAGGTATTTCACAAATTTCTTGTAGCGTGAGGTAACCCGGGCAAGCGCTACTGTACGGGGGATGAGCAGTTTGCCGGACTTGGCCACATGCGGGTCGTAACCCATGAAACCGGTGAGATTCAGGTGGACAGGATCCTCGGCAATGGTTTTCAAGAGGGGTGCCAGATCTTCGGGACGGGGGATGCCGCCGCGGTGGAGCCCCACGTCGATTTCGATGTTGATGCACATCTTGAGGCCCATGCGTCGGGCAAAGGCATGGTACTGGTCCAGTCTTTGGGCGGAATCGATGAGCCACTGGATCCTGGGGGTGCCCGGTAATGGGCGCGACGCATCCTTGACGCGGTAAAAGGTTTCTATTGCCTGCATGGGCAAAGGCTTTCCCAGCAGAATGTCACTTTCAGGAAAGGCGTTGATTGCCAGGTTGAGGAATGGGCGGTGAAAGACCATGAGTTTGCTGGTGCGGGTTTTCGAAAGAACGTGGCGTATGAGGTCCAGGCAGGGCAGGGACTTGACCACCAGGCGGAAGCGCTCAAGATCGCCGATTTGCATTTTCATCTTTTCGATATTGCGGTCAAGAATATCGAGGTCCAGGACAAGCACCGGGTGACCAGGTCCTTTTTCCTTCATCAGGGCATTGAGGCCGGTAAAATAATCGTTATGGCGGCCGACAAGTCTTGGTTTTTTTATTTTCATTCTTTTATACGCTCTTGTTCGCGATTCACTATGTTCATAGTGTGTATAGCGCCTTACGGCGGTCCTCCAGCACATGGTTGAAAGGGGTGATCTTCTTGTCCAGGATCTCTATTTCCCGTGCGAGGTTTTGTTCGAGATCCAGAAACGCTGGTTTGAATTGAGCCAAAGCGATTTTCATATGGCTACCCCATTCTCATTGACCACAAAGACACAAAGACCAAAACCAGAGGACGGAGAACAGAGACCGGAGGTCGCCTGCTCCCAGGGTTCAGAGGTCAAGTCCTGATTAAAAGTTGTCACTTTTTTATAGGTTTTAATCAACTTGTCTTCCAATCTGTTTTTCTAAAAATGAACATCGAACATCCAACGTCCAACATCCAACGTCGAATGTGGTTTTTCAGCTCAAAGCGTTCAGCATTTTTTACACCATGGCAGGCCTGCCAAGTCGACGTTGCCCCCTGACAAAATGATGCCCACATGCTGTCCCTTGAAACGGTCCGGGTGTTCCAGCACAGCCCCCAGGGGGACGGCCCCTGACGGCTCAACCACGATCTTCATGCGTTCCCAGATGCTGCGCATGGCGGCAATAATGTTCTGCTCGCTGACCAAGACGATGTCGTCAACATGTTCCAGGATCACGGGGAAGGTGATTTTACCCAGGGACGTCAACAGCCCGTCGGCAATAGTTTGCGGCGACCGGGCCGGGACGAATGTTTGGGTTTGAAACGAACAAAAGGCATCGTCGGCCAGTTCGGGCTCGGCAGCGATCACCCGTGTTTTGGGGGAGATGAACCGGGTGGTCAGGGCCGTGCCGCTCAACAACCCGCCGCCGCCCACCGGCGCCATGATGATGTCCAAATCCGGCACCTGCTGGTGAAATTCCAGGGCGCAGGTGGCCTGCCCGGTGATGATGCGCACATCGTCATAGGGGTGAATCAACTCGGCTCCTGTCTGTTTGATGATTTTCCGGACGCCGGCCTCCCGGGCTTCGAGGCTCGGCCGACACAAAATGACCTCGGCTCCGTATCCCCGTACCGCTGCTATTTTGACCTTGGGGGCATTTTCCGGCATGACGATGTAGGCTTTTAACCCTTGCAGCCGTGCTGCCAGGGCCAGGGCCTGGGCGTGGTTCCCGGACGAATGGGTGACGACGCCCTTTTCTGCCGCGCCAGGTTCGAGCGACAGAACGGCGTTGGCAGCCCCCCGGAATTTGAAGGCCCCGACTTTCTGGAAATTTTCACACTTGAAGGAAAGCCTGGCCCCGGTCATTTGGTCGAGGCTGTCACTGGTCATGACCGGTGTCCTGTGAGCAAAGGGGGCGATTCTTGCCGCAGCCTTTTGGATATCGTCCAGACCGGGCAGGTGTAATTTGGAATCGCTTTGCGAGGAAGCCTGGGCCGGGCCTTTGCCTTTATTCAGATCGGTCATGTCATCGGGCTGATTGATGACCTTTGAGGTGTTGTCCGCTCCCGCTTTTACATCGAAAGCCTCCCCGGCGTCCATGTGGCGCTTGATGACATCCAGGGGCAGGTACTTCTCCTTTTGCAGTTTTTTAATCAACCGTATTCTGTTGATATCGGCTTCGCTGTAATAGGCCATGTTGCGGCTGGTTTTCATGGGCCGCGGAAGCAGTCCCTCCCGGACATAGTGCTTGACCGTGGGAATGCTCACCCCGGCCCTTTGGGCCAGCTGGCTGATTTTTAAATGACACTTTTTGTCTTCAGGAGCTGAATTCATGGTTTCACTACCTGGTCTTTCCTCTACTCCTGCCATTATGATCGGCCACAAAGGCACAAAGAAGGATCCTGTTTCTGGTTCGGATCCGTCGTTGCAAGAATATCAAACCGTATCGTTTTATAGCGGCGAAGCCGCGTTATGTAAAAGCGGCTTGCCCGCTTTTACTTCATGAGATTGTTCAGAAATTCCACCAACATGAATTCCGACACGTCGTACGGCAGGGCTTCCAGAAGCTGGTTGATGGTCTCCATTTTTTCCGGAAGTTCGAGGCCGGTGATGCCCGCCATTTCAGCCAGCTTGAAAAAGGACTCATCGTCAAAATTGATGGAGAGCTTTCCGATTTCAGCCCGGAGTTCACCGGTTTTGTCATCCACCTCCTCGGCCATCACCTCGGCCACGGTCTGTTCAAGGATCACCAGAAATTCCTTGGCACGGGGCACTGAAAGCCGGTTGAAGGAAACGTGTAGATTGGAGGGGGAGTTGTTCCTGGCAAACTGGGGCTGCAGAAACCAGCCCTTGGTTTTCATACGGTCCGCCAGTCGATAGACATTGAGTTTCTCCGATGTTGATGCAAATGAAAACATGCACATGTCGGGCCGGCCCAGAACTTTTATGCCGTCAATTTTGTCGATCCCATCCACGGTCAGTTGGGTGGCATCCATGACCTCCTTGACGATTTTTTGATAACCCGCGTCTCCCAGGTATTTCAAGACTGCCCAGGCGCCGGCCATGGGGCCGCCGGTTTTGCTGCTGGTGACCGCCGGGTTGATGACCGTGTAACCGGTCCAGCGGGAGCAGGCAAACATCTGATAGCGTCTGATTTCCTGGTTTTTGTATAGAACAACGGATGCCCCTTTGGCAGCATACCCGTATTTGTGAAGATCAGCGGATATGGAGGTGACGCCCGGCACCGTAAAGTCGAATTCCAGCACGGGATAACCCATTTTGCGCATGTAGGAGAGGTGGATTCCGCCGACACAGCCGTCCACGTGGCAGGGCAGGTCGTGCTCCAGGGCCAGTTGGGCAATTTCCGGAATGGGATCCACCACGCCGTGGGCATACCCCGGGGCAGAGCCCACCAGCAGGATGGTGTTTTCCGTAATGGCATCGCGCATGGCCGCTATATCCGTCTTAAAGGATCCATCAAGAACCGGCACGATAACCGGCTTGACGCACAGATAATGGGCAGCTTTGTAAAAGGAGGAGTGGGCCGTGATGGGCAGTACCATCTCGGGTTCTTTGATCTCGGGCTTTTTGACGCGCATCATGTCACGGGCGGTCTTGACGGCGAGGATAAGGCTTTCGGTTCCGCCGGAGGTGAAGTTGCCCACGACGTGTTCATCCCCTCTCAAAAGGTTGGCGATCATCCTGACGACTTCGTTTTCGATACGCAGCAGA
The DNA here is from genome assembly GCA_029940035.1 of Desulfobacterales bacterium. GTDB lineage: Bacteria > Desulfobacterota > Desulfobacteria > Desulfobacterales > B30-G6 > JAJDNW01. Next base: position 10,783 of record JAOZRT010000138.1, read on the forward strand.
CTGGGGTAGGTGGTGGGGTCCAGCGCGTTCTCGGAAAGATACATGGTGTAGGCTTCCTTAATGACCTCCATGGCTTTTTCGCCGGCATCGTAGACATACCCCATCACTTTTCCGGACTGCCAGTCCAGGTCTTCTCCTTTGTAAGCCCGGAGGGTTTGCATAATTTTTTCTTTTGCCATGCCTTTTTCTGGGATTTCTATGGTCATCTCTTTCCATCCTTTCATTAGAAACAAGTAGTCTTTATCTTAAATATTATTTACCATAAAGTGGTAGGTTGTACGTTCTACTTTCAGCATTATCAGCTTTAGGTCAACAACCTGTCAACAGGGAATCGACATGCGGTACCTTTTTGGGGATTACATTTCTGTAGCTATCAGCACAGAAGGTGTTTTATAATCCAGGTTTTTGGGAAGGGAGAGCTGTACCCAAATAC
>JAOZRT010000139.1:0-2793 GCA_029940035.1 Desulfobacterales bacterium
AAATGATTGGACACCAGAGCCCATGCCAGGCAATCCGTTGTTGTATCCTTTAACGTTTCAGCCAATCGTTCAATAAAATTAGACCTGTCTGAATCATTTCGGAAAATTATTCTACCTTCAATACCCCTTGCCATGATATGTTGCACGGCATCGACTGCATCAATTCTTGCTTTTCGCGGCATACGTGTTTGGTACCATCGCTTGAAAGGTAAGTAAAGAATATATTCATAAACGTCCCCTACTTTATTGAAGGACAATGCAAACCATATGGATGTACTGGTTATCGGCCGCAACTGCCTCGACTACATCGCAGTGGTTAAAAAGCTTCCTGCTGAAGACGAGAAAGCCCCCCTTGATTTCCGACTTATAGAGGGCGGAGGGCAGGGGGGCACTGCCGCCTGTTGTGTTGCCAAGCTGCAGGGTCGGGTGGCCCTGATCGGGAAGATTGGCGGAGACGAAGAAGGCGCCTATTGCCTTGACCGTCTGGATGCTTTTGGCGTGGATACCAGTTTTGTGGAAATCGTAGAGAGCGGTCGGACCCCGGTGGCCTACCTTTTTGTCACCCGCAAAAGCGGCAGCCGCACCATTATTTATGAACCGAGTCAGCTACCGAAGATCGAGCTTACTCGTGAACACCTGGCCACGCTGTCAACCGCCCAAACCGTGCTGTTGGACCCTGAAACCACCTACCTCGCCGCCATTGTTAAAAAGAACGCCGGTCCTAAAACACGCATTATCTACGACTGTGAGCGCTGGAAGCCGGGGGTTGAACAAATGATGGCCCTGGCGGATTTTTTTATTCCATCGGCTGTCTTTTTGGAATCAGACGCCCTGGATTATGGCCATATGGATTTTTCCCAAAAGGTGCTCCGGCTCAAAGATGACATAAAGGGCCAATTGATCGTCACACACGGGGAAGAAGGCGCTTTTTATCCGCATGACGGACGGCTTTACCGTGTTCCGGCGCCGGTTGTGCAGGCGGTTGACACCATCGGCGCCGGGGACAATTTCCACGGAGCCTTTGCCCTTGCCGTAAGCCTTGACTTCGACCTTCACCGCGCCGTGCGTTTTGCAGTGGCCACGGCCTCCCTTTCCTGCAGGGACTACGGCGGCAGACAGGGACTGCCGAATATGAAAGAAGCCCTTGCCGTAACCGGACAGATCAAAGAGGAAATCGTATGCCCTCCCAGATAAAGATGCTTTCCCATAAAAACTTGCAGCGCATTCACGAAAGAAGCCTGCACATGCTGTCCCGAACAGGCATCCAGGTGGACACGGCCAAGGGCAGGGCCCTTCTGGAACAGGTTGGTGCCTTATCCAAAAAAGGCTCCAACATTATCCGCCTTCCCGAGGACCTGGTGGAGAAAGCGATCCGATCCGCCCCCCGGGAGTTCACCCTGGGCGGACGGCGGGAAGGGTGGTCATTTGCGGTCAACAGGGGTGACAACACCCTCTGCCTAAACGGTGAAGGAACCCTGGTCATCGATCGGGAGACCACAGAAATCCGTCCCGCGACCCGTAAGGATTGGCTCGAGGTGACCCGCATGGCCGACTTCACGGATGAGGTTGGCGTTTACTGGCGCATGGTCACCCCCCATGAACAGGGCAACCGCATGACGGATTTTGTGCAGGGCATGAGCGATGTCTTCAGAAATTTTTCCAAGCACGTCATGGACCCCTTCATGGCCCCTGAACAGGCAGCCTGGTTGCTCGAAATTCTACAGGCTGTTTTCGGAAACCGCGAGACCATCCAGGAGACACACCCCTATTCCACCCTGCTCTGCCCGCAATCTCCGTTGATCATCACGGAGGAGTACACGGACGCCTATCTCGAGTTGAAGGGGTGGAACATACCGGTGGCAATCATGCCCATGGCTTTAATGGGGGCCACCGCCCCGTCCAGCATGCTGGCAACCCTTATCCAGTGCAATTGCGAGGTACTGGCCACCCTGTGCCTTGTCCAGGCCAACGAACCGGGGACCCCCTTTCTCTACGCGCCGGCCCTCACCCTGATGGATCCCAAAACCGGCCGCTATTTCAGCGGCGGGGCAGAAAACGCCATCATGAACGCAGCTGCCGTGGAACTGGCCCGGTTCTACAAATTTCCCATCATGGCCAGCGGGTTCGGGACCGATACGTTCCGGCCCTCCCGCCAAGCCGGATACGAAAGGGCCCTGAACACTGTTGTGCCGCTCCTGGAATGGCCGGATATTCTGGTGGGGCCCGGCCTGTTCGGCGGCGACATGATGTTGAGCTTTGACCAGTTTCTGGTGGATCTCGAGATCTACAGGATGGTCAAACAGATCCACAAAGGCATGGACTGCGGGGAAGACAAATGGCTTGACCATGTCATTGAAACTGTCGGACCTGGCGGCAACTTCCTCATGGAGGATTCAACCCTCAAAGCTGTGCGCAGTGACGAGTGGTACATCCCCCAATTGGGTGTTCACGACAGCTATGAAAACTGGCTGGAAAGCGGCAGCCCCATGCTCGAGCAGCAGGCCCGGGAAGAGGTGTCACGGATACTTTCCTCACACCGCCCGGATCGCCTGGACGAGAACGTCGAGCATGCATTGAGCCGGATTCATGCCAGGGCCCAAAAGGTCACAGGACATTATCCGGTGGTATAATTTTATGTTCCGATTGATTTTTTGGGGGATCCTTTATGCCTGGCAAAATGTTTATCGAACAGGTGCTACATGTGGAGTTCCCATTGAGCAAATATCGTACCGTTATTACCGTCAGCCTGCCCCTGGTGATGAGCATGGCCGCCACGACGGTTATGGAATTCAC
>JAOZRT010000139.1:2893-11166 GCA_029940035.1 Desulfobacterales bacterium
GCCGCAGAACCCATTTTTAAACTCAGCGGCCATCCTCCGGCCATACAGAAACTGGAAGTGATCTACTTCAGGACCTTGTGCCTGGGGGGCGGTTTCAACGTGTTGGGCGCCGGTATGGCAACGTTTTTTTCCGGCAGGGGACAGACACGACCGGTTATGTTCGTGAGCATGGCCGGCATGCTCTTTAACATTCCCCTTGACTATGCCCTGATCAACGGCTGGTGGATTTTCCCGGAACTCGGCATCCTGGGAGCAGCGCTGGCAACCGTCTCCTCTTGGGTGCTGATCGTTCTGTTTTACAGCCTGCTCATTTTCGACAGGCCCAACATCACGCGCTTCAACCTGATCTCAAACCGCGCCTTCGATCGTAATATTTTTTCACGTTTGATCAAATTCGGTCTACCCGGATCGCTGCAGTTTTCTCTGGATGTATTCGCCTTCACCTTTTTTGTTTTCATGGTGGGACGCCTAGGTGCATCCAAGCTTGCCATCAACAATATCGTGCTGTCCATCGAGTCCATCGCCTTTATGCCGGCATTGGGTTTTTCCATCGGCCTGAGTACCCTGACCGGGCAGGCCCTGGGAAGAAACCGGCCTGATCTTGCCATAACTGCCTTGCGTCAGACCACGCACATCCTGGCGGGCTACATTCTGATTCTCGTCCTGGTGCTGATGGTCGCCCCGCAGTGGGTTCTGGCCCTCTTTCTGGATTCCGGGAATCAGGCTGTTGATCCCGGATTGTTCACCCTGGGCATCGTCCTGATCCGCATCATGAGCCTTTATCTCATTTTCGACGGGTTATATATGGTCTTCATCGGCCTGCTCAAAGGCGCCGGGGACACCCGGGTTATCATGTACATCATCGGAACCGTTTCCCTGCTGTTTCTGGTCGTTCCGATATACGTCGCCGTGGTCCATTTCAAGGCGGATCTTGTTGTCTGCTGGTGGATCCTGACCTTCTACGTCATCTCCCTCTTTGCCTCCGCCTGGTTCCGCTATCGGCAGGGTCGCTGGGAATCCATCCGGGTCATTGAAACAGGCCCTTCCGCCCCCATGTCCTGAAGCGATGATCTGACCTTGACACAGGCATCGCAAGCGATTTAAAGTTCCTGCCGAAACGGACTGGCCAAACACGATAACATCTGTCAGATGACAACCGCTATATTCATGGAAACCCTAAAAAATCTATCGATGAAAGGAAAACAAATGAACATTGAGGATGTAAAAACCATTGGCGTAATCGGTGCCGGCAACATGGGGCATCAGATATCGACCCTTTGTGCCATGCACGGGTACAAGACCACGGTAACGGATGTCAGCGAAGCGACATTGAAAAATGCCGAAAAATTCGTGGACACCTATCTCCCGGGAAGGGTGGAGAAGGGCCGGCTGACCCAGGAACAGGCCGACCAGGTAAGGGCCAACATCGCTTTTACCGGAAACCTGGAAGATGCGGTCAAGGATGCTGATTTCATCATCGAGGCAGCTATCGAAGTCCTGGACGTCAAACGCCGGCTGTTTACTGACATGGATAAAATGGCGCCCGACCACGCCGTCCTGGCCACCAACAGCTCCGCCATCGTCAGTTCGAAAATTGCCGATGCCACGCAGCGGCCGGACAAGGTGGTCAACATGCACTTTTTCAACCCCGCCCTGGTGATGAAGCTGGTGGAAGTCGTCCAGGGGCCGCACGTTTCCGATGAAACAACCCAGATCACCATCGATCTCTGCAACCGGATAGACAAGGTTCCGGTGCATCTGAAAAAAGAGGTGGACGGATTTTTATTGAACCGGATTTTCGGCGCCATCTTCCGGGAGGCGAGTTGGATGCTGGAAATGGGTGTTGCCAACCATGAAGATATAGACAAGGCCTGTGTGTTCGGTGCCGGGCATCCCATGGGGCCGTTCCGCCTGAATGACCTCACCGGTATCGACCTGTCATACACCATGGGCATGGAAGCCTTCAAACGCACGGGCGACCGTTCCCTTTTGCCCCCCCCGAAATTGGTGGATCACTATGTCAAGGGTGAATACGGTCAGAAAACCGGCAAGGGGTGGTACGATTATAAAAAATAGACGGTATAGTGTATTTTTCTCGTTGACATACAATATATAGTATGAGATTGATGTTTCCTGTTAGCAGTTGTCTTCCCGCAAATGGCCTATTGTACCGCCTTTTGTGATATCTCTGGTAGTTTTCTCATGTTCTAGCTGATGCTCTCATTTGCGGGAGGACACTGCTTCAGCCATTCTGATACCCCGGTTGATGCCCCTCTTTGGTGAGGGATTTTTAACCTGAAACATTAGAAACACTTGTCGTCCCCTTGATTGCCTTATATCTTGCTCATAGGTAATGATATTTGACAGAAAATCGGTTGCCTGTTTCTGATGTAATTCATATAATTATATAGCGTAAGCGGTGGAGTGCTAAATGGGTCAAAAACGGAAATTCCTGGTGACGGATAATGCGCGGATTGATTTGAACACTCACAGATGGGACGACAACCTGTTTTCCAATTTGCTGGTCAAAGAAAACCGCATAGAAAAGGACAAAGCGCTTGGTATCAGCAAATTTATCAGGGAAGCCATCAGCCAGACCAAGCTTGAAACCATCACTCTGCCGGCCATCGATAAAATTGTCGGGGCCAAGCTCCAGGAAGTCGGATTGAAGGATATGTCTTCACTCAAACTGAATCCATCGATTTTCGTGAAAGACCGTCTGGTCCTTTCAGACAACGCCAAAAGCGTATTGAAAAGGCGTTACCTGAAAAAGGACAGCCGGGGGCGTCTTGTGGAATCGTCCAGGCAGATGTTCAAAAGGGTAGCACACCACATTGCCCGGGCTGAAAAAACCTATGGCGATGAATCCGACGTGGAGGAAATGGAAGAAACCTTCTACCGCATGATGACGGATCTCACCTTTTTGCCCAACTCCCCAACGCTGATGAACGCCGGCCGCAGGCTCGGCCAGCTGGCAGCCTGTTTCGTCCTGCCGGTGGAAGACAGCATGGATGGTATATTCGACTCCTTGAAAAATGCTGCCCTGATCCACAAATCAGGCGGTGGAACCGGTTTTTCATTTTCCCGCCTGCGCCCCAAAGACAGCCGGGTGGGGACCACCGGCGGCGTTGCTTCGGGGCCTGTCTCCTTTATGAAAATATTCAACACGGCCACGGAACAGGTCAAGCAGGGCGGCACCCGCAGGGGTGCCAACATGGCGATTTTAAGAATAGATCACCCCGATATCATGGAGTTCATCGCCTGCAAGAAAAATGATGGTGAACTCAACAATTTCAACATCTCCGTAGGGTTGACAGAAAAGTTCATGCAGGCGGTCCAGGCCGGCGGGACCTATGATCTGATCGACCCCTGCGAAAACGTTAAAACCGGAGAACTCAAAGCGGCTGACGTGTACAACACATTGGTGGAGCAGGCCTGGGAAACAGGGGATCCGGGCATCGTCTACCTTGACAGGATCAACCGCGACAACCCCACTCCGCTCCTCGGCGAAATCGAAAGCACCAACCCCTGCGGCGAGCAGCCGCTCCTGCCCCTGGAAGCCTGCAACCTGGGATCCATAAACCTTGCAAAATTTGTCGACAGCAGCGGCAAGGCGGCCATTGTTGACTACAAAAGGCTGGAAGAAACCGTGCGTAATGCCGTCCGCTTTCTGGACAACACCATTGACATGTCCAATTACCCCATACAGGAAATCGATGAAATGGTGAAAGGCAACCGCAAGATAGGCCTCGGCATCATGGGGTTTGCCGACCTTCTCTTCCGCCTGAACATTCCCTACAATTCTGAAGCAGCCCTTGATGTGGCCGAGGAGGTCATGGGATTTGTCCAAAAAACCTCCCATCGGGCCTCCAAGGAACTGGCCAAAAAGCGCGGACCGTTCAAAAATTTCGATAAGAGCATTTACCATGGGAAAAACGGCGACACCCTGCGCAATGCCACCACCACGACCATCGCCCCCACCGGGACATTGAGCATAATTTCCGATTGCTCCAGCGGTATCGAGCCCCTGTTCGCCCTGAGCTTTGTCAGGAATGTCATGGATAATGACAAGCTGATGGAAGTCAATCCTTATTTTGAAAGCATTGCCCGGGAAAGAGGCTTTTACTCGACAGAGTTGATGGATGCCATCGCCCGGAAAGGCAGCATCCACGATTTTGAAGAGATCCCCGAAGATGTCCGCGAGGTGTTCGTGACCGCCCACGATGTCACCCCGGAATGGCACCTGCGCATGCAGGCCGCTTTCCAGAATCATACCGACAATGCGGTTTCCAAAACCGTTAACCTGCCCAATGACGCCACGGTCGAGGATGTCCGCCGTGTATACGATCTCGCCTTTGAACTGGAGTGCAAAGGCGTCACCATCTACCGGGACGGCAGCAAGAAAAATCAGGTGCTTTCCATTTCCAAGAAAAACGAACCACGCAAAAACTTTTTCACTGCCGTACGGAAACGGCCGGATACACTGGAGGGTTTCACCTCCCGTGTCAAAACCGGCATGGGCAACCTCTACCTCACCGTAACCGAGTTTGAGGGCCAGCCTTTTGAAGTGTTCGCCACCATCGGCAAGTCAGGACGGTCAACGACCGCTAAAACCGAAGCCATCGGGCGCCTGGCGTCGCTGGCGCTGCGGTCAGGTGTGGAGGTTCATGAAATTGTAGAGCAGCTCAAAGGCATCGGCGGGGAGCACCCCGTATTCCAGGAAGGCGGGTTGGTGCTGTCCATCCCGGATGCCATTGCCCGGGTACTCCATAAACGATATTTGAACGGGAGTTCCCCCAAGGTCAATGGTTACGCCCAATCGCTGATGGGGGAGGTGTGTCCGGAATGCGGGCAAACCATCAGTTTCGAGGAGGGCTGCATGACCTGCCATTTCTGTGGTTACACTAAATGCGGATAAAAGAATTTTCCCGCGTTTAATCGCGGGAAAATCCTTTTATTTATCAAATTCCTGAAAATAGAAATTCCCTGCAGTTTACTGTTGGGAATTTTCTCTTTTCAGGAATTTGGCCTGCTCATAGAGTTGGTTGGCCAGGCGGATGGTGGCGTTGTCCACCATGCGGCCGTCGATGGCCACCGCCCCGCGACCTTTCTTGACCGCCTCGGCATGGGCCTTGATCACCTTTCCCGCCCGGGCGATGTCTTCCTCCGAGGGTGCGAACACGGCGTTCACGGTCTCAATCTGGCCGGGGTGAATCACCCACTTGCCGTCGAACCCGAGGGATGCCGCCATGGCCGCCGATTTTTCCAGCCCTTCCTTATCCTTGAAATTACCGTACGGTGCATCGATGGCCTGCAGGTGGTTAGCCTTGGCCGCCATGATGATCCGGCTCAAGGGGAAATGCCAGCGAAGGCCGGGATAGATGTCTTCTTCCTTCTCACCGTGGCCTGAAATTGACACCAACCTGGCGCCCACAGAGGCGGAGTAGTCGGCAATGCCGAACACCAGCGTCCGGATCCGGTCGGAGGCACGGGCCGTATCCGACACATTCTCCAACCCTTGGGCGCTTTCGATGGAGGCCTCAATTCCGATACGCCCCTGGTACCCTTTGTGCATTTCGATACCGTCCAACAGTCGGCTCACAAAATGAACGTCTTTGGGATGGTTCACCTTGGGAACCACGATAGTGTCGATAGCGTCACCGGCCTTTTCCGCCACTGCCAGAATATCCTGATACGCGTAAGGCGTATCCAGCCCATTGATTCTGACGGCAATGGTTCTATCTCCCCATGGCAGTGAGCGCAAGGAATCGACGATCTGGGACCGTGCAGCCTCTTTTGCATCCAACGGTACACTGTCCTCCATGTCCAGCATGACCACGTCCGCCTCACTGTTCAGGGCCTTGGCATGCATCTTCTGCACATGCCCCGGGACCGATAAAATTGAACGCCGCGGTTTCATAGGAAGTTCTCCTTTCACATGTGGATATATATATTGTTTTGCTATTTCCTGAAGTGAACGTTTCAAAAATCGCTCAATTTAGGTATATAAGATAAACTTATACGGTATCAAGGACCAATTCATTAGAAACAGTCAGTCTTATTTTTCAGAAGGCATAACATGCAAGATTCAGGTACGAAACCCTCCGGCCGATTTACTGATATTCCTCCGAGCATTTTTAATGATGTTATCGGCCCGGTCATGCGTGGCCCTTCGAGTTCCCACAACGCTGCCGCGCTCCGGATGGGGAAAATAGCACGCGCACTCATGAACAACAACACCACAAAAGTGCTGGTGGCGTTCGACACATCAGGCTCGCTCCCCTTCACCCACACCAGCCAGGGATCCGACATGGGACTGGCCGGCGGACTTTTGGGATTTGAAGCCGATGATTCCCGGCTGCTGAATTACGAAGAGGAACTCGACAGAAAAGGCATTACCGTCCAGTACCACACAGGTGATTTTGGCGATCCCCACCCCAACACCTACAGGATAACGATAGAAAACAACGAGGAAACCCATTCCATGATCGCTCTTTCCACGGGCGGGGGCATGCTTGAAGTCATCGATATCGACGGGGCTGAGGTGTTTATCCAGGGAGACCTTTTTGTAACACTGGTGTATTGCGATGGGGATGCAAAACCGATTCTGGAAAAACTCGGATCCGTCCATCCCCCCCCATCCCTGAAAAGCGGCAGGCATGGGCCCTTTGTTGAGATTTTATCGCACGAAGCGCCTGGGGCGGATGAGATTGACGCCCTGGCTGCGATGACCGGCGTTCAATATATCCGAAACCTCCCACCGGTCCTGCCCATACATCGCCCCCGGCACCTGAAGATCCCATTTCAAACATTGACGGAAATGGCGGCCCTGGCCCGTGAGAAGCATCTCAATCTCGATGCCCTGGCCCTTTTGTATGAGAGCCAACGCGGTGATATCCCTGAAAAGGCCGTGCTGCAGCGCATGGTCGAGATTGTGCGGGTACTGAGATCCTCCATTAAAATTGGGTTGGCAGGAACAGACCACGAGGATCGCATCCTGGGTTATCAGTCCGGCGCCTACCTGGAAGCGTCCAGAAGCAAGCGTCTCATGGATCTGGGCGTGATGAACCGGGTCGTTCCGTATGTGGCCAGCCTCATGGAAGTCAAAAGCGCCCTGGGGGTAATCGTGGCCGCACCAACCGCCGGGTCGTGCGGCTGCCTGCCGGGTGCTGTGCTGGGTGCTGCAGACACAATGGAAATGGATGATGAAGCAGCTGCCAGGGCCATGCTGGCCGCAGGGATGATCGGCGTCCTTATCACCCGTTTGTCCACCTTTGCCGCTGAAGTGGGCGGCTGTCAGGTAGAGTGCGGCGCAGGGTCGGCCATGGCAGCCGCCGGCCTGGCAACCCTCATGGAAGGAACCACGGACGTGGCCCTCTGCGCGGCCTCCATGGCCTTGCAGAACAGCCTTGGCATGATCTGCGATCCCGTGGCCAGCCGCGTGGAAGTACCCTGCCTGGGAAAAAATACCATGGCAGCCGCCAATGCCATGACCTGTGCCAACATGGCCATGGCCGGTTTCGACCCGGTCATTCCCCTGGAGGAAGTCATCCATACCATGGACCGTGTGGGCAGAAGCCTGCCCCGGGAGCTGAAATGTACGGCCCTGGGCGGGCTTTCCATTACCCCTGCGGCAAAGGCCCTTGAGAGAGACCTGAACCACAGAGGACAGCACCACAGAACCCCAGAGGTCGGCACCACAGAAGACGGAGGACAGAGACCCTGAAAACGGAAGCCGAAAACCACGCCCAGGAGAACGGAAGACAAAAGGCGTGTAGGGGCAGGCCTTGTGTCTGCCCGTTGACGAGTAGCCAGAAGCTATAAGTAGAAATTTATTAGACAGGATCAACAGGATTTTCAGGATTATAATAAAAGAGTGTGCTGTTCGCTATTAGCGAGTAGCCACCTTTTACCTTATACCAATTTTTATCATGTAAATCCTGTTAATCCTGTCAGATACCTACAACCCGGAATCTGAAACCCGACACCCATACTATGCAAACCGGAATCATATTCGACATAAAGCGCTACGCCATCCACGACGGCCCGGGGATCCGGACGACGGTGTTTTTCAAGGGGTGCCCGCTCACCTGTCCATGGTGCCACAATCCCGAAGGCATCGGTCGATCGCCCCGTGTGGTTTACCGCAAAAGTGTGTGCATCGGCTGCCGGGAGTGCCTGGAAGCCTGCCCGGAGAATGCGCTTTCAGCAGGCCCTGATGGAATTGACACGGATGAGGCCCGCTGCAAACAGTGCGGTTCCTGTGTAAATAT
>JAOZRT010000016.1 GCA_029940035.1 Desulfobacterales bacterium
AATACCATGTCCTGATTGTCGTACAACAAAAGGGCATTTTTCCTTGTTGGGGATTGAAATTTCATACGAAGGATAAAAAAATGGTGGACATAAAACTTACGAAGGTGCTATGTAATATTGTTACGCTGCAAAAATAAAAAAACACGTTATATTTTGCATAATTTTTGTTTTAATGATGGGGGGTGATCTTCTGGGAAGTGTCGTAAAAAAACGCAGAAAGAAAATGCGCAAACATAAGCACAGAAAACTGTTGGCCCGCACCAGGCATCAGAGAAGAAAAGGTAAATAAAAAAAGCGCGGGGCTGCTGTTAAAGCAGACCCGCGCTTTTTTAGGGGAATTTATTCGGGCGTTTCCGTGTACCCTTTCAGGTATTTGAAAAACTCGGAGTCGGTCGATAGAATGAGTTCACTGTCCTTGTCGAGGGCTTCGCCATAGATTTCCAGGGTTTTGGTGAACGAGTAGAACTCAGGATCGATGCCGAATGCGTTGGCAAATACGGTTGTTGCTTTGGCATCGGCCTCTCCTTTTATTTCCTGGGCGGTTCGGTAGGCCTCTGAGGTGATCTGCTTCAGATACCTCTCTTTTTCTCCCAGGATTTTCCTGGCTTCGCCCTTGCCTTCGGAACGGAATTTTTCCGCGATCTGTTTCCTTTCTGCGATCATCCTGCCATAAACCGATTTTCTGACCTGCTCCACATAATTGATGCGCTTGATTTTGACATCCACCAACTCGATGCCGAACGCCGTGAGCTTGGGTTGGGCCTGTTGCAGGATTCCCCGGGTGATTTCACCTCTGCCGATTTCAATAGCGTAGGTATCCCGCTTATTTTCCGATTCATCTTCACGGCCGATCTCGGCCGTATCCATTTCACGATTTGTATTTCTGACCGCCGAGATAAGCCGGTGGGAGGTGATGGCGTTGCGCACGGCCGGGTCGATAATGTCGTTGAGTTTACCAATGGCGTTAAAGCGGTTGTTGACCGTCTGGAAAAAGGTGATGGGGTCAACGATTTTCCAGCGGGCAAACGTGTCCACCCAGATGAAGGTCTTGTCCAGGGTGGGGATTTGCCCGGGGTCGCCGTCCCATCCTAGAAGATTATTTGCAAAATAATTAGCTTTTTGAATAAACGGTATCTTGAATTTCAGCCCCGGGTCAACCTTGGGTTTACCGATGATTCGTCCGAACTGTGTGATCACGACCTGCTGGGTTTCATCAACCGTGTAGGCCGCGTTATAGATAAATACGATAAGTATTATTGCAACAATGATGATTATGCCTTTTGGTTTCATTTGGTCACACCGCCCTGGTTTCCGAGGTTAAGTAAGGGGAGTATATTCTGCATATCTGAGTCGATGATATATTTTTTGCCAAGTTTCGGGAAAAGGTCTTTGAGTGTTTCAAGGTAAAGTCTGCGCTTGGTGACATCTTTGGCCTTTACATATTCGTTGTAAACAGAGATAAACCGTGCCGAATCACCTTCTGCCCGGTTGACTCTGTCCAAGGCATAACCTTCAGCCGCTTTGATGGTTCGTTCGGCCTCGCCCCTGGCCGCCGGAATTGCTTTATTGTAATCTTCCCTGGCCTGGTAGATCATCTGCTCTTTTTCCTGGGTGGCCTGGTTGACTTCATTAAAGGAGGGCTGTACCGGACCCGGGACATTGGTTTTTTTCATTTCAATGGTCACGATCTGGACGCCTGAACTGGCGTCATCGAGTTCTTTCTGGAGTTGAAGCCTGGCCTCGACCGCAATCTCGTCCCGCTTGCTGATGACCTCGTTGATACTGCGGTCGCCGACAACCGTGCGCATGCTCGCTTCGGACATGTCAATCAGGAGCGTTCGCGGTTCCTTGACCATGAATAGGTAATCGAAGGGGTTCTTGATTTTATACTGCACAATCCAGGGTACAAGGCCCACGTTCAGGTCGCCGGTCAGCATCAGGGAGACCTGGATGTTTTCGGTATCGGAGGTAAAACGGGAACGATTGTTGGGTTGCGTGTTGCGGAAGCCGAACTCCTCCGTCTGAACGCGTTTCACGTTGACCTTGGTGACTTTTTCAATACCGGCCGGGAGCTTGAAGTTCAACCCGGGATTTTCAGTACGGGCATACTTGCCGAAGCGTTGTACCACCCCCACTTCATCCTGCTTGACCGTGTAAACCACCGACGATCCGAAGAACAGGGCCAGGATGATAATGACCATGAACAACCCGCCGGGAAGTTTGAATTTCTTCAACTGGTTGAGAATTTCGTCCACCTGGGGTGGGGTGCCGCGCTTGGCTTGTTGCTGCTCTTTCAGTTTTTCCCAATCCCAACTCATAATCGCATTCCTGTATGAAATTTAGGTTTTTAACGGATCCGGCTCTTTTTTACCGGATGGGGTAGTCATAGTGCCTGAATTCAAATAATGGAAATTCAAGCACATTATTAACTAATCTAAGTTCCCCACCCTTTCAAGTCAAGAAGAAACGGAAAAAAGACAGTAATTAAGCCTTTTATCTGCATGGCTATTTTTGTATGGTGTTCATCAGAAACATGCATGATAAAAGCGAGATGAAATTGACGAAGAGACGCGCTAAAAAGTCCGACCAATTTGTCAAAGTCGGCCACATCATCCAGGATGTTCTCCGTTCCCAGCGAAAGCACGGGGATGCGAAAATGATCCGGGTCTGGGATGTGTGGGCGTCGGCGGTGGGCGAACACATCGGCGCAAACACAAGTCCGGCGGCATTCAAGGGCAGGCTTCTCATTGTCAATGTTGTTGATTCAGCCTGGCTCCAGCAGTTGTGGTTTTTAAAAAAGGATATTCTCGGAAAAGTGAACGACTGCCTGGGGGAAGACCTTGTGGGAGAGATCAAATTCAAGATCGGGCCGGTTTAATTAGCCACAGAGCCTCGGGATTCGGAATGCCGGCCCTAAATAGGACGGAAGTTTGGAGGTTAAGGACAGACCTTGAACCGCAAAGATCGCAAAGATTTTCTTAACGTCCGTGGCGTCTTGAGCGTAGCGGGCGGTAAGGTTAAGGGGCGGAGAACGAAGGAACCCGCAACCTGACACCCGAAACCCGACACCATTTATTATAGTGATGGACAATACAACCACCGACACTTTCTTCAATGGACAGGTGACTGTAAAACAGTCGCGCACGGGATACCGCTACTCCATCGATGCGGTCATTTTGGCGGGCCACGTCCGGCCCCGGCCGGCGGACCGTATTGTGGATCTGGGAACGGGCTGCGGGATCATACCGCTGATCATAGGGTTTCGACATCCCGGCGTCAAACTATACGGTGTGGAGATACAGCAAGATCTGGCAGATATTGCCCGGGCCAACGTTAAGGCCAACCATCTGGAAAAACGGGTTGAGATATTGCCTGCGGACATGCGGACGCTGAAGCCGTCCATCGTTTCCGGACCGGTGGATCAGGTGGTGAGCAACCCGCCTTATCACCGGATTTCTACTGGCAGAATCAATCCCGACAGCCAGCGCGCGATTGCCAGGCACGAACTCAAGGTGACCCTTGAAGACGTCCTGAAGGCGGCAGAGGCCATGCTCAGAACCGCCGGTAAATTTGTGTGCATTTACGGGAGCGACCGCCTGGTGGACCTGTTTGCCCGGATGCGTGCGTGCCACATCGAACCCAAATTTGTGCGCCTGATCCACTCCAAGGCCGGGACAGATGCCCGGTTGGCTCTGGTGGAGGGCGTGAAACGAGGCAATAGCGGGCTGATTGTCGGGCCGCCCCTTTTGATCTATCGACGTGACGGCGATTACACCGATGAAATCCAGCGGATGTTCGCTCCGGAAAAGTGATGATGCGCCGGGCAGTACGGCCGGGTATAGATTCTTGACAAGCTCCGCATAAATATTATAATTGAGCCCAAACACAATCGGGGAAACGGATTTGAGGCATGCTGCTGAAGCGTTTTGCAGCGATGCCCGGACAACAAACTCCATGCGGTGATCTTTTAAAAGGTAACTCAGGGTAAACGGAAGAGTGGCCGAGTGGCTGAAGGCGCTGCTCTCGAAAAGCAGTAAACGTTAACGCGTTTCCAGGGTTCAAATCCCTGCTCTTCCGCCACCTGCATCCCGCATTATGTCTCCTTGACAATTCCACGAAGGTGTGTAAGTTTGGCGTTCTCTTTTCGGGAAGACCCTTTGATTGGGGCGAAAATGATGTTGATTAACCTATCGATTGCCTGCAAATGAAACGGAGAGATGTCCGAGCTGGCTGAAGGAGCACGACTGGAAATCGTGTGTGCTGTTAATAGCGGTACCGAGGGTTCGAATCCCTCTCTCTCCGCCACATTTTTATCACCTGCCCGGCACTGTTGCCGCTGCTGTTCATTCATATGGACTTATGAGCCCTGATCGTCTATAGGTAGCGTATGTCTTATCTGGTACTCGCAAGGAAATACCGACCCCAGGCCTTTGCTGAAGTCATCCAGCAGGAGCATGTGACGCAGACAATAGCTAATGCCATTGCAGGGGACCGCGTGGCTCACGCCATTCTGTTCACCGGCCCCAGGGGGACCGGCAAAACCACCATTGCCCGCATTCTTGCCAAGGCCATGAATTGTGAAAAGGGCCCGACGGAGCCTCCCTGTAACGAATGCCGTTCCTGCAGGGCGATCACCAACGGAAGCGGGGCGGATGTTTACGAGATTGACGGTGCGTCCAACAACGGCGTTGACCAGATCCGGGAGCTGCGCGAGAACATCAAATACATGCCCGCCCACAGCCGGTTCAAAATATACATCATCGATGAAGTCCACATGCTCAGCATACCGGCCTTCAACGCGCTGCTGAAGACGCTTGAAGAACCGCCCGCCCACATCCTGTTTTTAATGGCCACCACTGAACCTCAGAAAATTCCCGTGACCATTCTTTCCAGGTGTCAGCGTCATGATCTGAAACGCGTGGACGCCGACAAAATAGCGGATCACATGGCGGCTATCTGCAGGAATGAGGGGGTCGATATCGCGCGGCAGGAGCTGGAGCTCATTGCCGGGAAGGCCGGCGGCAGCATGCGCGATGCATTGAGTCTGCTGGACCAGATATACTCCGGTGTCACCGGGCCTGTCACGGTGGAGAGCATCCTGGACATTCTGGGCATTGTGGACCGCAAAAGTGTATCTGATTTTGCAGTTGCCACCCTTAAAGGGGATCTCGACAGCATACTGAATATTATCGGCGAGGTGCACGCTCTCGGGCACAGTATTCCTGATTTCTATTCGGCAATCATCCAATACGTCAGGGATCTTCTGGTCATTCAGATGGTGAAGGCCCCCGGAAGAGTGCTGGATCTTCCGGAGAGGGAAATCCAAGCCATGCAGTCTGTTGCCCGGGCTGCCTCTGCGCTTCACCTCAACCAAATCCTGGAGATGCTTTTCAATGCGGAAAAGGATATCCGGTTGTCGAATAATCCCAGGATGGCATTTGAGATTGTTATGCTCCGGCTGCTGCAGGTAACACCCCCTTTGCCCATTGGCGACCTGATTGACAAATTAGATGAATTGAAGGAAAATCTCGGGACGCTCTCCGGGGCTTCCCTGCCTGAGGCGCCGCAGGCCCGGACATCAGCAGCGCCGGCCCGGCCCGGCCCGGGGAAAACCGTTCAGGACAAGACAGACGTACGGGCGGCCGCGCAAGCGCAACCCGCTGCGGGGGGAAATGTGGCGCCTATGCCTGAATTAGCAACGGACACGGCAGCCGACAGAGAGGACACCTGGAAAAGGCTGTTGGACATCATCAGTGAAAAGCATCCATCCATGGCTGCCAATCTGGCCAGTTCCCGGATGATTGGTTTCAGCGACGGCGTCCTTGAAATCGAAGTCAATGGCAGCAGTTTCAATTTTAAAAGGATCAACCGCACGGACAGTATGAAAATGCTGACGGATGTGATCAGTACGTACCTGGGGCGGCAGATAACCCTGTCAATCCGGGAGGGCAGCAAAAAGGACCATCAGGGCAAGAAGAAAAAAAAAACGGAAATTGAACGCTTGAAAAAGGCGATGCTCGATCACCCTCTGGTTGCCGAGGCCATCGAGGTTTTTGACGGTAAAATTGTGGATGTGAAGATCGACACCACCTAAATTTTCATGCCTGATAAGTACAAAGAGGTATGAAGAACCGTTATCGCCACGTTGTTCGCTCATCTTTCGCGAACTCATGAAAAATTATTTGTATTGCAGGAGGATAACCTATGAAGGGTATGGGAAAAATGATGAAACAGGCCCAGCAGCTTCAGACCAAGATGATGAAGATGCAGGAGGAACTCGCCGGCCGAACTGTGGAGGGGACCGCCGGTGGCGGCATGATCAAAGCGGTGGCCAACGGCAAGCAGCAGATTGTTTCCATAAGCATAGAAGCGGAAGTCGTTGATCCCGAAGATGTTGAAATGCTGCAGGATCTTGTTTTGGCTGCGGTGAACGATGCATTGAATCGTTCCCAGGAAATGGTTTCCGGGGAGATGGGTAAATTGACCGGCGGCATGAATATACCGGGGTTGATGTAATGTACCACTACCCGGATTCGGTTCAAAATCTGATCAAGCACCTGGCAAGATTGCCCGGCATAGGGGAGAAGACCGCCGAACGGCTGGCGGTCCATATTCTAAAAATGAAACGGGAGGAAGCTGAAAAACTGGCCCGTTCCATTTCAGCCATCAAGGAGAAAATCAGAATCTGTTCCATGTGCCTGGGCATGAGCGACGGAGAGGTCTGCAGCATCTGTGGTGACCCTGCGAGAGACGCAGCCCTTCTGTGTGTGGTGGAGCAGCCGGCGGATATGGCTTCCATAGAAAAATCCGGATCGTTTAGAGGATTGTACCACAT
Source organism: Desulfobacterales bacterium (assembly GCA_029940035.1). Lineage (GTDB taxonomy): Bacteria > Desulfobacterota > Desulfobacteria > Desulfobacterales > B30-G6 > JAJDNW01. The sequence continues at coordinate 6,836 of JAOZRT010000016.1, forward strand.
ATTAAACGGCGCCCTTTCACCCATGAACGGCATCGGCCCTGACGACATAAACCTCAAGGAACTGATAACCAGGGTGCGCGGTGGAGAAGTAAAAGAGGTTGTCATTGCCACGGGCACCAATCTGGAAGGTGAATCAACCGCTGGCTATATTGCTGAGGTGTTGAAGGAACACCCGGTCAATGTCACCCGGATCGCTTCCGGCGTTCCCGTCGGTGGTGACCTCAAATACGTGGACCAGGTCACCTTGAGAAAAGCCATGGAGACCCGCCATGCCGTCTGAAGCGACAGAGGCGTGCATGTATCGCGGTGAGGAAATTTTCTCCTGCAAACAGTGCGGTGACTGCTGCAAGGGGTACGGCGGTACCTACGTCAGCCAGACGGACGTGGAAGCCATTGCTGCGTATATCGGAACAGAGCCCGAGCGGTTTGCAGAAAGGTATTGCACGAAATCAGGCGATCGTTTGGTGCTGGTTCAGCAGGAAAGCGGTTTTTGTATTTTTTGGAAGGACAGAATGTGCGGCATTCATCCGGTAAAACCCAAAATGTGCAAGGCATGGCCTTTTATAAGAAACCTCATCGTGGATCCGGACAATTGGGAAAATATGGCATCCATGTGTCCCGGCATTCGCAAAGGGGTGCCGGCCGAAGTGGTGCAGAAATGCGTGGAAAACATGCTGGGCAGTGAATGAAAAACCGGCCTGGATTGAATTATCGCTCCGCGTCATTTGGGCTTCGCCCGGTATTAGCGCTGACGCGCGTAACATAAAGGCCATGAGATCCGTGAAATCCGTGTCGAAGTATGCATTTTTGTCGGACTTCAGGAGTACAAAAAATGAGCGATCTTGGGGAATAGTTAAATGACCGCTATCATCGGCATTCTGGATTCAGGGCTGGGCGGCCTGACGGTCGCACGCAAACTGGATACCCTGTTGCCCGGTGTGGACATCATCTATTTGGGGGATACGGCCCGTTTTCCCTACGGAAGCCGGAGCACCGGCATGATAGCGGATCGTGTCGAGCAGGGAGTTGGCTTTTTGAAGGACCGGGGAGCTGAACTCATTGTATTGGCCTGCGTGACCGGCTCCGCAGCATGGCTGGGCCACGGGGGGCGGGAACCCAAGGTGCCTGTTGTGGATGCGGTTACGTCTTTGGTGGACCGGGTGCGCACCTTGCCGCGGTGTCGCAAAATAGGTGTTATCGGAACGCCGGCTGCCGTGCAGACCGGTGCGTTGGGCAGGCTGATAACCCAACAGGATCCTGAAACCAGGGTTTACGAATATGCCGCTCCGCTGTTGGTCCCCTTGATTGAAGAGGGGCGGCTCGATCGACCCGAAGCCCGCCTGATTGTTAAAAAATACCTGCACCCCCTGAAAGTTAGACAGATCGACACCCTGGTCATGGGGTGCAATCACTATGTGATGGTAAAACAGCTCATGCATCGCAAAATTGGTAAACGCACCATGCTGGTAGACTGTGTGAGCACCGTAGCCGACAGCGTCTGTGGATATGTGGATGCACATATGCCACATGCCGCCAGCCCCGGTGCAGGCGGTTCACGGGTATATCATCTGACCGACCTGACCGATGGGGTGGGGTCCATCGGGAAAAAGATGTTTGGACGAAATCTGACTTTCCGGCGTTGCCGATTGTAAGGCCGACATTGACACGTTGGGTTTATTATGCCATCGTACCGCCTGTTTGAAATGAAACCCTTGGAGTCGCCCTAATGCGACTTTAGGGGAACAGGCCGGGAGGACAGACTATGTTGAATCTTCACCGCGTTTGCCTAATTTCCCTTCTTTTACTTTTTTCTGCTACCGCATCTGTCCCGGCAGCTGCATCAGAAGTTGTCAGTACGACTGCAGAAGGCGTGGGCGTCATTAAATCCGCCAACAAGGCAGGAGCCCGGGACCAGGCCATACGTGATGGGCTGCGCATCGCCGTTGAACAAGCGGTGGGTACCATGGTCGCATCCGAAACCCTGGTTCAGAATTATGAAGTGCTGCGGGACCAGATCTATTCCAAAACCCAGGGGTATATAAAGGACTACACCATAATAGATGAAAAAGAGGAGGGTACTCTCTACAGGGTGACCCTAAAGGCGCAGGTGACCCGGGGCAGCCTGGAGGATGACCTCATGGCCCTGGGGGTGCTGATGCAGCGCAAGGAGATGCCGCGCATCATGCTCATGGTAGCCGAACAGAATGTGGGGATGCACCACTACAGTTTCTGGTGGGGACTTGAAAGCGAACACACGGACCTGGCAATAACCGAATCCGTCCTGCTTGAACAGTTGGGCCAGAAGGGCTTTGTCCTGGTGGACCCGGCGGTCAAGGCGGGCCGTGTCGACGTCAGCGGGCCATACCGGATCGCATCCCTTTCCAATGAGGCCATCGTTTCCATCGGAAAACTGTACGAGGCGGAAGTGGTGATTTACGGGAAGGCGCTGGCCAAACTCGCCGGGTCGGTGATGAACAGCTCCATGATGTCGGCTATGGCCGATGTTTCCCTGCGGGCGGTGAATACGGACAACGCACGCGTGATTGCTTCGGCCACGAATCATGCCGCGGCCGTGCACCCCAGCAAAGTGACCGCCGGATCTAATGCCCTCAAGGCAGCCGCCGAATCGATTTCGGCGAGCCTGGTCGAGCAGATCGCCGACCGCTGGAACCAGGACGTGAGCAGCGGCGGGTTGATTCAGCTGGAGATTACGGGGGTGGCATCCTACAGTCGTCTGGTTGTGTTCAAAGACAAGGTAAAACAGATCCGGGGGGTGACCGGGTTGTATCAACGCAGCTACCAGGCCGGGGTGGCCACCCTGGACATTAGGGCGTCCAAGGGCGCGCAGTCCCTGGCTGATGAAATCGTGGGGATTGACTACGGCGACTTCAAGGTCGATGTGACAGGGGTTTCGCAGAACCGGATTCAACTTGAAATGGATGGGGGATAAAAAATGAGATTGTACAAATTGATGGTGGTTGTTGCAGTGCTCGCGTTGATTGGCGGATGTGCCTTGCCCATGCCCAAACCCTCGGGCGACCCGGGGAATCCCATCAAGCGCCTGGCCGTTCTTCCCTTGGTCAACAACACCAACGATGTCGATGCCCCGGAATTCGTCCGGGAACATCTAATTGGGGCTCTCGAGGCACGGCTGTACAATGTCCAACCGCTCGAGGAAACCAATCAGATTTTGAGGGATCAGATGGGCATCACCCTGGGGGGGCAGCTGGAAATGGCAGACACTCAGGAATTGGCAAGGACGCTGGGGGTGGAGGGACTGCTTTTCGGGGATCTCATGGACTTCCATGAAACCACCACAGGGGTTTACAATTCGCGGAACGTCAGGGGACGTTTCAAGATCGTGGGTACGGGGGACGGTGGTGTTTTCTGGCAGAATGGCATCGGTGTTAGAAGTCAGGACAGTCACGGGGGTATAGCTGGTGACGCGGTTGTGGTAGCCGCCGGGGTAACTGCCGGTGGTGAGGATATCCCGTGGGTCGTCATTGACAGCGTTTCAACCAATGAAAGCATCCTGACCGGGCTCGCCGTCGGGCTGGGCACCAAGCTGATTTCCAAGGCCGTGGGAATACACCTTGCGCGTGAAACCGATGAAATGATCCGGCTGGTGCTTGAAACCCTGCCCGTGGGACCCGGGGAAACCACCGTGGCGGCAGTACCGGCTGGAGGAGCCACGCCTGCGGCGGATATGCCCGAGGTGCCCATGCCGGCTGTACCGGTGTTCGGGTATGTGGATTTCGGCGACAAGGACTTTTCAGCAGTTATGGTTACCACCACGGTGGACAAAACCGACAATCGTACGGTCACTTTCGAAATGCCGGTTGCCAAGTCCGGCAAAAAGTTCCGGACGGATATGGACTATTCCCTCATGACCCAGGGCGAAAGCATGCCACCCTCGTTCAGCCGGATGGTGACGATCCATCTGGGCGACGAAAAGCGGGCCTACATGCTCTTTCCCAATGTCAAGAAATACATGGTCAACGAGGATGTGGAGCAACCGTTTGAGGTCGACTACGAGGTCACGCGGACCGAAATCGGCAAAGAGGTGATCGACGGCCACGCCACCATCAAATACAAGGTACGGGTGACCTTTGAAGGGGATGATGTCACCCCCCAGGAGGGGTTTGTCTGGCGGGCCACCGACCTGGGCGACATGATGATTAAAAGTGAAATGGAGAACGAGACGGTTCGGTTTTCCACGATTCTCAAAAATATAGTACTGAAGACGCCTGCCGACACGCTGTTCGAGGTGCCTGAAGGGTTTGTGGAGAGCAAGAACTTCATGGAAATCGTTATGCAGGAGTAATAAATTTTCATGTCCAAGTGTGTGTGAAAGTAGTATATAAGGCGGATATTTATCAAAGCGTTTATGGGTACATCTAAACAAGCCGAAATTTATTACTATATATTTATATACATTAGAAATAATTTTTAGCAATATGATGATCTGATCTTTCAATGAATCATCAAGGAGGGGGAGTATGACAAAGACAAGGAGTGTGTATGTAGTAGGCCTTTTGCTGCTGGCAGCGGCAATTTTCTTTCTCAGCGGATGTGCACCCAAGACGTCGGGGGCAGTAAAGGATGATTCCTCCCTGACCGGTATTTCCGAAGAGCTGAAACCCACCGGCGACTATACCGGTCCTAAACTGAGGGTGGGGGTTGTCAATTTCCAGAATAAAACCCCTTCCAAGACAATCGGAGTGGGGGCGGCGGCGGCTGACATTCTGGGGACCATCCTTCAGAAAACCGAGCGTTTCATCATCATTCCCCAGCAGGATATGAAGTCCATACTGGACCAGCAGGCCCTGGGCGCATCCGGTGCCATCGATCCGGCATCGGCAGCGAAAATGGGCAAAGTCCTGGGGCTGAATGCCATCGTCACCGGTGCGGTTACAGCCTATTCCGAAGCAGAAGAGGGATCCGACTACCTGGTTTACAAGAGCAAGAAACAGATCGCCCGGGTAACCGTGGACTACCGTATTGTGGACACCACCACCGGGATTCAAATTGCGGCGGATTCCGGTCAGGGGGTTTATGAAAAGAAAACCGGCGGGGCCCTGGGGTTGGGATCCAAGTCTTCCTATGATGCGGATCTGAGGGACGGGGCCTTGCGGGACGCACTGACCAAGGCCATGGTGAACATGCTGGGTCAATTCGAACGGCAGGAATGGACGGGCCGTATTGCCAAAGTCAGCGGCCGTACGGTTTACCTCAATGCCGGACAGAAGACCGGCCTGCGGGTGGGCGAAGTTCTAATGGTTCAGGAGTTGGGGGAGGAAATCATCGATCCCCAGACCCAGGTGTCACTGGGCAGGGCCCCGGGCAAGATCAAGGGGGAAGTGATGGTCACCGGTTACTTCGGCAAGGACGGCTCTGTGGCCACCACCACCTCCGGCACCGGGTTTAACGCTAACGACCTTGTAAAGCTTAAAAAATAAAAGAAGCAAGCTTCTTTTATATAACGGGATATCACCATAAAGCAAAACGAGGGCAATTAGCCCTATTTTTGCTTTATGGTGATATCCCGTTTGGGGTAGGGAATTTCAATGCCCTGCTCATCAAAGCGTTCCTTGATCCTGTCGGTGACCTCTGAGATGGTGTCCATTCGTCGGCGGGCATCCGGTATCCAGACCCGTAGTTGAAGTTCCACCGACGACTCCCCAAAGCTGCGCACCACCACCTTGGGTGCCGGTTCCCTGGCGATCCAGTCGATCTCTCCGGCAACCCCCAGAACGGTTTGCTTGGCCAAGGCCAGGTCGGCATCGTAGGCAATGCCGACGTTGACGCGCACACGTATCTTGGTGTTGATGATGGTGTAGTTGACGATATCCCGGGTCATGATCTCGTTGTTGGGAATGATGATGACGATGTTGTCGGTGGTCCGTATTTTGGTTGCCCGGAGGCCGATGCCGATCACGTCTCCCCAGGTAGCGCTGCCCGCGGGTGCCCGCCACACCTCTATCCGGTCACCGACCTCAAAGGGCCGGTCTATGATGAGCAGTACGCCGGCAATGAGGTTGGAGAGCGTGTCCTTGGCCGCAAATCCCAGGGCCACGCCCATGACGCCCGCACCGGCTACAAACGGCATGACATTGATGCCCAGGGTGTCAAGGGCCAGGATGGAGGCGGTAATATAGATGATGGCGCCAGCGAATTTATTGAGAAGGTCAAAGAGAATATCGTCGATTTTGTTTACGGTGCGATCGGCAACCCCCTTTTCCAGGTAACGCAGCAACAGAACGGAAAAGCTCACCAATGGGCCTGCCAGCAGCAGGATCATCAGGGCATGGAAGATGTTCTCAAAGAAAGTCAGGTTGAGGATCCGGATCAGATAGGTTCCGGCAACCAGCAGGGTCAGCCGCTGAGACGCCTTGCGCATGGCCTGGAAGATCTGGCGATCATCCTTGAACAGGCCGTATTGCCCCGCTCTTTTTTCAATGATGGCCAGCAGGATTTTTATGGCAAACCAGATGAGGGCCGTCCCCACAACAGCGAACAGCGCCTGCTCTCCTGCGGAGAATCGGGAATCCCCATTGGTCAGGGTTTCGATAATGGTGTTGAGCAGTTTCTGCCAGGTTTCCATTCAAAGGTCCCTTTTATAGTAAACAGCCATTGATTGGCAATCCGCTTATTGAACTGTAGACGCAATCCCGGCCTTGATGTATTCCCGGTTCATACGGGCAATGTTGATGATGGATATTTCCTTGGGGCATTCCGCCTCGCACTCCCTCTCGTTGGAACAGTTGCCAAAACAGAGTTCGTCCATTGTTTTGAGCATGGAGACAACCCGTTGGGCAGCCTCGGGTCTGCCCTGGGGGAGCAACACCAGGTGGGAAACCTTGGCGCTCACGAACAGCATGGCGGACGCATTGGGGCAGGCCGCCACGCAGGCGCCGCAACCGATGCACGCTGCTGCATCCATGGCCTTTTCCGCGGTATCCTGGGGGATGAGAATGGCGTTGGCATCCTGGCACCCGCCGGTACTGGCTGAAATGTAGCCCCCGGCCTGAATGATTTTATCCAGGGGACTTCGGTCGATGACCAGGTCTTTGACGATTTTGAATGCCCTGGCCCGAAACGGTTCCACAAAAATGGTGTCGCCGTCTGAAAAGTGGCGCATGTGCAATTGGCACAGAGTAGTTCCATTCTCAGGACCGTGGGGGCGCCCGTTAACCACGCATCCGCACTGGCCGCAAATGCCCTCCCGGCAATCGTAGTCAAAGGCGATGGGTTCTTTACCGTCCAGGGTCAACTGTTCGTTGACCACGTCGAGCATTTCAAGGAACGACATGTCCGTCGATATGGTGTTGGCAATGTAGGTTTCCAGGCGGCCTTTACTGCCGGGCCCCGACTGGCGCCATATTTTCAGGGTGAGGTTGATTGTTTTCGTCACTTGTAGCTCCTTTGGGTTAATTTGACATTTTCAAAGACAAGTGGTTCCTTGTGCATCACAGGTTCTTCACCGGCTCCCCGGTGTTCCCAGGCTGAGACGTGGCAGAAATTGTCGTCATCGCGCAGGGCCTCGTTCTCATCGGTCTGAAAGCCTTCGTTGAAATGCCCGCCGCAGGATTCCTGGCGTTCCAGGGCATCCAGAATCATCAGTTCTGCGAATTCCAGGAAGTCGGCCACCCGGCCGGCGCGTTCCAGGCTCTGGTTGAAGTCCACACCCTGGCCCGGGATGGTTACATCCCTCCAGAATTTTTCACGGAGTTTTTGGATCATACCTCTTGCCTTGGCGAGTCCGTCATTGTTCCTGGCCATGCCGCAGTAGTCCCACATGATCATACCCAGTTCGCGGTGAAAATCATCGACGGTTCGGCTGCCGTTGATATCCAAAAGCTTCCGGGTCATTTCGTTTACGGCAGTATCTGCATCTTTAAACTCATAGTGGTCGGTGTTCACCGGTTTCAGCGGTGTCCCGGCAAGGTAGCCGCCGATGGTGTAGGGGATCACGAAGTAGCCGTCGGCTAACCCCTGCATGAGGGCGCTGGCTCCCAGGCGGTTGGCCCCGTGGTCGGAAAAGTTGGCTTCCCCCAACACGAACAGGCCGGGGACGGAACTCATCAGGTTGTAGTCCACCCACAGACCGCCCATGGTGTAGTGCACCGCCGGGTAGATCATCATCGGTGTTTCATAAGGGTTTTCAGCAGTGATCTTTTCGTACATCTGGAACAGGTTGCCGTATTTTTTTTCGATGACATCCCTGCCGTCACGCTGGATGGCGTCCTTGAAGTCCAGGTAAACCGCCAGGTGGGTTTCCCCAACCCCCTTGCTTTTGTCACATTGTTCCTTGGAATTGCGCGAGGCAACGTCCCGGGGCACCAGGTTTCCGAAGCTGGGGTATTTGTTTTCAAGGTAGTAGTCCCTTTCATCTTCGGGGATATCTCCCGGCCGGCGGTCGTCACCCGGCTTAAGCGGAACCCACACCCGCCCGTCGTTCCGGAGACTTTCACTCATTAACGTCAGCTTGGACTGGTAGGTGCCGTGTACCGGGATGCAGGTCGGGTGGATTTGAGTGAAACAGGGATTGGCGAACAAAGCGCCTTTTTTATGGGCCCGATAGGCTGCGGTGACATTGCTGGCCATGGCATTCGTGGAAAGAAAAAATACATTCCCGTACCCGCCGGTGCACATTACAACGGCGTCGGCCGCATGCCGTTCGGTTTCCCCGGTGATCAGATTGCGGACGATGATGCCCCTGGCCTGGCCGTCAATCACGACGATATCCAGCATTTCGCGCCGGGGGAACATGGTCACGCGGCCTTGGGCCACCTGGCGCATCAGGGCGCTGTAGGCGCCCAGCAGAAGCTGCTGCCCTGTCTGCCCGCGGGCATAAAACGTTCGCGATACCTGGGCGCCGCCAAATGACCGGTTGGCCAGCAGTCCGCCATAATCCCGGGCAAAGGGGACGCCCTGGGCCACGCACTGATCGATGATCTCGTTGCTGATCTGGGCCAGGCGGTAAACATTGGCTTCCCTGGCCCGGAAGTCGCCACCCTTTACCGTGTCGTAGAACAGCCGCCAGATGCTGTCGCCCTCATTCTGGTAGTTTTTGGCGGCATTGATGCCCCCTTGAGCCGCGATGCTGTGGGCCCTGCGGGGCGTGTCCTGAATGCAGAAGGATTTGACATTGTAGCCCAACTCCGCCAGGGAGGCCGCAGCGGAACCGCCTGCCAGCCCTGTCCCCACGACGATGATGTTGAATTTTCTTTTATTGGCCGGGTTGACGAGTTTCAGTTCGAAACGATGCCGGTCCCATTTCTGGGCCAGGGGGCCTCCCGGAATGTTTGCGTTGAGCTGCATATGATCTCCTCCTTATCCTGAAAACGATATGTAAACCGGGAGAAATCCAAAACCAATGCCGAAGATGAGGCTGAAAACGAGGCTGCCGCCCATGACCATCGGCATATATTTGGGGTGGTTTGCGCCCAGGGTTTGAAACAGGCTCCAGAATCCGTGCCGGATGTGCAGGGCCACCACAACCATGGCAATTATATAGAACGATATGTTCAGCACGTTGGCAAAAGCCAGGGACACGATGTCGTATATGGTGGTGAAGGTTTTGTCCACAAAGTGAAACTGAAGCAGGTGATAGATGAGAAACAGGAGGATGGCAAAACCCGTATAGGGCATCAATGCGGAACTGATGGTGCGGCCGCCTCCGCTTTTATTTATTGCATACCTTACCGGTCTGGCTTTCAGGTTTTGCAGAAAGAGGAGCATGCCCGTGAAGACATGTATGGCGGCCAGGGTCAATAGTCCCCATTCAACCAGGGTGATCACCGGACCCAGGGCATGCAGGTGCTCGGCATAGGCATTGAATGCATCCCTTCCCCCGTAAAGGGTCAGGTTGCCGATGAGGTGGCCTGTCAGGAAGCCGATAAAGCATAAACCGGTCAAAGCCATCATTAATTTTTTTCCGACAGATGAGCCGAAAAAGTCAAAGATCCATTGCATAGATTCCTCCGTGTGCCAAGATGCGGTGTGAGAAACTAATATAGCTATTCAGTTCTCGCAAGTGTGTCAATATTAAATTTCAGGCTTATGACCATTATTATGCCATTGCCAGGAAATAGGGCGTTGCCCATAGCAACCTGTTGGTTATATAGGTCCTGAAATTTAAATATCCTTGCGTAAAAGTTATGTTAATTTCTATTGGGAACGGTTGCTATCCCAGGTGAATGTTTATATCATAACAGCGGTATCATGCTTTTTATGGGCAAGCTGAAAGGTAAGGCCACATATTTCCTGGGAACATGGGTTGCTTGGAGCACATTTATACCTAAGTTGACCTTAGGTTACAACATCTTGTATAAGGTCAAAAGCCTTGACACAAGGGTGATGCTTGTATTAGACATAGATATATGATAATTATTTCTAATTAACATTAATTACCTGAATCTTGTATGAAATTTGATCCATTAGGGGAATAGTCGGATATGCAGCAGATAAATTTAATCAACATGATCAGCGGCGCGGGCTTGATGGTCCAGTTCGTCCTCCTTCTCCTGTTATTCTTTTCGGTCACATCATGGGCCATCATCATCATAAAGTACCGCTATATCAAAAAGGCATACCAGGAGTCGGCCCTGTTTACCGATCTTTTCTGGAAAAGCAGGGACCTGTCCAATGCCTACAAGGAAGCCAAGGAACTTCAGGGAAGCCCCATTGCCAGAATATTTCGCATCGGGTATGTGGAGCTGCGGAAAATCAGCCGATCCGGCATGGGTGCCACCGGCGACGGGGGAGAGGGGCAGGCCACCATGGGGGGAAGGTTTGCCGGAATGGAAAATGTCAAGCGTGCGCTGCGCAGGGCTATCAACACCGAAACCACCCGTATGACGCAGATGGTTCCTTTTTTGGCAACCACGGGCAATACGGCCCCTTTTATAGGACTGTTCGGGACGGTGTGGGGCATCATGAACTCGTTTCACGGCATCGGGGCACGGGGGTCCGCAAGCCTGGCCGTTGTCGCTCCGGGGATATCCGAGGCCCTGGTGGCCACGGCAGCCGGGTTGGGGGTTGCCATTCCGTCGGTTATCGCTTTCAACTATTTCATGCAGAAAATCAAAACCCTGGAATCCGAACTGCACAGTTTTTCAGCTGATTTCCTGAATATCATCGAGCGGGATATTATGATGGTTGAAAGGAGGAGAGCCAATGGCAATCGGGGGTAATGACGACCGATTGATGTCGGAGATCAATGTGACGCCTTTTGTGGACGTCATGCTGGTGCTATTAATTATTTTCATGGTGACAGCCCCCATGATGATTCAGGGGGTGGAGGTTTCCCTGCCGGAAGCCACGGCCAAACCTATTGCCACAGAAACCGAACAACTCATCGTCTCCATAGATAAAAACAATCAGATTTATATTAATGATTTCAAAGTCGCTGCTGATAATTTGAACGAGAAGCTGGTAAAAATCCTGAAGGGCAGAACTGATCGGGAAGTCTATCTGAGGGCCGATAAAACCATATCATATGGGATGGTTGTGTACGTTATGTCGGAGATCAAGGGGGCAGGGGTTGAAAAATTGGGCATGATCACCGTGCCGGATGACGATACCAGCGATGATAAAAAGAAGTAGACCGCAGGGCAGGGACAATACAAGACGGGCAAGAAGTCATCTTGTGAGGGAGATGGCCGGTGAGCAGCGTATGGTCTACTGGGCATTCGGCTTGTCTTTCATCATTCACCTGGCATTTTTCGGAGTGTTCCTGGCGGCCCAGAAGCACAAGCCCAACCGGATCTCCAACACAACGGTGGTCAATGTCAGCCTGGTGGCCACCCCGCATAAAGCGGGGCGTTCAAGCACGCCGGTCAAAAAGACCGTAACAACACCTAAAAAAAAGACATCCAAAAAAAAGGAAACCCTTAAAAAAACAGTAAAAGTCGCGTCGAAACCCGCTAAAAAGGCGCCAGTCGTCTCCACCTCCGGCAAACCGAAAGTATCTCTGAAGAAAAAAACTTTCAAAGCGTCCAAGGTCAAGAAAAACGCGCTGAAGGACATCGAAAAAAAGGTGGAAAAAACCTCTTCCGAGCGAATCACTTCGGCTCTGGACAGCCTTAAAGCCAAAGTGGAGGAGCAGGAAGATGTAAAACGCCTGGAAAAGGAGGAGTCGGCGGCGCAGCCGTCTGCCGCTACCGGCAGCGAGGGAGCCGGGCAAGGGGGACGGGTCGGCGAGCTCATCGATATTTACAGGGTGGAAATCGCATATCAGATACAGAAAAACTGGGCATTTGCTGAAGGTTTGGCCGGTAGTGCAAAAGATTTAGAGGCGCTTTTAGTTTTCAAAGTCATGCCCAATGGTGAAATTAGCGAACTGTTCTGGGATAAGCGATCCGGAAATGAGTATTTGGATAAATCGGCCTATCGAGCAATTATGAAAGCAAACCCGGTGGCCCCCCACCCGACCGGCATTATCCGCCCCTACGTGTTGATGGCCCTGCGGTTCACACCCGAAGGGGTTAAATAGATGAATGTTAAGAACTGAGAATGGTTTATTTTTCATCACGAAAACACGAAAATGAAAAATCACGAAAAGGGGATAAAAATTCGTGTTTCAATGCTTTCGTGATTATTATGTCTTTAACGTGATTAAATTTATGCAAAAATTAAAATTTATCATCATTTTTCTGGCCATGGTATGTCTGAACCTGGGTCTGGCGCCGAATCATGCTGTCGGGGCGGAAGAATACGAATATATCGATATCAGCAACCCTTTCTTGCGCAAAATACCCACCGCCATACCCCGTTTCAAGAATATATCTGGAAACATGAAGGGGCGCGACCTTTCTGTTGACCTGGCGAATTCTGTGTCTAAAACGCTTGAATTCACAGGTTATTTTGAAATGTTGGACCGCGGCGCCTTTCTGGCCGACCCCCATGACCCCAAGATCGTCGCCACAGAAATCAATTTTCGCAATTGGACGGTTGTCGGTTCGGAACTCCTGGTAACAGGGGGGGTTGCTGCCAAAGAAGAATATATGGAACTGGAACTGAGGATGTTTGATACGTTCCAGGGAAAGCTGATCATCGGCAAACGGTACAAAGGGCGCATCAGCAACCAGCGCCAGATGATTCACCGGTTCTGCGGCGAGGTGATGTATCATCTGACCGGCAACCGGGGGGTTTTCAACAGCCAGATTGCATTTATAAGTGTCAGTAACGGGAACAAGGAAATATTCATTTCCGAATTTGACGGCTACAAGCCCCACCAGTTTACCAACAACAACGCCATAACACTGTTTCCGGCGTGGTCTTCAGATGCTCAATGGATGGCCTACACATCTTATGTGAATGGAAAACCGGATCTATATATTAGGAATATCAAGGGAAAAAGCGGGGCTGTTGTCTCCAAGAAGGGGATTCAAATAACCCCGGCATGGGTGCCGGGCAAATTTGAGCTTGCTGCCACGCTATCCTTTTCAGGCGACCAGGAAATTTATCTATTGACCGGGCAGGGGAAAGTTATTAAAAGATTGACTAAAAGCCGGGGCATTGATGTTGAGCCTACCTGGTCTCCTGATGGAAAAAAGATGGCTTTTGTTTCGAAGCGTTCCGGGACGCCACAGATATACATCAAAGATGTGGCTTCGGGCCGGGTCAGGCGGTTGACCTACGAAGGCCGTTACAATACGCAACCCAACTGGTCTCCAAAGGGCGATAAAATTGCCTTTTCCACGATGCAGATAGGGCGTATCGACATATTTACGATAGGTGTGGATGGCAAAGATTTACGGCGGTTGACGGAAGACCAGGGCGACAACGAAGCACCCTGCTGGTCTCCCGATGGAAGCCTGATAACTTTCTCCTCCAGCCGTGAAGGAATTTCTAAAATTTATGTTATGACTGCTTTCGGCACGGATCAGAGGCGATTGATCTCTCTTCCGGGACCTCAGACGAATCCGAAATGGTCTCCAAACATAACAAGCAATTGATCAAATTCAATAAGCAGTGAAAAGGAGGAAAAAATGCGCAAAAAATTATGGATATACTTGGCTCTTCTGGTTGTGATTCCTGGATTGATGTTTACGGTGTCTTGTGCCAAAAAAGTCACCCAGGCTGAACCTTCAGCCGAAGAAACTGTAGCTGAAGCAGAGCCGGTAAAAGATGACTCGGCCAGGATTGCCGAAGAGAAGGCTGCTCAGGAAGAGGCTGCCCGTCAGTGGGAAATGGCTTCCGAAGAAGATATTCAAGCCGAAACCGCTGCCAAGGAAGAGGAGCTAATGCAGGATATGGCGGCCGCCAAACTGATGTTTGAAAACGAAGACATCTACTTTGATTTTGACAGCTCGGCCCTTCAAACCATGGCCCGTGAAGTCCTCCAGCGCAAAGGGAATTTCCTGTTTGAATTGGTGGATGCTTCGGTTATCGTCGAAGGGCACTGTGATGACCGGGGTACCGCAGCATACAATATTGCCCTGGGTGATCGGAGAGCCGAAAGCGCCAAGGCTTTCCTGGTGGATATCGGTATCGATGCATTGCGGATAACCACCATCAGTTACGGTGAGGAACGTCCTGTGGATTCGGGCAGCAATGCCGAAGCCTGGGCTAAAAATCGCCGTGTCCACTTTGTCATCGAGTAAGGAGCAGTCCACTCACCTCTGGAAGGTGAGTGGTTGATTGTCAGATTTGCACCTGATTGGGGCAAGCAGTGGCCTGGCTGCTGTTTGCCCTTTTTTGACCAAGGCATAATATTTTGAAAAACATGTTGATGAGAATCGCTATTGCCGCAGTCTGCCTGGCACTGGTACTTGGATGTGCTCACCAGGAAGATGTCATTATTCTGGACCAGCGCCTGGCAAAAATGGAAAAGCTGGGCAAAGAGCTTGACCGGAAAACCCGACAGCTCGAAGGTGAATACGACGAGATGTCCCGGCGTGACGAACAGAGCTACGCTGCCTTCGAGAAGGACAGTGCGGCTTTGGGACAGGAAATATCGAAGAGCAAAACCAAGCTCGAAACGGAAAACCAGAGGCTAAGAGCCCAGTATGCCGGCATCAATGCACAAATCGTTGTACTGCAGGACGAACTTCAGGGTGTCCGTGGCAATCTCGAAGAGACCGAGTACATAGCCAGACAACGCATGGATGCCTCCGAGGAACTGGGCAGGGAGATACAGGTAAGATTTGACAAAATGGCTGTCAGCCTGGAAAAGATGGATACCCGTATCCAGTACATAGAACAGTATCTGAACCTGGAACCCGGACGGGCACAGGTGCCGCCTGCAGTCGCTGGGGCGGATAGCAAGAAATTGTCAGATGCAGATCTATACACCTTCGCCAAACAGGCCTTTGACCAGGGGGATTTCGAAACAGCCAGGAAGGGTTTCCATAAAGTCCTTACTGAATATCCAACTTCAGAACATGCCGACAATGCGCAGTTCTGGGTAGGTGAAATTTATTACCGGGAAAAGTGGTATGAAAAGGCCATTCTGGAATACCAGAAGGTCATCGAGAATTATCCCAAGGGGAATAAAGTGCCGGCTTCCCTGCTTAAACAGGGATTTGCCTTTCTTTCAATAGGGGATAAAGCCAATGCAAGGCTGATCCTGAATGAACTGGCTAAAAAATATCCTAACACGAATGAAGGAAAAATAGCTGCCCAAAAGTTAAAAGAGATTTCTTAACCCGTATGGTAAAAATCATCGGCATAGATCCGGGTCTGTCGGATACCGGAATCGGGATTATCACCGGGGAAGGGCTGAGGGTTAAGGAATATTCATATGGAACGGTCAGCACATCCAAACATACACCGCTGCCGGGCCGCCTCGCCAAAATCTATTCCAAGCTGTATGCCATTCTCAACGAGGAAAAGCCGCAACAAATGGTTGTTGAGGAGGTCTTTTCACTCAACCAGTATCCCAAATCGGGTATTGTTCTCGGGAAAGTAACCGGTGTTATCCTATTGGCCGGCCACCAGTGCGGGGTGCCGGTGGCCGAAGTTTCAGTGCGGGCGGCCAAACAGATTTTGACCGGCAACGGCAACGCAGACAAATCGCAACTGGAGAAAGCCGTTCGAGGAAAACTGAAGCTGCAGAAGCCTATCCGGCCGGACCACGCGTCGGATGCACTGGGGTTGGCGCTGATCGGATTGTACCGCTTCAAGGAAGGAATTTGAACGATGATCGGATACTTAGAGGGCAGACTGCTAACTAAAGAAGAGGATGCCATCCTTCTTCTGGCGAACCAGGTGGGGTATGAAATCCTCCTGCCGGCGTTCGTCATGGATACGTTCAAGGGGAAGGCCGTGGGGGGGGACGTTTCCCTGTACATATACCACCAGCAGACCGAGCGTCAGCCCAAGCCGGTACTGATCGGGTTCAACCGGGGCCTTGAAAAGGAATTCTTCCAGCTGTTTATATCTGTGGAAGCCATTGGCCCCCTCAAGGCTGTAAGGGCCCTGACACGGCCCATGGGTGACATTGCCGCATCCATCGAGGGCGGTGATGTAAGCAGCCTGAAGTCCCTGAAGGGCATCGGAAATCGCACAGCCCAGAAAATAATCGCCACCCTGAAAGGGAAAATGGGAAAGTTCGCCCTCATGCGTGAAACCGCAGAGCCGGACACGGCGATTGATGCGGACCTGGAGCAGCAGGTAATCGATGTATTGGTTCGACAGTTGGGGCATAAAATGGCAGAGGCACGCCAGTTGGTCAAACTGGCTATCCGGAACGATCCGTCGATTACAACGCCCGAGGAACTGTTTGAAGAGGTGTATCGGGCCCAGAGGGAACTGTAACTTTAGAAATTCAATTTACTTTAGCACACTTTAGGCACTGATTTGTTGTGGTGTAAACCAATGCAGCAATAAAAGTATTCTTAGACCGGACGATCTTAGCTAAATATGGTGGAAAAATTTAAAAGCGGTTTGGTGGACGAGCAGCAGGTAATTTCAGGGGTAAGCCTGCCGGTTGACGAGGAATCAGACATACTTTCCCTGCGGCCCCAAAGGATGAACGAATACATCGGTCAGTCCGAGGTCGTGGAAACACTGAATATCGCCATCGAGGCGGCTCAAAAACGACAGGAGCCCATGGACCACGTGCTGTTCCACGGTCCGCCGGGACTGGGCAAAACCACGTTGGCGCATATTATTGCCAATGAAATGAAAGCCAGCCTAACCACCACCTCCGGCCCGGCGCTCGAAAAAGGCGGCGACCTCATCGGCCTGCTCACGCATCTCGAGGAAGGGGATATCTTGTTTGTGGATGAGATCCATCGCACGCCCAAGGTCGTGGAAGAGTTCCTTTATCCGGCCATGGAAGATTTTGCAGTTGATTTCGTTTTCGACAAAGGCATCCACGCCCGAAGCCACCGCTACCGTTTGAATCGTTTTACCCTGGTGGGGGCAACCACTCGCGTGGGACTGCTCTCTTCGCCACTCAGGGACCGGTTTGGTATTTTCAGGAATCTCGATTTTTACGCTGAACCGGAACTGGTCGAGATCGCCCTGCGGTCGGCAACCCTGCTGGATGTGGGTATGGACCACCAGGCTGCTGAAGAGCTTTCCAGACGTTCCAGGGGGACCCCTAGAATTGTGAACCGACTGCTCAAACGGGTCAGGGATTATACCCAGGTCAAGGGTGATGGGTACATTAACTGTGAAATGGTCGAGTTGGCCCTCTCTTTGGAAGGGGTGGATATCATGGGCCTGACCAGGCTGGACCGCAAGTACCTGAGGACGGTGATCGAATTTTACAATGGTGGGCCGGTGGGGATCGAAGCCATTGCTGCAACGCTTCAGGAGGAGACCGATACACTGGTTGATGTTGTGGAGCCCTTTCTTTTGAAAACTGGGTTTGTGATTAGGACGGCATCTGGGCGTAAAACATCCGAAGCAGCGTACAAACACCTGGGATTCAAGGCGCAGGGCAAGCTGTTCTAACCATTCTTAAAATTTGAAACGCTCACCTTAGGGTGAATTAAAGTGCCAAAGGATGAGGCCCTCCATATTGATAAAACTTATAAAATCAAATAGTTATAATCATGAAACCACCGACTGCCAATAGTGCGGCATACAATAGAAAAAAATGGAGCATCCTTTTCATCGGCGAGGACGGCAAGGTCGTCACCCTCAAGCATTTCAAAGGCCTTTTGACCGGGTTGGCAATGTTGCTGGCGATTCTTATGGTTGCGGTGGTTGTTTTGTATTTTCAGTACCGGAACCGAACCGGGGATGTTGAGGCCTTCCGGGGCGACATGGCGGGTGTAGTTAAGGAAAACCGCAACCTGAGGGATGAAAAAGACCAGATGCTGGCCCGTCTGGTTATTCTTGAATCCAAATTAAAAGCCCAGGAGGAGGGAGATTCCTCCGAGGAAGTCGGCAGGCCACCAGAAGGCGATGAGCCCTCAGAGAATGCCGACAATGATCCGGCCTCTGCAGGTGCCGGCCCGGAAAAAGACCCCAAAAAGGTACAGCAGGCAGTCCATACGACCACTGCAGCCGGCAGCCAGACCCAGCGGCCACCGATCAACATCGCCAACAAAAACCTGATTGTCTGCCAGGATCCGGATTCCGAGTTCATGCGGGTGGAGTACAAGGTAATCAATATCGGCGCCAAGGATGCGCCGGTGGCAGGGAGATCGGTCATTGTCTTGAAGGGTAATAACATGCATTCGGAAGACTGGATCGTGCTGCCCAATGTCCCCCTGTCAGACCTGAAACCATCCGGTGATAAAGGCAAACGGTTCCGCATCTACAATTTTCGGACACTGAAATATAAGGTAAAACCATCGACGGACAAGGGCCGGTTGGAGACGGCTACCATCTTCACCTTCACCGAAGACGGAACTCTGGTCATGGAAAGGGACTATCCCCTGGATATGGCTGCGGAGATGTGCCCCTAAAAGATGCGGAGCATCTTTTAGTAAACGCGGCTGCGCCGCTAAAATATATACTGTTATCATTCTGTACCGTCTTCACTTGTAGATAACCTGGGCACATTTTTCAGAAGAAAACTGTAATTAACGCTGAGGAGATAATGGCTAAAAACAGCACAAAAAAGAATATTTCCATCGTGGACAGGGGGTTGACCATTGAAGGGTCGGTGTCCTGCAACGGTCAGCTCATCGTCAAGGGGGTAGTCCAGGGAACCCTCAAGGGAGATAACGTGGTCATCGCTGAAGATGGCGCCGTACATGCAGATGCAACGGTTTCAGTCATGACCGTCGGCGGACAGTTCGAGGGTACCCTCAGGGTCATGGAGAAATTGGTGGTTTTGGCCACCGGCCACTGCCAGGGTAAAATTGTCTGCAACGATTTGACGGTCGAACCAGGCGGTATCCTTAACGGTGAAATCGAATGCTCAGCAGGCTGACAATTGCCGGCGGATCATCTATTGGATAAAATCGTGGAACACGATATCTAATCTTTGCCATGTTGTTTATACAGCCTTGGGGGTTATCCGGCTTCGAATAGGGACAGAAATGTTTCGATTTTCAGTTCAACTTCGCGAAAATTGTCAAAAGTGATATCGCTGAACTCGAGGTCCAGGCGCTCTTTGAGAGTGGCGAATATGGACCGGTAATTCCACAGGATACGGCGGCACCAGGGCATGTCCAACTGCCCGGCCAGGTTGCGGATACCCTCCTTTTGACCTTCGATTTCCAGAAAGTTTCCATAGGGCATGCTGTCCAGGCAGATTTTTGTCGATCCCAGGGTGAACGTTTCGCGGTATTTTTCATAGACCTGCTCCCGATGAAATCCAAGGGCCTTAAGGATGACCACCATGGTGTCGAAATCGCTGATAGCCACTTCGAGTTCTTTGAGAACCTTGAAATCAGTATCGATCCCATTGGGTTTTGTCTTGTAGGTAAGCGATGTTTTATTATCTTTTCGGAGCCTTAGGAGAGATTTGGTCTTGTGCAGGTCTTGGGCTGCGTTTTCAAAACAAATGTTGTATTCAAAAAAGCGCCCTTCTGATCGGGCGCCGGCTTGTTGGAGCCGCTGGCGCACTGTTTCCATATCCTCTAAAAAAAATTTGACTTCGATTTCAAGGGTGCTCATATTGCATGAATTATAATAAAGCATGCCGGGTGTCAATTGAATAGGTAGAAGGTTTAAGGTAGAGGATATAAGGTGGAAGTGCGGAGACTAGAAATCAGAGTGGTCCCTCTGTTTTTATGACGCCTTCAACCTTCTGCCTGAATACCTAAAAAATTTCTTGACAGGGCAGGAAATATAATTTAAATATATGGATTCTTTTATTTGGGGAGAAAAAAAGTGAAAAAATATACATACAGTGCCAAAAAATCCGATATAGATGAAAAATGGTGGCTCGTGGATGCCGAAGGAGAAATCCTGGGAAGGCTGGCCACTCAAATTGCCACCCGACTTAGGGGAAAACACAACCCCATGTTTACGCCGCACGTGGATTCCGGCGACTCTGTTGTCGTGGTCAACGCTGAAAAAATCGTTTTGACCGGAAGGAAGTGGGCGCAGAAAAAATATTATCATCACAGCGGCTACATTGGTGGCTTGACAGAGATCACCGCTAAAAAACTGCTTGAAAAGCGGCCGGAGGACTTGATCATTTTTGCCGTCAAAGGCATGCTGCCTAAAAACAGGCTCGGCAGAACGTTGCTGAAAAAGCTGAAGGTTTACGCAGGCGAATCGCATCCCCACAAGGCGCAGCAGCCCGAACCCCTCACACTGCTACAGTAACGCAGGACAAGACCCCGGTTCAGCCGGAGGCAGGTGAGGACACGAGCAAGCCTGAATGCAACAGGAATTGAATCAAAAATAGAGGAATCGCATGGCAGAAGAAACCGTTTACTACGCAACAGGAAAAAGAAAAACCGCAATCGCACGCACCTGGATGAAACCCGGCAGCGGCGTCATTACCGTTAACGATCGCGAACTGGACGACTATTTCAGGGTCGGCACGGCGAAAACCATCATGCTGCAACCCCTGGTCCTGACCAATACCCGCGAAAACTTTGACATCCGGGTTAAAGTAATTGGTGGCGGCATTTCAGGCCAGGCCGGTGCCATCCGGCACGGCATCACCCGCGCGCTCATGATGTTTGATCCCGACCTGAGACAGTCCCTGAAACGAGCGGGATTTGTCCGCAGGGATTCCAGGGTGAAAGAACGTAAAAAATACGGGCAGAAAGGCGCACGCGCCAGGTACCAGTTCTCGAAACGGTAAACAGACCGTTCAATCTTTTGTCCCCAGGGCTTGCGCGGCAAATCCATTACCGCTAAAGTTTTTCTGGGAAATGAATCAAAAAAGCACGTTGAGGTCAAACGACCCGGCGTGCTTTTTTTATTGCCAAGGCCGGCATTGAGGTAAGTTATCATCACTTGGCATTATACCGGTTGTCATAAATCTGTTCCGATACAAATTTGGTTTTCCATAAGAACTGTTTTTTCGAAGAAGATGGTCTTGTGGGATTAGTTCTTCAATGCTGCCGAATTCCATCTGAACTTGAGTTTCATAGCGCTTTTTTAACATGTCCTATTATAACAAAATCCCCACGATTTGTAGGGATTTTGCCAACAGTTTGAGGCCCTGCAGCTGGCTGCAGGGCCTTTTACCATAAATTTTCTCGCCTTAATCTGCAAAATGCAGATAGAACATGTTGAGATTACATGCCGCTTCCAGGGCATTGTACCCTGAAGGCATGTAAATTTATTGTTTCAATTCCTGCCAGATCTTTTCCCTGATCTCCAGCCCCTTGCCGGTGAGGTATCGCAGACTGGGTTGGTCGCATTTATCCAGATAATCTTGGGTCATGACGAATCCCGGCCATGCTTTCATCTCAGGCGACACCATGTCCATCACTGATTTGTGCACCGGCGGATAACCGATCCATTCCACATGCACGGCATTGACTTTCGGCCGGAAAAGGTAATTCAGAAACAGGTGGGCGGTAGCAGGGTGCTTGGCTCCGGCCGGAATGAATTCGGTGTTGGTGCCCCAGAGGGAGCCTTCCTTGGGCAGCGCACCCCGCATCTCGGACTTGTCCCTGGAGAGTAGCCAGCCATCGCCTGTCCACAGCTGTGAAATATGGGCTTCTTCATCGATAAGCAGCCGCCGCGGCCAGGAATCGTAGGCCATTAACTGGGATTTTTGCTTCATAAGAAGGTCCCGGGCCTCCATCAACTCTTTTTCGTCATCCGAGGTCCAGGAGTAACCCAGGTATTTCAAAGCTGCGCCGATACTGTCGTAAAAGCTGTCGATCATGGTGATCTTGCCGGTATATTTGGTGGTATCGAACAATAGAGCCCATGATTGGGTTTTGGGATCGTTAGGATCCACATACTTAGAGTTGAAAGCAAAGGTGACCATGTACAAGGCACTGGGCACATGGTACTGGTTGCCGGGATCGAAGTCCGCCGACTTGAAGCCGTCCATCAGGTAGTGCTTCACGTTGGGCAGGTAGTCATAATTGATCTTCTGGAGCAACCCTGCCGGGGCCATCTTCATCACGTTGTTGGGACCGGTTCCCAGAACAAGGTCGTACGGCGTTTTGGGGTTGAGCATGAATTTGGTCATCATCTCGTCCGTGCTGGCAAAATGATCCCGGGTGATCTTTATCCCGAATTCCTTGGTAAATCCTTCGAACAGCTCCTCCGGATACCACTCGGCCCAGTCGTAGATGTTGAGTTTATTGCCTTCCGCCCGGACCTGGTCTAGACAGGCTTTGGGAACCGGATAATTCTTATCAGCCGACCACGCCTGGATGCCGAAACTCAGGATCAGTGTCAAGCACACCAGCACTGTCAGAATGGATTGATTCTTTCGCCCTTTCAACATGAGTACACCCTCCTATTTTTGGTTATGGTTAAGAGCACTTATCTTTGATATTCGTTATGATGCGACAGACTCGCCAGCCCGATCCAGGATGGCCTGAATGCCCTTGCGTGTTTCTGCAGACAGGGGTTTGGGTATGTGGTTTTCCAGGATCCACTTCACCTTTTCATTTAGCACCTGTCCTAGGGTTTTTGAACCGCCTGCTTCCCATGTTTCATAATTTTCCCGATTGAGCAAACCAGGATACCAGATAGATTTGAAATGCTGCATGGTGTGGGCCTCTCCCAGGAAGTTGCCTTCAGCCCCGACCTTGTGGATCAGGTCGACGGCCATGGTTTCCCGGTTCACTTCGATGCCTTTTAAAAAATACTTATTGGCCTCGATCATCTCGTCGGCCAACACCATGAGTTCCCAGCACGCGGTAAGGCCGGACTCCAGGTACCCTACGTCGTGCACCATGCTGCTTCCGGCTAGGCCTGCCTGGAGAATGGAAAAGCAGGCTTCATAGGCGGCCTGTTCATCCAAAACCTTGGCGTCGCTGCATCCGCCCGTGTTGAAGTCGGGCAAACCGTAAAATGCGGCCAATTCTTTGAGGGCCACATTACAGAGCATGGCTTCGGGCCCTACGTAAAGATAGACCGAGGTTTTCATATCCAGGGGCGCACTGCCTCCACCGGTAATGATCGGTGCGCCTTTGCGTTTGAGCTGGGTGATCACCAGACCGCTTAAAAATTCGGCATTGGACAGGGTAATGGCGCCCGCCAGGGTCACTGGTGCCGTGCCCCCCATGATGGGTCCGCTAACGTAGACCACAGGAATCCCTTTTTCGGCACAAAACATGAGCTTCTGCAGGGAGTCAGGTGGGTGGGTCAGCGGCGTAATAGGTTCGGTGTAGTGAATCATGAACGGCCGGTTGCGAAAATCCCCGGCACTGCCAGTCACCATGGAGGCCATTTTATGAATGTCTGCCAGGCCTTCCAGGCTCCAGGATGTGAACAAGATGGGTTTGGTCGTGTTCTCGAGCTGCAGTACGAAGTTGTGCCGGTCTGAGATAGAAGGATCGACCTCCTCGGGGGAAGCACCGCCCAT
This sequence comes from Desulfobacterales bacterium, assembly GCA_029940035.1. Classification (GTDB taxonomy): domain Bacteria; phylum Desulfobacterota; class Desulfobacteria; order Desulfobacterales; family B30-G6; genus JAJDNW01. The sequence goes on from JAOZRT010000016.1 coordinate 30,711, forward strand.
GCTGGCGCAGAAACTGATATTCGGCAGATAATCGCAGATCTGAGCAGCTTTGGCCACGTCATCGCCTCTTGGCAGCCGTCGTTCACCGGTATCCACATCGATGATGCACTTGGTGTCGGTCCCCAGGCCGTAATGGACGTTGTTCCCTTGCATACGCATGGCTGGTTCGCCATTGCGATCATAGACCGTGATGCGCTTGGGCGCATGCCGCAGGCATTCTTCCACCAGCCAGGAGGGAATTTTAACACTGTTTTTGTCCCTTACATCGGCGCCGGCCTGTTCCAGAAGCGTCAGGGCTTCCGGCAGCAGTACCCTTACCCCCGTCCTTTCCAGCACCTCCAGCGAGGCCTCGTGTATCTGGCGCACCTGGTCCTCGGACATCAATTTCAGCTTAGGACGGGCCATCATTTCGTACCCGTCAGTTAATTCAATCTTGCTCATGGTCATTTTCCTTTCTGCAACATTTTTTAAGGCTTTATATCGAAATCAAACTTGATTCCTATTTCGTCCGGCACAATACCTTGACCAAGAAATGATAGATACACGTGTAGCGAAATTTGGGTTGCGGGTTAACTCGAAACATGCAACCCGTATCTTATTTTTTAGTTCGGGCTACGCGTCCAACCCGTCAAAATGGCTGACGTGATGCCGCATGATCTCCTTGGCGTCACCCGGTGCTCTGCGCCGCAGGGCGTCCAACAGCCCACGCCAATCCTTTAGCGCGGTTTTCACATAATCGCGGTCTATGGGGTCCTTCTCCCACATAGGATAGAGTAGAACCTCATGAATCGTTTTGAGGATGGGGATGTACACCGAGTTGCCGCAGATGGTTACCAGGTTCTGGTGCAGGGCCATTTCCAGTTCGATAAAGCGCTGCTGGTCGATGAGTGCGTGGTCCAGCAGGGCTTCAACACTGTCGACCTCTGCCTCGAGCGCCGATATTTCCTCCATGGTTGCCCGTTCAGCCGCCAGGCCGGCCACAGTGCTCTCGGTGTTGGAACGAAACTCTGCCAGTTCCAGCTGGGTCACGTTTTCAGTGCGCATCAGCAAGCCCAGAGTTTCACCCAGGCGCTCCTGGATGCGGTCTGCCACGAAGGTGCCACCCTTAGAGCCGATCTTGATCTCCAGCAGTCCTTTCTGCTCCAGCACCCGAAAGGCTTCCCTGAGAGTGCGGCGGCTGGTGCCCAGCGATTCAATCAGTTCACGTTCCGGCGGCAGCTTGTCCCCTGTCCGTAGCCTGCCGGAAAGAATGGTCTCTTCAAGCTGGTTGATAATCTCCTGATATGCCTTGACAGGTGCTATCGGTCTAAAGAGTTCCACATTTGTCCTCCGCTATTATATTAATCCGTATTAATTACAATGGTACCACCATTTATAAAAAGGTCAATGAAAAATATCTGTGTCATTAATAATTTTCAAGATAGATACCAACCCAATGCCTTATCCGGCGTTTATGATGCGACCTGCTATTTTGAATCAGCTTGTAATATCCCCAAAATTATATTTCAAAATAGTTGCTGTTGATATTTGCAGGTGTAATCTACCATGCAACCATCGTGTAATTGAACCGGTGCTGTTAACCACCACTGAACATATTGCGAATGTGCTAAACAGTGCCAAGGGAAACAAAACTCGAGCCGCTGAGATTCTGGAGGTTGATCGCAAAACCCTTCTGGAAAAAATACGGCGGGCAAACCTGCCAACCGATATCGGGTAGTTTTTCCCCGTCGGGGCATTTCTCCCCGGTTTTTTCTCTCCTTCATCCACTCCTTCCATATGCGAACCACCGCAACATTCTTTCCTCTTACCCGATGTATCTATCTGATATTTATAATTATGTAGATTGGAATGCCGAGCTGACCGATGCCGTCCATCCCCCTTTTTCATTTTGGCATATTGATTGCTTTATCTAAGTGCAACAGTAATTCGTTCGTTCTTTTAACATACTAAACGAAATCCAAAAATGAAGGAGGATGCCCAGATTGGTGAAAAGCTCGTCGCTGAAAAGGCGAAAGAAAGAGAAAACGATGCCAAGGATCGCATAAAAAAACGCTTAAAAGTGTTTTACAACAAGGTGCGTTCCGAAGATCCTGAATTTACGGATAATAAGGTCTCAATTGAGGTTTGCAGAGGCTATCCGGCAGAAGAGATACTAAGAACAGCAGATGAGCTAAACTGTGAAATGATCATTATGGGAACCCATGGGAAGGGCATCGTTAGCCAGACTTTTCTGGGGAGCATGGCGAAAAAAGTCCTGGGTCGAACTCGAAAGCCGGTTTTTATCATTCCCTTACCTAAAGAGGAGTCAAACCTAACTTCTCATGACATTTAAACACATGTCGGTTGTTGAGGCACGTGTATTGCAAATCAGCATGGTCTATAAGCTCTTATAATATGACACTAATGGGTTGGTCTTATTTATAGTAGATGATGAGCAGGGTATTGTGATTGCCCTTCAGTTTCTGATGGAGCAGCAGGGCTACAATGTCATGACAGCTCAAAGCGGTGAGTTTGCCT
>JAOZRT010000140.1 GCA_029940035.1 Desulfobacterales bacterium
GAATTATATGGGGAATTAACTCACAACATAATAAAACTGGCTACATAAATGGAGAGATCCTGTAGATATCACCTCGCCCAAATAACTGTGTTTTCTGAGCATATCTGCAATGAAAACCTCTCGCATTGCACTACAGATAACAATATTCTTGCAAAAATGCAAAAAAGGGAAAATCCAACTACCCATAATTGCCCCTACCAATAACAAATCATCTGTGAATGCGTCTTACCGAGAGTTTAAATTTTTCCGTATTATGTTAACAAATTGATATCACACTGATAAAAATGCTCTTTTACATAACCTATCGCCTGGCCCGATCAGCGGGCTTGATCAAGTTTCATAAAAATGAATGGGTTCAACTATCGAAGGCTTGCTTTGATAATATAAACGAAGAGGATCGTTATTGGTCCTGCGCGCCTAACTATTTCCAACAAGAGGATGGCGCCCCTGATTCTGGAGAAGATTTGTGTCTTGTAAAAAGAATTCTATATAGTTTATACTAGTTGGTTAACTTCCCTAACCTATTCGGAAAAAAATGAAACTATACAGGAGAGCAATCTTATGGAACCCGGTAATAGCAAATTTGACGTCATCGTTGTGGGAAGCGGTCCCGGAGGCGCAACCGTGGCACGGGAAATGTCTCTCAAAGGAAAATCAGTCCTCATCCTCGAGTGGGGCGACAATGATCCGGTGAAGGGGACCGTCACCCAGATGGTTCCCCGTGCCCTGGTTCCGGGAAAAAGTATGCTTCTGACCGGTCAGGCTCTGGGCATGGTCCGCGGGATTACCACCGGTGGCAGCTCTATGTACTATTGTGCCACAGCCTTCGATCCACCCATGGCGATGCTGAAGACCTACGGTATCGACATATCCCTTGAAGTCAATGAGGTTCGCCAGGAAGTGCCTAACATGCCCCTCAGCGATGAACTGATGAGTCCGGCCGGATCGTGTTTTGAACAGAGTGCTCTGGAACTGGGCTATGACTGCCAGCGTTTGAAGAAACTGGTCTTTCAGGACAAGTGCGAGCCTGATTGTCAGCGCTGCCTATACGGGTGCCCGCAGGGCGCCAAGTGGAACGCCCGCAATTTTGTAGACGAGGCCATGCAAAACGGCGCCGAAATGATCAATGGGGCCAAGGTGAACAAAGTTATCATCGAAAACCGTCAAGCTGTGGGTGTGGAATACAAACACAAAAAAGGTATTCATCGTGCTTTTGCCCCCACAATCGTTGTCGCCGCAGGCGGTATCGGGTCGCCGGTCATTTTGAATAATAGCGGTATCCGGGGCGTTGGCCGCGATTTCTTTTTTGATCCGCTCATCTTTGTGTTGGGCCGGGTTGACGGTGTCAGAAGTGGCAGGGGCCTCAGCATGTGTGCCGGTGTTCACTTCCCGGAAGAAGGCATTGTCATGACCGATTTTAACATGCCGCATATCATGAAAATATTGTTCGACCTGGAAGTGTTCAGATTCGGACAGGCTTTTTCCTATTCGAATGTGGTTCCCATTATGATCAAGGTGCGCGACAGCCTGGCCGGACGGGTTATCAATGATCACTTGATATGGAAAGGGCTTACCAAAGCAGACAAGCAAAAATTGAACAAAGGCTTCACACACGCTAAAAAAATTCTGGAAAACGCCGGTGCTAAAAATGTTTACAAGAGCTGGTACCTGGCAGCCCATCCCGGTGGAACGGTCAAGATCGGCGAACACGTGGATGCCGACCTGAAAACAAAATTCGACAATCTCTATGTGTGTGACTGCTCGGTGATGCCCGAAGAGTGTGGCCTGCCCCCCACAATGACCCTGCTTGGACTGGGAAAGCGACTGGCCAAGCACCTGCTGGGCGAAAAGCGGGTCACTATAAACCAGGCATCAGACAAGACCGTGGCCAACAATTTACCCGGAGATGAGGAAAAGGCAGCTTAACGCCGAATCGGAGGAATTCCCCATGCGTGATGTACAGCCCAAAATCACTTCAGCAGACAGCTTTCAGACCGGTAACTATTCGGGACACGACCCTGGCGATGACCGCCAGGCAATCCTGCAGGATGTACTTCAAACGCGAGAAGTGCGACAGCTGTTGAAGACCGTTTTACCCGAATTTTTCAAAGTCTGGGCCGGGAGCAGCTGGTGGCGGCGGATGATTTCCAAGGCGACCGGCAATTCGGTGGTCAAACAACTGTCCTGCCAAAAAGATGAATTGGGGAAAAGTGAGATCAACCGCCTTTTTGAAGATAAACGTTTTATCAACACTATTGTTGATGCATTGCCCGGTTTGATCAATGGGTTCTCGGAAGCATTGGAAACCAGCGGACAAACCCTGGAAAATATTTCAACCAACGACAAGAAGGCCCTTCTGGCAGGCCTTTTTAGCAAAAACAGCCAAGGCCGGACCGGCTCTCTGCTGACAAGTTGTTCCCGGATTTTGAACGACATTCACCAGGATGATCCTGAGTTTTTGGCCCGTATCCTCGAGCCCGGCTTCAAGCAGTGGATTGAAAACCTGGATTTCGGTGAACTTAAAGAGGCGCTGGAAAATTCCGGCCAAGACGCGCGGGCACTGGTTACCATGGCCAACACGGTTATCTGGGAATACCCGGCAAAAGTTGTCCTGTTGCTTTCACTGCTTCCGACCCTGGCCAACATGACCGCCGGGGCAGTGGAAATATCGGTGGGTAAACTGAATTCCGTTCCGCCGGATCTGCTGACTGATATCGTGCTGGCATTCCTGAACGAAATCGATGGTGGCACGGTGGCACGGATAATCGACCAGCTGACCGAGGTCATCAGGAAAATCCATACGGGCAGCGCGCTTTTAGGTGAGCCCGGTGCGCAACAGTTTCCCAAAGTGCTCGCCGACATATTTGCTACGGTCATCATACAAACGAAGCCAGCCACTTTCTGGAAGGCAAAGATCGCCTTGGCCGAGCTCAAAGCCATTTATGATCAGGAATGGTCTCGGGCAGTGAATAACCAGCCTGAATATGCTCGACTCGGTTTGATCAACAGGCCTGAACTTTTCAACATCTGCATGCGGTCCAGGAATCAAACAATGACCTCCTGGGACGCCATGGGTGACGATGAATTGGCCGGCGCCATAGCGCAGTTCCTGCCTGCATACGATGTCGAGGAAACAGCCGAAGTCTTCAACAGCGTGTTGGCCCTTGCCAACCGCATGTGTGCCGCCCGACCGGATATTTGTGCCGAGCTGGTGCGCCAATTTATCGATACCGTAGACCATGAGGAACTAGCCGGTATGGCCAGGCATGTACTTGGTGAGATGCGCGCAGAACTCCGGCCTGCGGCCCGGGCTGTGGTCCCGGGCCTGGTGGAATGGGTCTGCGATACACTTCAACCGACAGATGACGAATTCGAAGAAGATGCAGCCCGTGCACGGGGTGCCCTGCGGGCATTGTTGACCACGGAGGAGGTGTAGTTGATGGATACTTTTTACGATGCGGCAACCCGGGTGCGCAACAAACCCATCCTCAAATGGAAAGAGGAGGGCAGGAGCGTGGTCGGATACACCTGTTCGTATGTACCGGCAGAAATTTTTCACGCCGCAGATATCCTGCCGATCCGCCTGCGGGGCATTGAAACCGATGGGATGGATATTGGAGACACCTACTATGGGCCGTTCATCTGCAGTTTTCCCAAATGTATTCTTCAACTGGCCGGCAAAGGCATGTTCGACTTCCTGGACGGTGCCGTTATCACGCCGGGGTGCGATGCCATGCGCCGCCTGGACGAATGCTGGCGCAAGGCAGGTGAAGACTACGAAGGGATCTTGCCATCCTATTTCTACTATTTCGATGTACCGCACAAGACCGAACCGCACGGCATGCAATGGTTCGTGAAGGAAATCCGCAACCTGATCGACAGTGTGGAACGACATTTCGACGTCCGGATAACGGATGAGAAACTCAAAACCGCCATCCGTGCATACAACCAGGGACGAAAGTTGCTGCAGACCGTGGAAGATCTGCGGTCCCAAGCGGAAATAAAAGTAAGCGGGACAGATGTTTTCGCAGCCACCGTGGCCAGTACCGTTATGCCCAGAGGTGAATTTACGGCTGATCTCGAAAAATGGATCCAATCCATAAAGCAGAACAAACCGCTGAAGAACGGGCAGAAACGGCTGATGCTCGTGGGCAGCATCAGTGATGAAATTGATCTGGTGGAGTTGGTGGAAAAAGACAACCACGCGGTCGTGGTGGCCGAGAATCTCTGCTTCGGTGCGCGCTATGAAAGCAACCAAATTCCAGAGAACGGGAATCCGGTTCAGGCGCTCGCTGAACACTACCTTGGGAAATCGGTCTGTCCGCGCATGTACGGCAAATACAAAGAACGCCTGGGTTTCCTAAAGGATAAGATCGAGTGTGCCGGAGTGGACGGTGTGATCATGCAGAATATCCGCTTTTGTGACCTGCACGGCGCGGAAAATGCCCTTTTTGAGCGGGACCTTGAAGCCATGGGCATCCCCTGCCTCAGAATCGAAAGGGAGTACGGTCCGCTCATCGAAACCGGGAGAATCAAATTGAGGATCAATGCTTTTCTGGAGCGAATTTCTTAAGGAGACCATCCATGAGACCTGAAATGCGGGAATACAATTACGACTGGCTGATGGGGAGCATGTTGCACGCCGCATCCAGAGTGTCCAACGGTACGCCCAAGGAAACCGAGCTCACTTATCGGTACATACCCTACTTTAAAAATGTGGCACAGAGTTTCATCGGTGCGGGTGAAATAGGTATTCAAATCCTGAAACTGTTCGACAGGTATTATGAAAATATACTGACTGCCCATGAACGTGGCCAGAAGATCGCAGCCTCGACATTCTGTTTCTCACCCAGCATTTTTTATGCCATGGACATCGTGCCCATTTGTATGGAGCTGTTAACCGCCTTGGGAAATATCGTCTGGCGCCGGGGCATGTTCGATTACATGGATTATGGGGTCGAAGCCGGGTTGCCGGAAACCTCGTGTTCTTCGCAGCGTGGAGCCTTGGGGGCCTATTTTGCCGGATTATGCGAACCCATCGACTTCATTGTCTGTGACACGCCGGGCGTCTGTGACACGAACGCCAACGCGTTTGCGTTTACCGCCACGTTCCTGGACAAACCCTACTATGCTTTAAATTACCCCCAGGTCCTCGGTGATGATCGATCCCAGAACTACCATGTGGAAGATTATAAGGAGTTGGTCCGTTTTATGGAAGCGCAGACCGGTAACAAGCTGGATTATGACCGCCTGGGCGAGGTTCTCCAGGAAGTGGAAAAGCAGGATGCCCTCATTGCTGACATTGAGGATATGCACACACTTAAACCCACACCCTTGGCGCCGATTCATAATATCGCGCTTTATGCGGGCAAATTCACCTTTTCCGGAAATAAAGAGTATACACGTCTCCTTGAAATGATTGCTGACTCGGCAAAAAAACGGGTGAAAATTGGTGCGTCCGGCTTAAAAACAGGAGATGAAAAACTGCGTGTTTATATGATCTACATCGATCACTACACGCTGGACATGAACTTCTGGAACTGGTTCGACGAGAACAGCGTGGCGCACATGGGTGGCATGCTTTCACATCATTTCAGAGATAATATCGAGTATACGGAGGCGTTAGAGGGCATATCCTACGGTGTCGACACGTCGTCACCGGAAAGCATGTTCAACAGCATTGCCCAGATGAACGCCCGCCTGCCAATGGTGCGGTCCATCAGAGGCCCCTATGACCAGCCCAATATGTGGCTGGAAGAGACCTTGGCTTTAGCCAAGAATTTCAGGGCCGACTGCCTGATCTACAACGGCACGCCCGGCTGCCGCAATACCTGGGCCAATGTCAAGCTGATGGTGCGCGACCTGGAAAAGCACGGCTACCCGACTCACATCATGAACGATGACGCTTTTGACGATCGCGTCGAATCATGGGTGGCCACCCGAGAACGATTGGAAGAATTTTTTCAGGTAAGGGGGTTGTTATGAGTATCGTTGCAGGGTGTGATGTCGGTTCCCTGACATCCAAAGCCGTGGTCATGAAAAATGAAAAGATCGTCGGCAGCCATATTATTAAGTCGAAACCCCGGCCCCAGGACTCCGCTGATGCGGCCATGGCGGGTGCGCTTTCAGCAGCCGGTGCCGGCCCGGATGATATCGAATACTGCATTGGTACCGGTTACGGCCGGGATAAGATCCTTTTTGTCAAAGAGGCCAGATCGGAAATTTCCTGCCACGGAAAAGGGGCGCGCTGGCTGCTGCCGTCGGTGCAAACCGTGATCGATATCGGTGGACAGGATTGCAAGGCCATGAAGATCGATGGCGACGGAAACGTCACCCGGTTTTTAGCCAATGACAAATGTGCTTCCGGTACGGGCCGTTTTTTGGAAGTCATGGCCAAGGTTTTGAACATTGACATCGATGCAATGGGACGATTTTCGGCCAAGGCCAGGTCCCCTGTCACTTTGGCCGCTACCTGCACGGTATGGGCCCAGGCGGACGTCATCAAGTATATCAATTCGGGCGTTGCCCTCGAAGATATCGGTGCCGGTATCAATACAGCCATGGCCCAGCGGGTGGCCATGCTAGTCAATGCCGTCAGACCGGAAGGAGACATCTTGATGACCGGCGGTGTGGCTAAGAATGTCGGGGTGGTATCGACTCTGGAGAAGCTGCTCGGCCGGAAAATCAAGAAAACCAGGAAAGCGGACCCCCAAATGGCCGGCGCCATCGGCGCGGCTTTGCTTTCAATGGAACAACTCAACGGAAACGGGAGGAAGGACACATGATCGTTGCTGGATGCGATATTGGCTCCCTGACCGCCAAGGCGGTCCTTATGGAGCACGGCAAGGTGTTGGCGGATGCGGTCATGCGGGCCAAGACCCGACCATCTGAATCCGCCGACGAAGTTATGCAGATGGCGATGCAAAAGGCGGGATTGAATATGGATGATGTCGGTTGTGTGGTCGGCACCGGGTATGGGCGGGAACAGGTTTCCTTTGTGGACAGCGTGGAGTCTGAAATTTCCTGTCACGCCAAGGGCGCCTGGCATGTAAGACCCTCGGTACGCATGGTAATCGACATTGGCGGTCAGGATGCCAAGGCAACCCGGATAGATAAAAACGGGAATGTGGTTCGTTATCTTTACAATGACAAATGCGCTTCCGGCACCGGCCGTTTCCTTGAAGTCATGGCTGAGGCGCTTGAAATACCCCTGGAAAAAATGGGTGACGTCGGCGCCCGATCCACCGAAAAACTGACCATCTCCAACCAGTGCGTCATCTTTGCGGAAACCGAGGTGATTTCCCTGGTCAATGAAGGTAAAGAAACCAGTGACATTATCCACGCCCTTCACCAGGCGCTGGCAAAGCGTGTCGCATCCCTGGCCAAAAGTATCGAGGTTGCCGAGGAAGTGGTCATGACCGGCGGTGTTGCCAAAAATAGCGGTGTTTTTCAGGCTATATCAGAGACTTTAGGTATACAGCTGAAACCGCTTGACGGCATGGACCCGCAACTTATCGGTGCCATGGGGGCGGCGCTTTATGCCCAGGAAAAGGCTGCGGCCGCGCAAGAGGCGGTCTGACCCCATGCGACTTTTTAATCATCATTTTCAGGATATAAACGCATTCTTGTCTCGAAAACACAAAGAGGGCAAGGTCAACGTTTTTCACCATCAAGGCAAGGTTGACTGGCCCGTCTCCGAAGACAGAAATCTGGTGTTAGGCCAGGATACGGCGGTGGAACTCGGAAATCCCAGGGATGCTTCAACCGCCTGCCTGCTCTGGTTGAATGATCCCGTTCTAATCGCACATCGCCGCGTCAGTGTTGTGGGGCCCGATCTTCCGCAGCTGAAAGGCAAGCGGGCCTCCTTTGCCAAGATCGTGGTTGTCGGTGGAGAGGATTTTACCGAAGACAACTGTTACCAGCGTTATCGGGAGATGGAGCAGGTGCGCTACGACATTCACCTGCAGGGATACATGATGCGAGGCGTATCCCAATATCAACGTGAGTGGAGCCGGATCAGCCGGGAGGCGATCGACAAAGGCTTTTCTTTTCAAGTTCTGGGTGGTGCCCTGATCGATAAAATGTCCGCGCTGAAATTCGTTCGATCGGTAGAAGTGATTTTTGTCACTTCCAGCCGGGAAGATGTTCTGCAGATAAAACCTGTGGCCGACAACGCCATGAAAATTATCGGCGCCATGAATAAAATGGCCTCAGAACTGTCGCTCGACTGTGACACTTGTGAATATTCGGAGGTCTGTGACGATGTGGCTGAGTTGCGGTCCATGCGACAGGCATTCAAAGCAAAAGAGGCACTTGCCCATGGATAATTCTCAAAATTGTAAGGCAAAAGTGATTGCCGTATGCGGCAAAGGCGGCGTCGGGAAAACCTCCATCAGTGCGATCCTGGTAAAGATATTGTCCTCAAATCATAAAAACAGCGTGTTGGCGATCGATGCCGATCCCGCCGTGGGCCTTGCGATTTCATTGGGCATCAATATAAAAAAAACCGTCGATGACATCCGCAACGACATTATTCAACGCGTGCAGTCCGGAAATACCGATAGCAAGACAGAGATGCTGAACATGCTCGATTACGAAATGCTCTCTGCGGTTGAGGAGCATAACAATCTGGCTTTTCTTGCCATTGGCCGTCCGGAAAAGGAAGGTTGCTATTGCCAGGTCAACCATATTCTCAAGGACATCATCACTTCGATTGCCGACAATTTCGACTATGTGGTCATCGACGGCGAAGCCGGCATCGAACAAGTCAACCGGCGGGTGATGCAACGCGTCAGCCACATGATCCTGGTTTCGGATGCTTCAGCCAAAGGCTTGAATGTTGTCAAAACCATCAAAGATGTTGCCGATGAAGCCATCGAATATGAAAAATTGGGACTCATATTGAATCGGTTGCGTAGCGAAGCGGAAAGGTTACATGTCTCCGTTCCTTCTGAACTCAACTGTATTGGATGGATTCCGGAAGATGACACCATTCGTTCTTTTGATATCGAAGGAAAAAGCATCTTGGATATTACGGATTGCTCCGCCATACGTGCATCAAAAAAATGTCTGACCGAAATAGGATTGTTTAGGCAGGCAGTGTAAAACAAGACAATATTGTAGCAAGTCTTTGGTAGTGAACCCGCTGTCTCGGATCACGCCAGATAGCCGCCGTCACAGGTGAGGCAGATTCCCGTGGTGAAGGAGGCTGCATCCGAAACCAGGTAGAGCACGGCCCCGGCCATTTCATGCGGTTCAGCGTGGCGCTGCAGGGGAATCTCCGCAATGACGTGCTTGCGGATCTCATCCATTTCAAAAAGCGCCTTGGAAAAATCTGTTTTGGTCAATCCGGGAAGCAGCGCATTGACGCGGATCTTCTTGGCGGCCAACTCCCTGGCAAACCCCTTGGTCATGGAAATGAGCCCGGCCTTGGTGATGGAATAGATTCCCTGAAGGGGTGCAGGCCGCACACCGTTTATGGAAGCTACATTCACGATGGCGCCCCCGCCGGCAGCTTCCATCAGCCTGGCGGCTTCCTGGGTGGCAAAGAAGGGCCCCTTCAAGTTGACAGCCAGGGTTTTATCCCAGGCCCATTCAGGCGCCTCGGCCATATTGCCGAAAAAGGGGTTGGTGGCAGCATTGTTGACCAGAATATCCAGCTTGCCGTACGTGTCCTTGACAAAGGCGAACAGGTCGGCAATCTGTGTAAGATCTCCCATATTGGCGGCACGGGCCACAGCCTTTCCTTCAGCTGCTTCGATTTTTTTCACGACGCCCTCGAGCGCTTCTGCCTTGCGGCTGGCCAGTATGCATTCAGCGCCCCGTTCGGCAAAGCACAGGGCAATGGCCTCCCCGATCCCGCGGCTGGCGCCGGTGATGAGTGCGATTTTTCCTTCCAACGAAAAAGTGGTCATAGTACTCCTCCTCTAAATGATTCTCTGTGTCCTCTGCGCGCTCAAGCGTAAGCGGGCGAGAGATAATTTTTATCTAAACTACACGTGCATCAAAGCTTAGACCTCCAACTGCGATGAAGGTTTAATGAATTATTTAATTTAACATCATATGCTATCGGCCGCCCGATGAGATTTAATGTTTTCGATGAAGAGCGGCATAAAAGCCGTCAGGTCTTCGACAATACAGATATCGGAGACATTGAAAATAGCTGCACCCGGATCGCTGTTGATGGACACCACAAAGCCGGCGCCACGCATTCCGGATACGTGCTGTGCGGAACCGGAAATACCGCAGGCAATGTAAAGGGATGGCGATACCGTAGTGCCGGTGATGCCCACCTGCCGGCTGTACGGCATCCAGCCCGCATCGATAATCGGACGCGAACCGCATGTTGCTGATTGGGGGAACTGATCTGCCAGCTGCTGCAGGAGGTCCAGGTTTTCCTCCGCATTGATCCCTCTACCGGCGGCAACCAGCACTTTCGCTTCCGAAAGGTCGATCCCCTCCGATGGCGCTGTTTTTATGACCAGGCTGCCGAATGCCGGGTCTGGTATGGTAACGTCATACGCGTGTACGCGGGCTTCTGCTTCAGCTCCGGCTGCATGCGGCTTGAAACTGCCGGGTTGCAGCGTCAACATGGTGGTGGCTTTCGCAGGCTTGATCTCTGCGCGCATCTTTCCGCCGAAAATGGACCTGTAAAACCGAAGGCCATTTTCTCCGTCATGCATGCCCTCCACACTGGAAATGCATGCGGCGGACAGGCGCAAGGCCAGCCCGGGTGCAAAATCCGATCCCTGGGATGAATGGGACACACACACGTATGAGGGTTTCATCCCGCGCAGAATATCGACCAGGACCATGGTGTACAGTTCGGCATTGTAGTCCCTGAGCCGGGCATCGGATACTGCCGTAACCGGCACAGCACACGCTGTGGAATACCGTTCGGCGGCACCCTGAATTTCTTTGCCCAGCATGACGGCCCTGGTCTCGGCGCCGGTAGTTTCCCGGATCTTCCCGGCAAGGGTCATGAGTTCATAGGCCGACGGCCGGATCTCCCCACGGGCATGTTCCACAATGATAACGATGGGACCTTGCATCTATTTTCCCTAAGTAAGTCAACTACCACCCCTAAAAAGGGTGGCATGATATTGGCCCTGAAAGGGCCTGA
>JAOZRT010000483.1 GCA_029940035.1 Desulfobacterales bacterium
GTTGCATTGATTTTAGCGCCACGACATGTTTGTTCTGCGGGTCGATACCAAATGCTCTAAATTGCTGTAAATCAAGTATTTGGCGGGCGATGGTGACCACCAATATCTCAATACCGCCGACGAGTATCACAGCACTAGGCCCGAAACTGCCGCTGAGTCCATGGATCATTGGGCCATCACCGGTGAAATGCCCGGCACTGATAGAAACGAGTTCGCCCTCAACGGCGAGTGGCCCACCACCAAAGCGTGGATCGGTCTTGCCCCCCAGCGAAATGTGAACCCGTTCACCAATCGCCGCAGCATGCAATTCCTGCGCTGCCTCGCCATCCACCATGGGAGCGAAACAGGCATTCGTCACACCCGCTGCAAGTAGTGCGCGCAAGAGCTCAGTTGAATCGCCATAGCCGCCGGCACCGGGATTATCCGCATAGTCTGCAATTACCAACGGCCCTTTGCTATGATCGTATGTAGCTGCAATCACGGCTGTCTCTACAACGCTGAGATAGTCGTTCAGCACCTCAAAGCGTCTGTTCCAGATGTCATCAGCAATCGTTTCAGCAAAAGCATGGTGTGCTGCAAAATCCCCCTGACCTGTGACCAACACCGTTGGGCCAATCCTGGCAACATCAGCACTGGCGAAGCCTGCATTGATGCTCACGGCGAACACATCCGCCTTTTCCTCGTATGCTCGCGCTGTTGCAATGCGCTCGATCATCGGGCCAATGTCGGTTCGGCCACCATTGACTTCTTCCAGCATAGGTCGACTCACGAGAATCGTGTGCGGTTGGATCTCGCCAGCCATCGTCCTGTGTAAAATTTCGCCGGCGTGGCGACCGGTGTCGCGCATATCGATATGTGGATAAGTTTTGAACGACACAATGATGTCAGCCAGATCACACATTTTTTTGCTGACGTTTGCGTGTGGATCAAGCGTGATAGCAATTGGCATCTTCTCGCCCACCACGCTGCGGATACGCCAAAGTAACTCGCCTTCGCCATCTTCACAGAAATCAAGGTCCATTGCGCCATGCAACCCAAGTAGAAATCCGTCGAATGTGTGCTGCTTGATGACGGAGATGATTGGATCACAGAGCCAGTTAAACGTTGCCTGCCTTACCTTCCCACTTGGCCCTGCGGCTGCGCTGAGCACATGATTGATATACCAGCCATGCGCTCGACCGGCATCGAGGAAGCCAGCAAGTTCAGTATTTGCTTGGCCGCGTGCGACGATGGCTTCGGCGCCCATCAGTACATAACGGTTTCTAAATGCCTGTTCATCAGTTTCCTGAAGACTGAAGGAGTTGGTTTCATGAGACATTTCGACGGTCAGAACGTTGAAGGACATTAGGCAATTCCGTGAAGGCTATGAAAATTAATTTGGCGTTCGGTACTCCGTGTGATAACGGACCTGGCACGGCCATCGCAATCAGCCTCGCCACCTGTCAGTTTTCTGTCTAACATTATATATTGGGTAGAAATCTGTCTTTCCGCAAAAAGACTCAATTTGTCGATAATTTACTAATGTAACTTAATAGATAAGGGCCTTGATGTATCGATCATAACCGGCGATAAGTCAATAGAACTTTATAAAATATCAACTTTTAACATATCCGATTGCATTATTATTTTTGTTACTTATCAATCAGTTGTCGAGTTTTCTCTTGAAGAACATTATTTTAATTATCACGGATGACAGGATTGTTTTAACGCCTGGTAAGTCTGGTTGTGGATTGGTATGAGAAAAATTTAAGAAAATTCGCTAATTTGTTCTTGCTTTTTCCAGAATAAGATATACAATATTTGAAATTGCAAAATTTGGACGTTCAAATTTTGTATGTAGTATGCCAGTGAGATCGATAATCCGGAGGCCAAAATGCCAAGCATAACAATCACTCGGGAAACGTTCCTCCAGGACGTCCAGGGCCGAACGTTTTCCGATGTTGTGAACGACCCAGAACAACCTTTTGAGGCAGTTCTTAAATTCTTTAATGATGACAACCGGCAGCGTCGAATGGAGGAATCTGAAATTCACCACGACAGGCCGCCTTTGTCAGGCGTCGTCCGGGAGTTTGAATCGTATCCAAACATTGAGCGATCTCTGGCAGAGATACACACTCATAGGAGCAAACGATTACGGCAGGCTGTTGGCGTGGTGGTTCGCATGATCATGCAGGCTCGTGGTTGGCGAAAAGCAGGCCGTAAAGGGTCGCTGGGTGTCCGGGCAACCAAGAACCGGTCAACCCCCAGCCACAACACAGGTGGGCTGGCGTTCTGGTTCATTCGGGCCGAGCGCTATGAGCGTGCTGAAGGTATGCCGTTCCGATCGGTGCGGGAGCGCTGCCGAGAACTTGAGTCCGCAGCACCACTATAATCGCACAGCGACCATTGAACGCAAATTAAGCAATAAAGAGCGAACACGGCAAAAGATCATACCCTGTCCTCAAATTAGGACAAAGTTTATGCCAAATTTTCGCATAAAAATAACTCCCAAAAGCTTAAAGAAGCATAGTTGCTTTAAAAATTTCTTGAACGTTTGGGAATAAATTGAAAGGAATTAATATAATGGCGATCATAAAAGAAACGGCCTTGGTTTACTGCGAAAATCAATTTGGCTTAGTGGACGGAAAAACTGCTACGGGGTTAGTTCGGCACTCTGAAATCTATAATATTGTTGGGGTTATTGATAGTTCATTAGCTGGCAAGGATGCAGGGGAAGAATTAGGGGAAGAAAAGAGCGGCATTCCCATTTTTATAAATTTAGATGATGCTTTGAATAAACTTTCTAAAGTCCCAGATTGTTACATTTATGGGAAAGCTCCCATAGATGCTTATATATCCACTGAAGAAAGGAATCTGGTCCTAGAGGCGATGGAAAATGGGATGGATATTATTAACGGTCTTCATCAGTTCTTCTCCGAAGATC
>JAOZRT010000141.1:0-1087 GCA_029940035.1 Desulfobacterales bacterium
GCACCGGGCGTATACTCCCGTCTGCTGCTGCCGGTAATTGTCAGTGCCGGTGCAGTAGGGTTGAGCATCGGTCTTATCGTTCCCCTGACTTCGATTGTTCTCGAGCAGCGCGGAGTATCAGTGGTCGCCATTGGGTTGAATGCAACCATATACTCTCTGGCTGTCCTGCTGGTCGGTCCGTTTTTTCCATCGATCATTCAGCGCACCGGCATGCTGCGCGCCATGATTGCCGGGGCTCTGTTGTCCGGTATTTTTGTATTTGGATTGTGGATCGAAGAATCGCTGTGGTACTGGTATCTCCTGCGGTTTTTTCTGGGTGTGACCGGTGGGATGCACTGGGTGAGCAGCGAGGCCTGGATCAATGTCATGGCCCCGGAACACAAGCGCGGACGCATTGTCGGTGCGTATACAACCATTTGGAGTATGGGGATTGCCACAGGACCGGTGCTGTTGAAAATCATCGGTGTTGACGGTGCAATGCCCTTTGTGATCAGCGGGTTGATCATGGGGGGCGCGGCCATCCCCCTGCTGCTGGTCCCCAGGGTTGACCAGGCGAATCTGCCGCCGAGGCAGTACCGGGTGCTGCAGATGGCTTATGTGGCGCCTGTGGCAACTGTGGCGGGATTTATCAGCGGATTCCTTGAAACCGCAGTGCTTGCCCTGCTGCCGATTTACGGGATGCGCAGCGGGATCGAGACAGCGGCCGCCCTGACCATGGTGTCTGTGTTTGCCGTGGGCAGTTTTGTATGGCAGCCATTTGTGGGTTGGGTCGTGGACAAGGTTTCCTTTAAAACGGTGGCCCTGCTGGTGGCGGTCGTACCCGTCATCGTCGTACCGCTGGTGCACATCAATTTGCAGTTGTCTTTATTGACTGTCGTATTGCTGTTTTTCTGGGGCGGGTCTGTGGGTGCCTTTTACACGTTGGGGATGGTCAATATCGGCCAGGTTTTCAAGGGAGCCGACCTGACAGCGGCAAGCTCCATGTTTGTCATGGCTTATACCCTGGGCATGGTGGTGGGCCCGCTTATGGGGAGCACATCCATGCATTTCGCCGGCCCTGTCGGCCTTCTGGTTGTCATGGGCCTGG
>JAOZRT010000141.1:1187-11058 GCA_029940035.1 Desulfobacterales bacterium
GACGGAGGGCCGTCAGGATCATTAACAATTACCCATTAATTATTAATTATTACAGAAAGTTAAACTGTTCATTAACGGTTAATAATCAATTCTTTATTTATAGATTCCTAATTTTAAATTGCTATCTGCATTATGCAGTCGCGAAGCGACATGAAAAATCTTTTGTCTGCGGTCGTCTGCGAGTGTCTGCGGCTAAGATTTATGCTCTTCTGTGGTTCCGTCCTCCGACACTCTGTCCTCTGGCCCTCTGTCCGGTATGGCTGCCGGGTAGCTGCCCAGGTATTTCATGGTGACTGTCATTTTTTCCATTTTATTCAATACATCGGATACAGAGGGATCTTTTTCGGTTCCTTCGAAATCCAGAAAAAAGCTGTAGTTGTCCGGCTCTGTGCGCAATGGCATTGAGGCGATACGCGTGAGATTGATGCCGGCCTCGGCAAAAAGCTGCAGGATGCTGAAAAGGCTGCCGGCTTTATGGGGTGTGATAAAAATAATGGATGTTTTGTCGCCGACGCCCTCATAGGCCTTTCTGGAGAGGAGCAGAAAACGGGTGTGGTTGGCCGGGCTGTCTTCGATGCCGCGTTTTATGATTTCCAGGTTGTAGAGGTCCGCACTCAGTTCGCTGGCAATGGCGGCTGCAGCATTGGGGTTTTCCCTGGCCAGCATTTTTGCGGCCCCGGCCGTATCGTAGTAAGGGCGCGGTTCGAGGTGGTTGCGCATGAGGAATCCCCGGCACTGGGCCAGGGCCTGGGGATGCGAATAAACCTGGCGGATTTCCCTGTAGTCCGTTGCTTCCGTGGCAAGCAGACAGTGGTTGACGGGCACTTTGGCTTCACCGATCACCTTCAGGTCCGTGGAGATGAGCAGATCGTTAACCTGGGTGACGGCGCCTTCAAGGGAGTTTTCCACCGGCACGACACCCAGGTCCAGGTACCCTTCTTCCACACCCCGGAAAACATCGGCAAATTCCATACAGGGGATGTAGGCGCCGCCGGGGACCAGCCCCCGGGCGGCAACTTCTCCGTATGCGCCGTGTTCGCCCTGGAAGGCCACCAGGGCCCGCTCCTCTTCCTGCAGCCGTTTGCTTTCTCCGATAATGGTTTCAAGGAGCTGCCGGGAAAATGACCGCTCCACCAGATCGAGATTCATACGCTCGATGCGTGCCAGTACATCTTCTTCGCGTGCCGGGTCGGAAGTGGTTTCCTTGAATTTTCTGGAACGCAGCGCCAGGCCCATTCTCTCCTGGAGCAGAACCAGAAGTTCCCTGTCGATTTTATCGATCTGTTTTCGTATCTCTTTTAATTTCATAGTTAACCTCTGCTTTGGGTGTAGGTTCATACGTTTAAAATCTCTGAGGCTCTGCGAGCTCTGTGAGAGATAGGCTGTTAGCTTACAACTGATCCTCTTCCTTCCAGAAATGCCTTAAGCGGTCTTACCTGAGACATAACATTGGAAAACATTTCTGGCGTCAGCGCTTGGTCTGCGTCGCAAAGCGCTTCTTCGGGGTTGTTGTGGACCTCTATGATTAGACCGTCTGCCCCCGCTGCCACAGCCGCGCCGCTCATGGGCGCAATCAGGCTGAGGCGCCCGGTGCTGTGAGTGGGGTCGATGACTTCCGTCACGATGGGCAGACCGGTTTCCTCCCTGGCCTTTTCCAGGATTTTCAGCCCTTCGAGGCCGAGACCCTGGAAGGCGTATGGCGACGTACGGGGTTTGAACGCACCGCCCCTCATCATGTCCGCCCCGGCAGCCTTGACCGCGTGGGCGGTTTCAAGCGTTTGCTTTTCGCTTTCAACGCTGCAGGGGCCGGCAATAACCACCAGGCCCCGGCCTATTTCGACATGGCCCACATTGACGATAGTTCTCGTCTTCTGATCACGGGAAGCCAATTTTAAATTTTTCATGCTTTAGCCTTTCAACTTTACACTTTCATTTCCACGTTGCTTTTTGAAAAAATATTCCACCCTTCAAACAGGACAGCGTGAGGATGAATTAAAATCCTCATTAAATTTCATGTAAGGTTAACCTTGCACGGGTTGGAGACCTTCACAGGCAAGGCATCTGAGGGAGAAGACGTAGTCCTTTACTTCGAGTCCTCAGTAACGCCGCCTGTGGAGGTCTCCGGCCCGCCCTTTGGGTAAAATTCAATGAGAATAATGGTCTATAATCCATTTTCCATATTTTAATTCTCATTGAATTTTATGCAAGGCATAAAAAAAGCCCTGGGTGTTCAACCCAGGGCGTTTCAAATAAAAAACCCCGGGTGGCCATTCATGTCCACCCGGGGTGCTGATCAACTATTTGCGTCAGCTGTCCGGATGGACGCATCTAAAAATAAAATAGAAGCGTCCTGATTCAACTGTCATGTGTGTGCTTTTATTCATATCTGTCACCTGAAGGAGGCACTACTGCAATCGAAAATCATTGTCAATAAAATTATCAGATTGATCAGTTCCTTAATAAACAGGCATCAATAATTAGTTTTGTAGCGCCTTTACTTATTACATCAGGAAAAATAAAAAATCCTTACAGTTCGCTTGCAACCAGTGAAGATTGTTTAAGGGAAAGGCTGGACCCCTTTGACAAAAAGCGCCTGCCAAAAGCGTGGCCGAAGAAGGTCGAGGCGTGGCGGCGAAGAGAGCATGCACTGCTGCTGTATGTGCACGAAGGCTTTTTCCTGACTATGGGGGTCGAGAGTTGGCAGCGGTTTCTGCCCGTCATGCACCTTCTCGTCGACCAGCCTAATCTTGTGCGGAAAATGATGCGTATGCAAGGCGAGTTCGCTGCGACCCTGGCGAAAATAGTGCTTCAGGAGGTCGAAGTTGACGCTGCTATATTCAGCGAACCCATCGGTGGAAACGACCAACCCCTTCTGTCCCCGGCCATGTACGAGGATATCGTTCTCAGCAGCTACGCACCGGTTTTCGAGGTCCTGCGCCGCCATGGCGTGGAGAACATCATATTCCAGACCTATGCCAATGCCCGCATCCTGATACCGCTTATATTAAAATGGGTTTCAATTGCCTGTGGGCCTGTGAAGTCGAAGTCGAGGCCATGGATTATCTACACATACGAAAGGAGTATGGACGCGATTTGAGGCTGATCGGCGGAATCGATCTGGATACCATTCGCCCGGGAAAGCCGTCCATCCAGCAGGAACTGGTGGCCAGAGTGTCCCCACTGCTGGAGTCGGGCGGGTACGTTCCTCTGGCGGATGGACGCATCCGTGAGGATATGCCGTTGGAAAACTACCTTTGCTATCGCAAACTGCTGAACGAGATCGTTACAGGGACAGGATAATCCCCAACGCAAAAGCCAGAGGGCTTCAGATGACGTCGGACAGAAGACAGAATCCCTGTAGTCAGTAGTCAGAGCCACGTTTTACCTGGAACACCTCGGTTTGGCCGGAAACATTTTTTAAGGAATAGGTGCCAATGCTGACCCACTTGAAATCATGCGTGACCTGGTGCATGGTTTCCGGGCCGATATAGAGTTTTGTTTTCTTGGAAAGGGCACCGATGCGGGCCGCCAGGACCGTCACCATACCGGATGCGGTGTATGTCCAGCGGTCGCCGGTAACACTTTTCATGTGTGTGGCGCCCACATGGGCCCGGCCGGAATTGATGCCCATGTGTAGATGTACGTCTCCCCATGGGTAGGTGATTTCCCGGTTCAACCGGGCATTTTCCGCAATAATTTCCAAACCAGCCGAGACAGCCTCCCGGGCATGATCCCGGACCATATCGCTTTTGAAGATCACCATCAGGCCGTCCCCGGTTGTCTCATTCAGTTCTCCCCCATGCTGGTTGATGCAATTGAGGTATTGCGAAAAGTGGCTTTCGACCATGTCGTTGACCTGGCGCTGGTCATATCCTTCGGTTATGCTTGAAAAGCCCTGAATATCCAGAAACAGCACAGATACATCCATGGGAATTTTATCACCATCCAGCTGGTCCGGATTCTGGTCCACCAGCTTGGCTACCGAGGTGGGTACGAATTTGGTCAGGCGGGCCTTGGCTTTTTCCAGATTTTCATTCTGGATAATGGAAGCTTTGAGCTTTTCGGAATAAGCCTTGATTTCTTCGTAAAGCCGGGCATTTTCTACGGCAATGGCAACGTAATCGGCGATGGATTCAAGAAAGCGGGTGTCATAATTGGAAAAGCTGCCAAGTTGCGAGTTGAGGGCCTGCAAAACCCCGATGCACCGGCCGTTCCGGTTGACGACCGGTACGCAGAGAAGGTTGCGGGTTACGAAACCCGACTGTTTATCCACACCCAGGTTGAAGCGTTTGTCATTGTAAGGGTCGTTGATGGTCAGGGGTTTGCGGTGCTGATATACCCAGCCGGCAACACCGGAATCATGATGAATGCGGATTTCATTCTTTTCCATGCCGGTGGCTACCAGAGACCACAATTCTTCTTTTTCTTCATCAGCCAGAAAGATGGTGCTCCGTTCGGTATTCATGATCTGGTTGGTCTGGCTCATGATTAACTGAAACAGGGCATCCATGTTCATTTCGGAGGTGATGGTCTGGCCCAGGACAAAGAGCTGTTGATACCGCAGGTTCTGATCCCAGGTTTCCAGATCTTCCTTGCGCCGCCCGATAGCTCTTTTTTCAACATTGTGCTGGCTTCCGGTGTCCATGATCTCTCCTGTTGTTTAGGCAGCCTTGAGTTTCCCCTAGGGTTTCTTCAGCAAGTCGATGATCTCCCGTCCGAATTCCCTGACCCGCCATTCCCGCAGCCCCTGGATGGTTTTTATCTGTTGGATGGATCCGGGGTTTTTTTGGGCGATGTCGCATATCAGTATTTTGGTCAACACGAGGGAGGCGTCTATTTCCAGGGATGCGGCTTTGGTGTCACGCCAGGTTTTAAGTTCCTTTATGCGGTTGGAAACCACGGGCTTTAAGCTGGGGGCTCTTCTTCTGGGATACAAGGGGTGTTCTTCCGCAGGGGTTTTCAGTGCCGCCGCGATGGCGTCGACCAGATCCGGCCCGTATTGTTTGGTCTGCTTGCTGCTCAATGCACGGGTTGCATTCAACTGTTTCAGGCTGGCGGGTTTACGGTTTGCCAGGGTCAGCAGGGCGGAATTGCCGATGGTCTTGAAAAGCGGCCGGTCTTTGGCAATAGCGACACGCCGCCGGTATTGGAGCAGGGCTTCCAATATGACCAGGTCCCTGGGCTTCAGACGGCCGGCCCCTTTGAAGTTCAGGAACAGGGGGCCTTCGCTGTTGGCCGCGGGCCTGACCCGGCTCAGCCATTGGCATTCCTCCTCTACCCAGGAGCGGCGTTTTTTCTGACGGAGGTCCTTCTCCAGTTCCCTGGCCAGCGGCACCAGGAAACAGGCATCTCGGGCAGCGTAGGTGACCATGTGCTCCGGCAAAGGCCTCTGGGACCAGTCTTTTTTCTGAAAGCGTTTATCGAGCACCACGTCAAAGCGTCTGTTGAGGACGGATTCCAGGCTGGTGTGCTGCAGGCCGATAAACCGGCTGGCAAGTTCGGTGTCGAATAGATTGTGTACCTCGATTCCAAAGTCCCTGAAGATCGACCGCACATCGTAATCAGCGCCGTGAAGCACTTTTTGGATGCGCGGGTTTTCAAACAACGGTTTGATAAGGCTCATGCTGGAAAATTTCAAAGGGTCGATGATAAAGGTTTGCTGCTCGGTGGCCATCTGTATCAGGCAGATCTTTTCCCGGAAATGGAACATGGAGTCCATTTCCATATCCACGCCGATGGCTTTTTTATTCTTAAAATAGTCGGCCACCTGTTGGAGGCCCTGACGGGTATCGACCCATTGATAATCCTTGTGATTATCATTTTGATATTCTTTGGGGGAACTTTCTTTTTCCTTGACCATATAAAGTAATTACCCTAACTATAATTGAATTTCAAAACATGTGTAACGGTGAACGACCATGATCAACATAACACTTCCTGATGAGAGCATAAAGTCTTTTGATGATCCGCTGAGCGGGTTCGATATTGCCATGAGCATTTCCGAAGGACTGGCAAGAAACTGTGTGGCCATGGAACTGAACGGGGCGCTCGTGGACCTGAACCGGACAATAGATGCCGATGCCCGTGTCAGGCTGATTACCACCAAAGACGAGGAAGGGCTGGGAATTCTCAGGCACAGTGCGGCTCACCTGATGGCGCAGGCCATCCAGCACCTGTATAAAGACGCTAGGTTGACCATCGGGCCGGTTGTTGGGGATCTGTTTTACTATGATATCGACATGGAGCCGGTTTCCGAGGATGATTTCAAAAAGATTGAAACAGAGATGAAAAGCCTGGCCAAGGCCAAACTCCCCATCCGGCGCAAAATGGTGTCAAAAGAGGAGGCCCTGGCCTTTTACAGGGACGAACCTTACAAACTGGAGATGATTTCAGACCTGCAAGACGGTGAGATATCTTTTTATGAGCAGGGCGAGTTCACCGATCTTTGCCGCGGCCCCCACATACCGCACACCGGCTTCATCAAGGCGGTGAAGCTCATGAAGGTGTCAGGTGCCTACTGGCGGGCCGACCAGACCCGGGAACAGCTGCAGCGGATTTACGGCACTGCTTTTTTCGACAAGAAGGACCTGAAGAAGTACATCAATTTCATAGAGGAGGCCAAAAAACGCAATCACCGCAAGATCGGTGAGGCGCTGGAGCTTTTCAGCTTTCACGACGAGGCGCCGGGGATGCCTTTTTTTCATGCCAAGGGTATGGAGATCTGGAATGTCCTGCTGGATTTCTGGCGGGAGGAACACCGGGCGGCAGGGTATGTGGAAACCAAAACCCCCATCATGCTGGAGCGCACCCTCTGGGAGCGCAGCGGACACTGGGAAAACTACCGCGAGAACATGTACACCTCCGCGGTGGATGAGAACCAGTACGCCATCAAACCCATGAACTGCCCGGGGGGCATGCTGGTGTATAAAAACAGGCCCCATTCCTACCGTGAATTTCCCATCCGGGCATCGGAAATCGGGCTGGTCCACCGCCATGAACTGAGCGGGGTCCTGTCCGGGCTTTTCCGGGTGCGGGCCTTCCATCAGGATGATGCGCACATATTCATGACCCCGGACCAGATACAGCGGGAGATTTTCGGTGTTCTCAAGCTGGCTGAACGGATATACGGGAAGTTCGGGCTTGGATTCATGCTGGAGCTTTCCACGCGACCGGAAAAGTCCATCGGCACCGACGAGCAGTGGGAGGTGGCCACGGAAGGGCTGCGGGCCGCTTTGGATGCCTATGGTGCAGACTACCGGCTCAACGAGGGGGACGGTGCCTTCTACGGCCCTAAAATCGATTTACACATCGAGGATGCCCTGGGCCGCACCTGGCAGTGCGGGACGATTCAGCTGGATATGAGCCTGCCGGAACGGTTCGACCTCGGATATATCGACAGGGACAACGAACGTCGGCGGCCCATCATGATTCACCGCACCATATTTGGCTCCATAGAGCGGTTTTTCGGTATTCTGATCGAGCATTTTGCCGGAAAGTTTCCCTTGTGGATGGCACCGGTTCAGTCCGTCATACTGCCCATAAACGATGAGCTTGTACCGGCCGCGGAAGAACTGCGGGAACTCCTGGAGGGGGAAGGGCTGCGCATATCGGTGGACACGCGGACCGAGAGCCTGAACAAGAAGATCCGTGAAGCCCAGCTGGCCAACATCCCTTTGATTTTGACTTTTGGTGCCAAGGAGATGGAATCCGGCAACCTGTCGGTGCGCACCCTGGACGGCAAGGTGAAAATGGGCGTTTCCCGGGAGTCTTTCCTGAAAGTGGTCAAGGGGCATATCGAGAAAAGGGAATTGGATCTGAATCTGGAATTTAATTAAGGGGTCAGGATTTCAAGGGGCCCAGGGGTCAAGTGCCATTTTCACTCGGCCCCTGGTAACCTTATTGTGTCAGCTAATCGATTAAAAGTCGGCACTACAGTGAAAATGGGAAACAATCGCGCAAGGAAGAAAGATAATGCCGGGGTCACCACCCACCGCATCAAGTGGTGCGACCTGCGCTGCGAGCATGCGGACTTTGCCAAGGTGGACGCCCTGGACGGCAGCTGTCGAACCTTTCAATCTATTTGGTGCGATGTCCTTCAGAAACACGTGACCAAGAACGCTCCCTGTGAAAAAAAATTTGGTAAAAGGCGACCCACCACAGGATGGTGAATATCTTTATGCGCCTATTCCATAATCCTTCATTTAGAAAGTTTTTTTTCTATTGGCTCCCGGTCCTGCTTTATTGCCTGTTCATTTTCATTCAGTCTTCTTTGCCTGCTTCAGAGCACATGCCCGACTTCGACTTTTCCGACAAACTGCTGCACGTGGGGGCGTATGCGGTGTTCGGCTTGCTTTTGTATCGTGCTTTCAACACCATGGATAAGCGCACCTCCACCGTAAGACTGGTGATAATGAGCATTTTGTTAACAGCACTCTACGGGGCCAGTGACGAAATTCATCAGTACTTTGTCCCATCGCGTTCGGCGGAATTCCTGGATTTTGCCGCAGATGCCATCGGTGGCATCCTCGGCGCCATGCTGGCTGTGGTCATTTTTAAGAACAGGCCGTCCTTATAGCTGTTGGCATCATATTGTTCCGAGAGCTGATTGGCCGGACGCCATTGTTAATGGTAACGTTTAAAAAATGATTGGACGGCAACCGCTATATTGACAAAAACCCTTTAATTCGGTAAGAAATCTCGATTACAACATTCTGAAATATAATCTCTCTGCGGCAAGCTGCGGGGAGTTTAACTAAGGTGAGATTAAAAGAGAGGAAAAAGGGGCATGCGCGAACATCAGACCATCGTTTTGAACGGGAACGAGTTTTCTTTTGAGCCGGGTGAAACCATACTAGACGTGGCCAGGCGCTCCAGCATCGACATACCAACGCTCTGTCACCTCAGGGGCACCACACCTACGGGCAACTGCCGTGTGTGCATCGTGGAGGTGGAGGGCGAAGCGAACCTTTTGCCGGCATGCGACACACCGGTTTCCAGTGATATGGTGGTGCACACCGAATCGGCAAAAGTCGTGGAAGCCAGAAAACTGATCATCCAGTTGATGCTCTCTTCGGGCAACCACAACTGTGCGATCCGGGGGACCGAGGGCAACGACTGGACAAAGTTTCAGATGGGTGTTCAGGAAGAGGATCAAAGCAGCGAGCTGTGCCCTGCCTGGGGGGACTGCCGGCTGCAGGATCTGGCCTATCGCTATCAGGTTTCCGCGGAAAAACACCTGGAGACCGACGTGCCGTATCCCATGGAGACGGTCAATCCGTTTATCGTGCGTGATTTCTCGCGGTGTATCAAGTGCGGGAGATGCGTACAGGCCTGCAACGAGGTCCAGGTAAACAATGCCATTGATATCGGCTACCAGGGTGCGGATGTAAAAATTATCACCCCGGGCGACAAACCCCTCAAGGATTCGGACTGCGTGTTCTGCGGTGAGTGTGTGCAGGTATGCCCTGTGGGGGCCCTGGTGGAAAAGGACGCCCGTTACCATGTCAGGCCCTGGGAAACCACCAAGGTGCGCACCACCTGTACCTATTGCGGGGTGGGGTGTCAGATCAATCTGCATGTCCTGGACAACAAGGTTGTGGCTGTGACCGGTGTAGAGGGTGTAGCCCCCAACTACGGGAGCCTTTGCGTCAAGGGCCGTTTCGGGTTCGATTTCATCGGATCAACAGAGAGGCTGACCACCCCCCTGATTAAAGAGGGGGGTACGTTCCGTGAAGCCGCTTGGGATGAGGCGTTGGATATGGTGGCCAACCGGTTTACGGACATCAAGGCTCAGCATGGCGCCGACAGCATGGGCATGCTGACATCGGCCAGGGTGACCAACGAGGAAAATTACATTGCCAACAAATTCACG
>JAOZRT010000142.1:0-2508 GCA_029940035.1 Desulfobacterales bacterium
AGTTTGACGGATTCCCCGCTCCAGCCATAGGATCCGAAGGCTCCCCCGATTTTATCGACGGGTTTCAGCCCTTTCATATAGCACAGGGTGTCGGCCACGGTGGGGAACATCTGGTTGTTCAGTGTCGGGGAACCGACAATGACAGCCTTGGCATCCAGGACTTCGGTCATGATATCGCTGCGGTGACTGCTCCTGATATGGATCGGCCTGACCCTTACACCCTGGTCGGCGATTCCTTCGGCAATGGCTTCGGCCATGGCCTTGGTGCTGTTCCACATGGTGTCGTAGATGACCACCGCTTTTTTCTCGGCCTCCTGCCGGCTCCACTTGGCATAGGCTTCGATGATTCTGCCGGGGTCTTTCCGCCAGATGATGCCGTGATCAGGGCAGATCATATCGATCTCCAGGCCCAGGTCAGATACCTTGTCCAGCAGTTTGAGAATGAGCGGCGAGTAGAGCAGCAGGATGTTGGCGAAATACTTTTTCGCCTGGTACATGATCTCGTCCTCGTCCATATCGTCAAATTTGTTGAAGCCGGCATAGTGCTGACCGAACCCGTCGCTGGAAAACAGAATCTTGTCTTCCTTGAGATAGGTGAACATGCTGTCCGGCCAGTGAACCATTCTGGTTTCGAGGAAAGTCAGGGTCCTCTGGCCCAGGCTTAACTCCTGCCCTGTTTTTACGGGCTGGTAATTCCAGTTGTGGGGAAAGTGCTTGGCCAGATTTTTGGCCCCCATTTTAGAGCAGTAAAGGGGTTTGTCCTCACCAATGTGGTGCATGACCCGCGGCAGGCTGCCGGAGTGGTCCATTTCCGTGTGGTTGCTGATGACAACATCGATTTTGGCGGGGTCGACAACCTTGGCGATATTGTTAAACAGCTGATCGGAAAATTGGCTTTTGACCGTATCGATCAGAGCTATTTTTTCATCGACAATCAAAAACGCATTGTACGTGGTACCGGCGTGGGTGGAATATCCATGGAAGTCGCGAATATTCCAGTCCGTGACGCCAACATCGTAAACACCTTTGGCAATTTCAACTGGTTTCATTTTTTAACCTCTGTCCCTTAAAAACGGGCAACGGGTTCAGGTGTTGATACGTATACCTGTCCGTTTCCTGTTTCACAGGATTGCGCTATTACAAGATTGTTTAGCGGCAAAGCCGCGTTGCGTAATTTCGTCTGAGACGAATTTACTCTTTTTCGAAATCGTCCTTGGAAGCGCTACAGATCGGGCATTCCCAGTCATCCGGCACATCTTCCCATTTGGTCCCGGGCGCTACATCGTTGTCAGGATCTCCCTCGGCAGGGTCATACACATAGCCACAGATGGTGCATACATACTTGTCCATTTTTCCTCCTCTTCATTTGAATTCGTGTTTGAGTGCTTTGTTCCTCAAAGCGCTCAAATACGAATTCAAATGTGTATAAAGTTAATAAATTTAAATGGTTCTGTCGAAACTTTTAACGTTTGCCCCGGATCATCCCAGGGGTTTGAACATTTTTTTTCCCGCCCCGCAGATGGGGCATTTCCAGTCGTCCGGCAGGTCGTCGAACTGGGTGCCCTTGGAGATTTTTCCTTTGCGGTCCCCTTTGTCCGGGTTGTAAATATAGCCGCAGTTGGCTGTCTGACACTGGTACATTTCTTCAGGGTTCGCCATTGTTCACTCCCTTGAATTTAAATTTTACCACGCTTTAAAGCGCGGTAAAATTTAAATTCTGTAATGTTATTAAAGATGTAAATACTGTCATATGGTGCTTCACTATTGTCGGCGGCACTATAAGCTGTTCAGCAAATCAGACACCTTTTCAGCAATTTCACCACGCACCTTTTTCATGAAATCGATGGATTCATCGGCCGGGTCCGGAAGGTCCCAATCAATCCGCACCACACCCGGAATAAAGGGGCATTCCTCACCACAGCCCATGGTTACAATGACGTCCGGCTGGAACTGTTCAAGGGTCTCTTCCAGTGGGCGCGGGGTCAGGAAAGCCATGTCAAAGCCCTCCTCCGCCATGGCCTGCACCATTAAGGGGTTGACGGTTTCTGCCGGGGAACTGCCGGCGGTCATCACGTCCAATCTGTCGCTGCCCATATGCCGGGCATAGGCACCTGCCATCTGACTGCGGCAGGCATTTTCCCGGCAGGCAAACAAGACCTTTTTGCGCGCTACAGGAGGCATCAGGCTTTGGGATACCAGGTCCTGGATGTTTTTAGAGAGGCCGGGGGTGCCGCGCATGTCCGCGGGTGTCTCAATGCTCCGAAAAAAGAGGCTGCCGGCAAAGCTGGCATCAACTGCGTCGAAAAAATACTGGGCTACCAGGTTGACCCCGTCAAAAAGCTGGCGTCCGCTGCTGCCGCCCATGGAAAGAAAACACCCCTTGCGTGTTTTTTTAAAGGGATCGGCGAGTCTGAAGCGGTACTTCCTGGACCAGAGGGTCTGGGTCCGGTCGATGAGCGCCTTTAACTGCGCGGTGACGCTGTAAAAGAAAACCGGGGACGCCGCCAC
>JAOZRT010000142.1:2608-11056 GCA_029940035.1 Desulfobacterales bacterium
GTCGGGCCTGTGGGATTGCCGGCTTTCTTCTGGTCCTTATGGCATTTGACACACTGCTTGTTCATGACCTGTTTTGGTTTCAGCTGGCCGGACTCTTTCATTTTTTTAAGGCTGTCGGCTTCCTGCGGAAAGGTGGCATGACAGGTGTTGCAGTCCTTCAGTCTGTCCTGGTGGGCATGGTGGGGAAACAATACATCCCCCCGGGACCCGCCGTAGATTTTAATTTGTTCAGCACCCTGGTTGGCAGCTCCGGTGACTGCGACGATCGAAACGAGAGCGAGAATGATGCTGAAAAGTATCAGACTGATTTTCATTTCTTCTCCTTTTGAATAATAGCGGCGCAGCCGCGTCTCATAAAAGAAAATGCCCATATGATTTTTATGCGGGCATTTTCTTTTATTGTTAGTAGGCCTCTTCGAGGGACAGGTCTTCCTCGGTCAACTTCTTGGAGAACATCACATAGGCCCATACCTGGTAAACAAGGACAATCGGTATGAAAAGAATAACCACGATCAGCATTATTCTAAGGGTCAAAGGGCTCGACGACGCGTTAAAGGCCGTCAGACTGTAGGCAGGGTCGATGCTGGACGGGAACAGATTCGGGAACAGACCGACCACGCCGAAGAATGTGCAGAATACAATGGTGGCTGCAGACGCAAACCAGGCTTTGAAATAGGCTTTTTTGGTCAGGAAATACTTGACGCCCAGCAACGCGGCAACAGCTACCAGGGGAACCAGAAACAGCACCGGATAGGCCAGATAGTTGGCATAAAGCGGTGTGAAGACGGCTGTGGCGATCAGAAAGACCACTATTATTCCCAAAAGGACCGGCCACAGACGATTGGCCGTGGCGGCCGCCCGGTCGTGAAGGTCCCCGTCGGTTTTAATGGCGATCCAGAGGGCTCCATGGACCAGAAAAAGCGCGACAAAGAGCAGGCCCCCGAGTATTCCGTAGGGGTTGAGCAGTGTGAACAGATTGCCCTGGAAAATGCCTTCCTGGTTAATGGGCACGCCCTGAAAGATATTGCCGAAAGCCACCCCGAACAAAAGGGCTGGTACGAAACTGCCGATGAAGATGCATGTGTCCCACACCTTGCGCCAGAGCGGGTGATCGACCTTGCCCCGGAACTCGAAAGATACACCCCGCAGAATCAGGGCAAATAGAATGAGCATCAGGGCCGTATAGAGGGATGAAAACATCACGGCATAGACCAGGGGAAATGCGGCGAATGTAACGCCGCCGGCCGTGATCAGCCACACCTCGTTGCCGTCCCAGAGAGGGCCCAGCGAATTGATCATTTTGCGTTTGTCTTCATCTGATTTGCCTAGGAATGGGTAAAGGGTACCCACGCCGAAGTCGAAACCGTCGGTCATAAAAAACAGCGCCCACAAAAGGCCCCAGATAAAAAACCATGTTGCTTGTAAAACCATTTTGTCCCCCGTATTCGATTTTCATGTTCCGCCGCGAACAACGAAGCATGCCATATGCTTGAATTGGACTTACACCATAACGGCTAGGCGTCTGCCGGTTCAGGTCCTTTGACGGCATTTTTGAACATCAGGTAGAAGCCGACCATTCCCAATAGACCGTAAACCAATATAAAGCCTATCAGAGAAGTCAGGACTTGTGACGAAGCTACCGGCGAGGCGGCATCCGCCGTCTTCAACAGACCATAAACGATCCAGGGTTGACGACCGACTTCTGCCAGGACCCACCCCATCTCAATAGCCACGTAGGGCAAGGGGATGGCAAAGACCATGATCCACAGGTACCACGGGTTTTCCATGAGTCTTTTTCTCAACACCAGGCCGATGATGGTCAGGAGCGGAAACAGCGTGCCGAGCGCGACCATCGTTCTAAAGGAGAAGAGGGTGATCAGAACAGGCGGCCGTTCGTCTTTGGGGAAATCCCGCAGACCCTTAACCTCGGCATTGATGTCGTGGTAGCCAAGAAAGCTGAGAATGTAGGGTATTTTACCGATTTCAATCAGGTTTCTTTCGTTTTCTTCATCCGGTATGGCAAAGAGAACGATGGGCGCCTGGGTCTGGGTTTCCCAGTGGGCTTCCATGGCAGCCAGCTTGGCCGGTTGGACTTCGGCGACGTGCACACCGTGCATGTCGCCGGTTGCCGCTACGGCGAGGGAAGCCACCAGTCCGAAAACCAGGGCCATGTTGAAGGACCTGGTGGAGACATCCACATGCTGTTTTTTAAGCAGGTGGTAGGCGCTGATACCCATGACAAAAAAGGCGCCCAGGAGCAAGGCTGCCGGTATCATGTGGGCAAGTTCGAGCAAGGCGAATTTATTGGTGATCACTGCTCCGAAATCCGACAGCTCAGCGCGGCCGTTCCTGATGACGTAACCCACCGGGTGCTGCATCCATCCGTTGGCGGTCAGGATCCACATGGCGGAAAGGTTGCCGGCCAGGGCTACCACCCACATAACCGCGGCGTGGGTCTTTTTGGAGAGCTTTTTCCAGCCGAAGATCCAGATGCCGATAAAGGTCGATTCCAGAAAAAAGGCGACGGTGGCTTCTATGGCCAGCAGAGAGCCGAAAATGTCACCCACATAAGCGGAATAGCGCGACCAGTTGGTGCCGAATTGAAATTCGAGCGTGATGCCGGTGACAACGCCCAGGGCAAAATTGATCAGGAAAAGCTTGCCCCAGAATTTGGTCATTCTCAGATAGGTCTCATCGCCTGTCTGGACGTACCGGGTTTCCATAACGGCGATGATGACCGAAAGGCCCAAGGTCAGGGGCACGAACAGGAAATGAAACATGGTGGCTGCTGCGAACTGCAGCCGCGATAGCAATACAACATCCATGACAGCTCCTTATGAAGAGGTAAACAATCGACTACAGGCTTGATTGGGGTTGGCTGATAGCGCTATACACCGCCCTCGAGTGTGCACTGGGTGAAATCTATCTCTTTGCCGCACTTTTCGCACAGATGCGTTTTTTCGAATTCGTCTGAAAAAATTTCTTTGGCTTCACCGCATGCCGGGCATGCACATGAAAAAGATTTCAGGTGTTTAAACTGCTCATAACCGGGACAATGCTGGGGTGTGGACATAGTAACCTCCAATATTTTTTTTTACATTAGAAACACCTGCCAGTACCTTATTGGTATACATATCATGCGTTGACGCATCAATAGTGGCCAGTGCAGCTGCTGAACGTTTATAATAAATCATACCTATAGTTTTTGCGCAATCTGTTTTCCATAGTCCTGCGCCATTTGAATGCCGCCGCCGAGGCTGCTGGATTTCAATCTCAGGGGGCCGGATACCATGTCCATTTGAAATACGTTGACCATGGTGTCGAAAATGCGATCGGGCGCCTCGCCACTCCAGCCAAAAGCACCGAAACCGCCCCCGACCTTGTTTTCAAGACCTGCTTTTTCGGCCAGAAAGAGCATGGTTTTCATCCCCTGTATCATATCTCCATGGTAGGTCGCGGATCCGAAGGCATAACCGTCAAACCCCTGGAGGTCGCTTTCATTTTTAATGTCATTGGCGTTCTTGACACCGGCTTCGTTGCCGGTGAAGCGTACGCCCTCGGCGATGAGGTTGGCGATTTTTTCAGTTTCTCCCGAGCGTGATGCGTAAACAACGAGCACTTTTCCCATTTTGTTGACTCCCTATGAATTATATGCGTTTATCTTTTCCGTCGAATTCACAGTCCGGTGTGTAGCAGGTGTTGTCCAGGAATTCGCACTTTTCCTTACAGGACGGGCATTGTTCCGGGGGGGCGTCCGTCTCCAGGGCGTACCCGCAGTTTGAGCATTTCCAACTGGTCATGATAATACCTCCTTAGGGTTGGCAACAGGGCGCAACAATTGTTTATTCCGCGCCCGTAAATTCCGATGGCGGCCGGGATGACCCGGCCGCCGCGCTGGTTGATGAAATCATAGAATTTCATAGCATGAACGAGCTCCTCTTTGGCCTGCTGATACATCCAGTTGGCAAACCCATCCAGGTTGATGGATTTGAACCAGGCGTTCATGGACAGGTAAAGATAGGAGGAATACATTTAGGCATTGAATTGTTCCAATGCTTTTTGTACGTTTTCGTTCAGCATGGATTTATCCTTTCCAGAGCCCGTGCAGGTTGCAGTAAGCTCTTGCCGTGACATCGGCTGCATCGGTTTTGAATTCGGCCTCAGGCACGTCGCCCGGGTTGAGAAACTTGAAGAAGCAGCTGGATCCGGCCATGACCTCGATCCATTCGATGTAATGTTTTTCTTCCATGGGGTGGGCAACGTCACCGACCTTTACCTTGACGCCGCCGTCGATTTTTTCCACTACGGGTATATGTTTTTCCTTGGCAGCATCCACCGTATTTTCCGTGAGCAGGGTCATTGCCTGTCCGCAGCAGACCAGTTCACCCTGGCCGCCGTGAAGAACTTCCACAATGTTTCCACAAAGTTCGCACTTGTACACTTCGCCTCTGTTGGCCATTTTTCTATCTCCTTTTCTTATAATTCAGGTAATCGGTTCGGAGTTGGTTCCTATTTTTACCAGTTTTCACCCAGGAGTTCAAAATGAGCCTGGGGGTGTGCGCAAGCCGGGCACATGGCTGGGGCTTCCGTGCCTTCGAAAATATAGCCGCAGTTTCTGCAGCGCCAGGTGACGGCTGCATTGCGTTTGAAAACCGTGCTGTTTTCGATATTGGCTGCCAGGCCAAGATAGCGTTTTTCATGCTGTTTCTCTGCCACGGCGATGGCTTCAAATATCATTGCCGCTGCTTCGAAGCCCTCTTCACGGGCGGTTTTAGCAAATTCCGGATACATGGTGGTGTATTCGTAGTTTTCTCCTCCGGCGGATTCCTTCAGATTTTCCAAGGTCGAGCCGATGACACCAGCTGGAAATGCCCCTGTGATTTCAACTTCCCCGCCTTCCAGCAGCTTGAACAGCCTTTTGGCATGCTCCTTCTCTTGTTGAGCGGTTTCCTCGAAAAAGTGAGCGATCTGAACGTAACCCTCTTTTTTGGCTTTACCGGCAAAATAGGTGTAGCGGTTTCTGGCTTGGGATTCACCCGCAAATGCGGTTAAAATGTTCTTCTCGGTTTGTGTTCCTTTTAGATTAGTCAATGTTTCCTCCTTTATGGTGATAGGTAGATTGTATCAATGCGCGCCATCAGGCACAGTTTTGGTCCCACCAGCCTTTTTTCTGGTGTTTATCACGTTCGTCTTCAGCTAATTTTTTAATTTTGTAGGCAGCATCACGCAGGATGCCGTATAAGATGCCACAACCGACGTCTTCCCTATCTGCGTCGCCGATATTGGCCAGCTCAATCATCTGGTCGGCCAGAACAAGGGTCTTCTTGATATTTTGATCACAGGGTTTCACGGATACTAGGTCTCCGTTTGGGGTGTATGTTGTGTCGGAAAAGGCAATTGGTCGTCGACCGATATAAAGTGTTCTAATCAAAATACGTGCCAGAATGAGTTTAGACCTCTTTTTTCAATTTTTCTGAAAAGTCGGATGATAAATCTGGGCCTTCCGACGATGGTGAACATTGCTTTTCCTTTGCGGATTCTATTGGTGGCAGTCATAAGAATATTTACAACTATCTTAAATTTAAAGGTATTTATATTTATGTGAAGGGATTCCACTTGATAAAACAGATTAAATGGTATTGGACCGGGATCAACAACGGCAGTAGATTCCATGTGAGACGGTGAAACAGCATTAGCTGTGAAAGGGGCCGGATGTCCCGTGTTCAATAAGGCCACTACATCTATAACACACTGATAATATTTTAAATTAATTAAAATCGGTTGTATCAATAAGGTATGTGATACAGTAGTGTCTCGTAAGACAAGCAGGTAAGCGCATGCACCCAGGTGACCTCTATTCTTGACGCGAGCCCCAAAGACACAATTGCCATAATCAGAGGACGGAGAACAGAAGGCGGAGGTCGGCTGCTCCCAGAATTCAGAAGGGTCAAGTCCTGATTAAAAGTTGTCACTTTTAATAGATTTATCTCAACCTGTCTTCCGTATTCGTTGTTTCAAAAATGAACATCGAACATCCAACATTCAACGTCGAATGTGGTTTGTCAGCATATTGTATTCAGTTTTTCTGGGCATTCAGCCAAGAGCAAATGATCAAACGTTCGATGTTGGACGTTAATTCTGGTTCTGCCCTCCGTCCTCAGGCAGGGATAAATCCCTGCACTACGTCGTTGATACGAAGAACGGGCATGTAGTCCAGGGCTTCAGCCCTGCAGCATCTGGTCTCTGTCCTCTGTGGCTCAGTCTCCACACAGACTACCGACCACTGACCACGTTCTTACCCTCTGATCTTGCTGTCTTCCGTCCTCCGATCTCTGACCTCTGGTTAGTTGGCATCACTCAACAAAGAGGTCGGTGCTGATATAGCGTTCGCCGGTGCTGGGCAGGACAACCACGATGCATTTTCCTTTGGATGCGTCCCGGGAGGCCATTTTCATGGCTGCCGACATGGCCGCCCCGGAAGAGATGCCGCAGAGGATGCCTTCCTTTTTGGCCAGCAGCCGGGCCGTCTCAAAAGCCTCTGCATTGCTGACCTTGATCACTTCGTCGATCAAGGTTGTATCCAAGACGCCGGGGATAAACCCGGCCCCGATACCCTGGATCTTGTGCGGCCCGGGTTTGCCGCCGGATATCACCGGCGAATCTTCAGGTTCCACGGCAATGGCTTGAAACCCGGGCTTTTTCTCTTTGAGTGCCCGGGCAATGCCGGTGATGGTACCGCCGGTGCCCACGCCCGATATGATCATGTCCACGTTACCGTCCGTGTCCTCCCAGATTTCTTTGGCCGTTGTGGCGCTGTGGATTTCAGGGTTGGCCGGGTTTTGAAACTGGTTGGGCATGAAGGCGTTCTTGCTGCCGGCTTTGATCTCTTCGGCTTTCTCGATGGCGCCGCGCATGCCCTCGGACCCCGGGGTCAGCACCAGTTCGGCGCCCAGGTGGGTAAGCAGTTTGCGGCGCTCGTTACTCATTGTTTCCGGCATGGTCAGGCAGAGCCTGTAATTCTTGGCCGCCGCTATGAAGGCCAGGGCGATGCCCGTGTTGCCGCTGGTGGGCTCGACGATCAGGGTTTCCGGCCCCACCAGGCCGTCCAGTTCCGCCCGGTCGATCATGGCCGCAGCGATGCGGTCCTTGACGCTGCCCAGGGGGTTGAAAAATTCGAGCTTGGCCAGCAGATCGCAGGTGCTGTTCTCGAGCAGCCTGTGTATCCGCACAAGCGGGGTCATGCCGATGGTGTTTTGGATGCTGGGGAAGACGTTTATGGTTGCCTCCTTTGTTTCTATTAGAAAATCCAGTTTGTTGGCAAACGCTATAACCAAGCTCCCTTTTTTAAGGCATTGCTGCCGGGTTTTCTGTGCCCGAGAGCCTAAGATGGCTTGGAAGACATGTACTTCAACTCCGGCTCATTCATGATAACCTTGGTGTTGGCCGGCACCGACGAAGTGATCCACACATTACCGCCCACAATGGAATGTGTGCCAATAACCGTGTCGCCCCCAAGGATGGTGGCGCCCGAGTAGATGATCACCCCGTCTTCGATGGTCGGGTGGCGTTTGGTCCCTCTCAGCCTCTCCCCGGCGTCGCGGGGCAGGGACAGGGCGCCCAGGGTGACCCCCTGGTAGATGCGCACATTGTCACCGATGTGGGTGGTTTCGCCGATGACGACCCCCGTGCCGTGGTCGATCACAAAGCCCTTTCCGATGGTGGCTCCGGGGTGGATATCGATGCCGGTGATACTGTGGGCATATTCCGTCATGATGCGGGGCAGCAGAGGGACTTCAAGGGTGTGAAGTTTGTGGGCAACGCGATAGACCATCAGGGCGAAGATGCCGGGGTAGCTGAAAATGATTTCGTCGTGACTTTTGGCGGCAGGGTCGCCTTGGTAGGCGGCCGTGACATCCGTGGCCAGGACCTGTCGCAGCCACGGGATGGACTCCAGGAAGGTGAGGGCCAGTTCATGGCCCTGGTCGGTACATTCTGTGCACTCGTGGTCATACCGGAAACAGTCGTGCCGGATGCTCAGGCATATCTGCTCGGAGAGCAGGTCAAAAATCTGTGAGACGGCCTGGCCCATGGTGTAGCCCATGTTGATGGGGTCGAGTTTTTCACTGCTGAAATATCCCGGGAAGAGAATTCCCCGCAGGCGCTTGATGATGTCGATCACCGAAGCCCTGGAAGGGATGGGTTCATAGTCGATGTGGGTGTAGCAGGTATCTTCATCGCAGTTGTCGATGATTTTATCGACGATCCGGGGCAGCTGCTGCCTGTACTGGGTGAGGGTCTGGACGTCGATTTTGCACGTGGCATCGTTATGGTGATGGTCTTCTTTGCTCATGGCTGGCTCCATATTACCTGAACCGCAATAGCGAGCGCATTCTCCGCAGCTTGCTGCGGGGTAAGCGAGCGAATCAAAATCAGGCAGAATTCCTTACG
>JAOZRT010000143.1 GCA_029940035.1 Desulfobacterales bacterium
CAGTTAATCCAAAATAGAATATTTATTCACGCGTGAATCAGTTTAGGGACGCCCATAAAATTATAATTTTATGGGTGTCCCTAATTTCTAAAATAGTAGTTTCGAGTATTTTAGCTTGGCCGTCCTTGTTAAAATAAGGCGCATGAGAACAAGGTAAGTCATTCACACGATTTGATATTTTTCAGCACCCAAACCAATCACCATAGGCGCTTTTTGGCGAATGCCCGTCCAGATCCGGTTTTAAGATACTTTTCAAACGCAACAGCTTTCTCATCACTGGCAAAAGCACAATAGGTTATCAACTCCCAAGGTTTGTATTTGGCCGTATGGCTAGATTGGCCCATGTTATGGGCATTTATCCTTGATTTTAAATCTGATGATAGGCCGATGTAAGTCTGACCAGGATGAGGGATACTGCGGATCAGGTAGACATATTTCATTTAGATATCAAGCTGATCATGCTGGATTGGTTTTATTGATATGCATTAGCCCGCCTACGCTCATTCAAGCTTCGGCGCGCAGCCTTCGTCAAGGTTCCGGCTTGCCTGCCGAAGCCTTGGCGAAGGCTGGTGGAGGCGGCGGGAGTCGAACCCGCGTCCGAAAATATTCCACACTGATATCTACATGTTTAGCCTGAACTTGGGTATTCGCCTTTGCGAGTGCCTATCAGGCAAGATGCTCACAAGGCTATTCTGCTGGAAGTTCGCCGGTCATGTAGCAGAAATTCATGACCCGCTATCCTGCAAGTCGTCGCCCTATCCGGATTAGCAGGAATGGTCCGGTAGAACGCTAGCCTTAAGCGGCTAGGGCGTAATTATAATCGTCTGCGATTATCTTTAGTTCCCGTCGTTTTACGAGCAGACAGGAGCTCGACATGCAATCAGAGCTTCCTCATCCCCGTCGAAGCCGTTTCGCCCCCAATTTTTCAAAGATCTATAAAAGATGCGGAGCATCTTTTATTCTACGCGGCTGCGCCGCTATATGCGCAACCAATAATTATGCTTATATAATAATCAAGCATTACCTGAATGTCAATAAGAAGAAATGGTTATCCCCAAAGAATGTTGGTCTGAAATATATATAATAACAACAAGTTAAATAGCGGCGAAGCCCGCGTACACAAATAAAACCGATGGGGAATGAATCTGTTCTATCACCCCCATCGGTTTTATTTGTATTCTTTACGCTGACGGTCCAGATCCCGCTTTTGTTCGCGCTGGCGTATGCTAACCCGTTTGTCGTACTTGCGCTTGCCCTTGACCACGGCCAGGGTCAGTTTAGCCTTGCCGTTGAGAAAATACATGCGCAGCGGCACCAGGGAAAAACCCTTTTCGTTCACTTTGCCGTAAAGTTTCTTTATCTCTTTCTTGTTCAGCAGAAGTTTCCGCACCCTTAAGGGGTTGTGGTTGTCATAATAGGCGAACGGGTACGCCCCAATATGAATCTGGTGCACGAATACCTCGCCGTTAGTGATTTTACCGTAGGAGTCCTTTAGGTTGGCCCTTCCTATGCGCAGGGATTTAACCTCCGTACCCTTCAGCACCAGGCCGGCCTCGTAAGTGTCCTCGATGAAATAATCATGCCGGGCTTTTCTATTCTCGGCTATGATTTTTTTGTGACCTTCGGTCATTAAAAGATTTTCCTCTCGCCCGCTTTGCTTGAGCCCGCAGAGCTCTCAGAGGGTTTTTATTATATAGCAACGAAGTTGCGTATCATAAAAGCGCGGCACGCGCTTTTATTTGGGGTAGATGGTTGCAGAAATAATCTCCCCGTATTCTTTCTGGATCAGATCGTTCACGGCCTGGCACGTGGTTTGCTCAAGGACCTTCTGCAGGAATTTTTCCGCATCTGCCATACCGATGGAACGGATCATGTTTTTCATCACCGGAATGGACTGGGGATTCATGCTCAGTTCGTCCAGCCCCAGGCCCAAAAGCACGGGAAGGCTGAAGGGGTCGCCCGCCATCTCACCGCACATGAACAGCTGGATGCCTTCCTTTTTGGCGGCATCGGAAACAAACTTCAGCGTTCTCAGGATGGCCGGGTGCAGCGGGTTGTAAAGGTACGCCACTTCCCGGTTCCCCCGGTCCACCGCCATGGAATATTGAATCAGGTCATTGGTGCCGATACTGAAAAAATCGACCTCCCGGGCGATAACATCGGCCATCATGGCCAGGGAGGGCACTTCGATCATGACGCCCAACGGAACATTACGGTTGTACTCCTTATCCTCGTTCTCAAGGCATTGTATGGCGTCTTCGATCAAGCTCTTGGCAACCATCA
Source organism: Desulfobacterales bacterium (assembly GCA_029940035.1). Lineage (GTDB taxonomy): Bacteria > Desulfobacterota > Desulfobacteria > Desulfobacterales > B30-G6 > JAJDNW01. The sequence goes on from JAOZRT010000143.1 coordinate 2,284, forward strand.
ACTCATCATAGGTGGCCAGCATGGGCAGAAGAAGGCGCACCTCGCCATATACAGCTGCCCTCAAGATGGCCTTAAGCTGGGTTTTGAAGACATCCGGCCGTTTGAGGCAATAGCGGATGGCCCGCAGCCCCAGGGCGGGATTGATTTCAGTAACACCGGAATTGCGCATAAGGGCTTTGTCGCCGTTGATGTCCAGTGTCCGGATGGTGACCGGCTGATCCTGCATGACGTCAAGGACGTCTTTGTAATTTTCGAAAAGCTCTTCTTCACCGGGGAAATCAGGACTGGCAAGGTATTGGAACTCGGTCCTGAAAAGGCCCACGCCATCGCCGCCGTTGTCCATGACTGTCACCACCTGTTCGGGCTGTTCGATATTGCCCATGACCTTGACGCGGTGGCCGTCTGTGGTCCTTGCGGCCCGCTGGCTGTCTCTGGCAATATCGGCTCGATAGGATTCAAATCTGATCTGCCGTTCCACGTACTCCATGAGCGTGGCTTCAGACGGGTGGATGAACACATTGCCGCCCGAACCGTCCACAATGATGATATCGTCGTTCTGTATCAGCCGGGTCGCCTCTTCAATGCCCTGTACTGCTGGTATGCCCAGGGTGCGGGCGATAATGCTGGTGTGGGAGGTCACGCCGCCAAGCATGGTGACAAACCCCATGATGCGTTCGAGGTTGATCTGGCTGGTCTCGGCCGGTGAGAGATCACGGGCGATCAGGATGACGCGCTTGTCGATTTCAGCGATATTGACGGGCTCCGCACCCATCAAATTTCGCATGATGCGATCGGTAACATGCACGATATCCGTGGCCCGGTCTTTTAGATAGGTATCGGTGATATCCTGGAACATGGAACTGACTTTGGATACCACCTTCTTGAGGGCCCATTCCGCGTTGATTTTCTCTTTTTTGATGGTTTCGATGGTCCGGCCATAGAGCATTTTGTCTTCCAGGAGCACCACCTGGGTTTCGAGAATATCGGCATGTTCTTGCAGGTCTTCGCTCGTCCCCTTGATAATAGCGTACAACTCGTCCTTGGCCTGCTTTACGGCCTTTTTGAAGCGCGTGGTTTCATTCTGCAGGGCCGTGTCGTCGATAATCTGGTAGCGCTTAACGATATCGACACCCTCATGGTCAACCAGGTAGGCCTTGCCGATGCAGATGCCTGGCGAGGCGCTGATCCCGTTCAGAATGATCTCTTGTGGTTCTACTGCGGTGCTCATGCCCCGTTACTCTCCAAAACCGTTTTCTATTAAATCAACCAATGCGTCCAATATGTTGATATCCTGGCCATCGCTGATGGCCACCGATACCTGTGTGCCTTGCGGGCAACCAAGGCTGAGCAGATCGATGATGCTGACTGCGTCGGCCCATTCCCCATCCTTTTCCAGCCAGATGTCTGCGTTGGCCTGCTGAGCGAGTTGCGCAATTTTTGCCGCCGAACGGGCATGCAGCCCCAGTTCGTTGACAATAACCACATCCCTCGACATCTGCTGTTTCATGTTTTTGCCTGTGAAATGACCTTGCGTGCTCCCATCCGCGACCACCGGAAAACTGAGAATTGGAACTGGCCTTTCGAGGAGGTGCTCCCCGGCTTGCAGTCGCCGATAGGTGATAATATACCAGAAACAGAATATTTCAATGCAGTATGGCAGATTTTTTACACCAAGGTTGCATAAACAACATGGCAGCTTTGGAGATAACAATGCGGCCTGCCATTGTCAATCAAATCAGCGCATGGCAGCCCTTTGGCTGGGTATTGTTTTGGCGCTGTCATTGACAACCCATGTAATTGTTGGTAAAAAAGCCATTAATCTAATTCTTTGAGATTACATTATAAATCAACATTGTCACACCTGAAACCCTTTGAGGGGGAAATGCTATGCCGGAAGAAATATTGATATTTGGTAAGGATACCTGACCCTTCACCACAGCAGCTCGTGAAGCATATGCAAAGCAGGGCAAGGACGTTACCTATGTAAATGTGATATCCGACCCCGACAAGATGGACAGCATGCTGAAATATTCCAAAGGGGATAGAAAAGTTCCCGTTATCATAGAGCATGGTGAGGTGACCATCGGGTTCGAGGGCAAGGGGTGACGGGTGTAAGGGGCCTGGCTGTATGTCAGGCAAGCATTAAAGTAAGGTAAGAAGGTAAGAACGTGGGAAGTTTAGAATGCTCTCACCTTCTCAATTTGTCATTTTATACTAATTTACTGAAAGTCGGCTGACTGTTCGTACTGATGTGGAGCGAGAATGGAAAAACAATTTGTTATCGATGACTTTAAGCTGGGAGAATCCTGGCGCCTGTTTAAAATCATGGGCGAATTCGTGGAAGGGGTCGAAAGTCTGCACGACCTGGGGCCGGCGGTGAGTATTTTCGGCTCGGCGCGCATGCAGCCGGATGATCCGGTTTATAAACAAACAGAAGAGATCGCAGCCCTGTTTGCCAAGAACGATTTCGCCGTCATCACCGGCGGCGGCGGGGGCGTCATGGAGGCGGCCAACAAGGGTGCTTCGGAAGCCGGCGGCACGTCTGCGGGGTTGAATATCCGCCTGCCCTTTGAGCAGAAACCCAATCCCTATGCCAACGTCAAGGTGGAATTCAATTATTTTTTCATCCGCAAGGTCATGTTCATTAAATATGCCGCAGCCTATATTGGCATGCCCGGCGGATTCGGCACCCTGGACGAGCTTTTCGAGGTCATCACCCTGGTGCAGACCCACAGAATCAAACCCCTGCCGATCATCCTGGTGGGCAGCGAGCACTGGGCCGGGTTGAAAGAATGGATCGAATCGCGTCTTCTGACTGAAAAGCTGGTGTCCGAGGATAACCTGGATATCTTCCAGATTTTGGATGACCCAGAAGAAATCGTGGATGCTGTAAAAAAAATAGTGATTTTATGAAATAAATTTTCAGGCTTCTTTGAGACCAGGGAGCAGAAAAAATAGTATATAATTGTGATGTTATAAATTCCTAAAATCCAAAAGGAAAATTTATTTCTATTTCTATGGGCTCTCTGTTTGACGATTTACCTTCCCGGGAAAACCTTCTGCGCCAGGAAATCGAGGCGCTAAAACAGCAGAACGCCTATCTCTCCGCCCTCCACGAAACCTCCCTGGGGCTGATCGACCGTCTCGACAGAAAAGAGCTGCTGGAGTCCATCCTGCACCGGGCCTGCATGATAAGCGGCACGGAACACGGCTATATATACCTGCCCGGTCCGGGCAAGGACGAGATGCAGATGCGGGTGGGCATGGGATTCTTCAACGGCCAGCTGGGTCGCCGTGTTAAAAAGGGCGAGGGCATGGGCGGCCGGGTGTGGGACGCTGAGGCCCCTGTTCTGGTGGATGACTACTACACGTGGCCGGGACGGTTGACAGACAGCTCTTTGGACACGCTGCAATCCATTGTGGGCATTCCGCTGATGTCCGGATCCAAGGTGCAAGGGGTCATCGGCCTGGCACGGGTAAACGACAAAAAACGGTTCAGTGAGGCCGACATTCACATATTGAGCCGGTTTGCCCAGCTGGCCCTGATTGCCCTGGAAAAAGCGCAGCTCTATGCTGATGTGAAACAGCAACTGGCGGAACGCAAGAAGGCCGAGGCTATCCTGCGGGAGAGCGAAGAGCGCTACCGTTCCCTGTTGGAGTCATCTCCCGACCCGGTTGTGGTGTACGACATGCAGGGCAACGCCACCTATGTAAATCCCGCGTTTGCCATGACATTCGGTTTTTCCATTGACGAGCTGATTGGCAAGCAGATCGACTTTGTTCCTGAAGAGAGCTGGCCGGAAACCAGGCGCGCCATTGACCAGATGAAAAAGGGCAAGAAGATTAGCCTTTTCGAGACCAAGCGGTTTACCAAGCAGGGAAAAATACTGGATGTCCAGATCAGCTCTACCATTTATTTTGACCGCAAGGGCCGGCACGCCGGCAACATCGTCACCCTGCGGGACATCAGCGCCCTGAAGCGGACTGAAAAGGAGTTAAAACAGTACCGCGAACTGCTGGAGGAGCGGGTGGAGGACCGGACCACAGAACTGGCCAGGACCAACATCCAGCTCAAGCAGGAAATCGAGGAACGCAAACGCATGGAATCGGCTCTGAGGCGGCGGGAAAAGGAACTCAAGGCGCAGTCCCATCACCTGGGGGAGGTCAACACGGCCCTGAAGGTGCTGCTCAAGCAACGGGAAAACGACAAGACCGAACTGCAGGAAAATGTGTTGTCCAATGTAAAGGAACTGGTTGTTCCCTATATTCAACGCCTGCAAAAAAGCAGCATGAACACCAACCAGGCCACCCTGGTCAATATTCTGGACTCGAACCTGAACAACATCATTTCACCCTTTATCAGCAGGCTCTCCTCAAAATTCCTGAACTTCACCCCCATGGAAATCCGCGTGGCCACCCTGGTCAAAGAGGGCAAGACCAACAAGGAAATCGCGGAAATGCTGTTTCTTTCCAAGAATACCATCCTGTTTCACCGCCACAACATCCGCACCAAGTTGGGGCTGAAGAATACACGCATTAATTTGAGGACGCATTTGCTCTCCTACGAACAATGATTCTGCCGGCATAACTATTGAGAATTAATAATAGTAAGTATTGAAAAAATCTATTCGATTCTCAATAGTTACCCTTCGGGCTTCACGGATTTGCACCGGAGCAGCGTTATTCTGCCCTCGAAGTAAAAAACACTACGACTTCGGGCCGAAGTGCCTTGCTCCGATGCAAATCCGCTGTGTGCAAACTGGATCAATCTAAAAATTGCCCTGCAATTATTAGTGGGTTTTACCCACTATTTTACCACTATTTTATCAACTTGACATCTATTGCGTGTTGTATATGCTTAGACCTCTCTAATTTATATTTACTTGACCATGTGATCTATATCAAATATAAGCAATTGAATGAAATGAATGAAATTCAGGGCGGCTGTTTGCGCCCTCAACTTTTTTGCGGGTTGTAAACACAATATGTCCACATTGAAGATTGATGACATCACGTTGACGTTCGGCGGTCTGGCCGCGTTGTCCACAGTGAACATGGAAATCAAACCCGGCCTGATTACGTCTATTATCGGGCCTAACGGTGCGGGTAAAACCAGCCTGTTGAACTGCATATCCGGTTTCTATCACCCGACTTCTGGTGAGATTACGTATGATAAAAATCGGCTGACCCACTCTTCCCCCCACCAGGTTACCAAGTTAGGTATCGCCCGGGCATTCCAGAATCTTGAGCTTTTCAGCGGCATGACCGTGCTGGACAACCTCATGTTGGCCCGGCACCAGAAGCTGCGCTACAACGTTTTGCAGGCCTTCTTATTTTATGGGAAAGCCTCCCGGGAGGAATCAAAAAATCGGCAGTATGTAGAAGAAGTCATTGATTTCATGGAATTGGAACCCTACCGCAAACAGACGGTGGGTAACCTCAGCTACGGGATTCAAAAGCGGGTCGAAGTCGCCCGCGCCCTCACCCTTGCACCGAAACTCCTGCTGCTCGACGAACCCATGGCCGGCATGAACATCGAGGAAAAAGAGGACATGGTGCGTTTCATCATCGACATCCAGAAAGAGCGCGATGCCACCGTGATCCTGGTGGAGCACGATCTGGGTGTGGTCATGGACATTTCTGACCAGATCTATGTCCTCGATTTCGGTGAGCTGATTGGATCCGGAACGCCTGAAGAGGTCGTAAAAATACCCAAGGTTATCGAGGCCTACATTGGAGAAGAATAGACCGGCATGAAAGATAATACCGAACTTTTAGATTATACCATTCCACAGCTGCTGCGCTGGCGGGTTAAGGAAACCGGCACAAAAGTCGCCCTGCGTGAAAAGGATTTTGGTTTTTGGAACAACTACACCTGGGACGAATATTACGCCCTCGTGCGCAAAGTCGCCCTGGGGCTCGAGAAGGTGGGTGTTCAAAAAGGCGACAAACTGGCCTTGATCGGGGACAACATTCCGGAGATGCTGTTCATGGCCATCGGCGCCCAGTCCATCGGTGCAGTCTCGGCCGGGATTTATCAGACTACGCTACCTGAGGAAATCGACCAGCTGATCAATTATATGGAGGTCACGGCCGTTTTCTGTAACGACCAGGAGCAGGTGGACAAACTGGTTGAAGTCCGTGACCGCATCCCCAAGGTACGCAAGGTGATTTACGAGGATCCGCGCGGCATGCGCAGCTACCGGTCTGACGATTGGTTTCTCTTCATCGAAGATCTGTATGAACTCGGTGCAGCTGCCGACGCTGAAGACCCGGAACGATTCGACACCCTGATCGACCAGGGTAAGCCGGAAGATGTCTGCCACTTCTGCCTGACTTCAGGTACCACCGGACTGCCCAAGGGTTCCATGATGACCCATAAGAACTACATTAACATGGGCATCCAGATTTCCAAAGTCGACAAACTCGAAAATACCGATGAATACCTCTCTTTTCTGCCCTTTGCCTGGATCGGTGAGCAGATGAACTCCTTTGGTGTGGCCATGGCTACCGGCATCACCATCAATTTTCCGGAGTCGGTGGAAACCAGTATGGAGGATCTCAAGGAGATCGGGCCCCATTTCATGTTCGGCGCACCCAGGATATATGAAACCATACGTTCCCAGATATGGCTAAAAATCGACGAGTCCTACTGGCTCAACCGCCTGCTTTACAACAAATTTATCAAAATCGGGGAAAAGGCGGCCCGCTACCGCATGCATGGTGAAAAAATGCCCGCATCCCTGCGTTTCATGGCCTGGCTGGGTAAGATCTTGGTGACGGATCCTTTGATCAACCAGATCGGCCTGCGCAGATTGCGGCGGGCTTACACCGGTGGTGCTGCCCTAGGTCCGGAGCTTTTCACCTTTTACCAGGCCATCGGCGTCAATCTGAAACAGATCTACGGCCAGACCGAAATTGTCGGCATTGCCTACATGCATCGGGACGGAGACGTGCGTCCCGACACGGTGGGCAAACCCCTGCCGGAGACTGAATGTAAGATCTCTGAGGAGGGTGAGATCCTCTCCCGCTCACCGTCTGTCTGTGCCGGATACTACAAAATGCCGGAACAGACCGAGGAACTTCTGGAAGACGGATGGCTACACTCCGGGGATGCCGGGTATATCGACGAACACGGGCATTTGGTGGTGATCGACCGGGTTGCCGATGTAATGCACAACAGCAAGGGCGAGATGTTCAGCCCCATGTTCCTGGAAAATAAGCTCAAATTCAGCCCCTACATCAAGGAGGCCATCATTTTCGGTGACAAACGGGATTCCGTGTCCGCCCTGATCAACATCGATCCCATCGTGGTGGGCAAATGGGCCGAGGATAAAGGGATATCCTTCACCACCTACATGGACCTTTCCGGTAAACTGGAGGTTGCGGGGCTGATCAAGGAAGCGGTGATCGATATCAATGCGAGGGCAGAGAAAGATTACTTTAAAATCAAACGATTCGCCATTTTATACAAGCTGCTGGACATGGATGACGGCGAACTTACCAAAACAGGAAAACTCCGCCGAAAGTTCGTCATGGAAAAATACAAAGACCTGTACGACGCTCTTTACGATGAAAGCATCAGCAGAAAAAAGGTCGAGGCTTTTTTCCAATACCAGGACGGCCAGACCACAACGGTCGAGGCTGAAATGTCTTTTTACACGATGGAAGGGGTTGCATGAGTTATTTTTTCCAACTAGTGGTGAGCGGAATCGTGGTGGGTTCCATCTATGCATTGTCCGCGCTGGGATTTGTGCTGATCTATAAATCGAGCCGCGTGCTGAACCTTGCCCACGGCCAGATCATCGCTGCCGGTGCGTTCATTACCTATGCCCTCACCGTGTTTGTGGGTATCCCCATCGTGATTTCTTTTCTGCTGAGCATGGTTATCACCTTTTTCCTGGCCATGAGTGTGGAGCGCGTTTTTCTACGCCGGCTGATCGGTGAACCGATTATCTCCGTCATCATGGTCACCATCGGTTTGATGTCCATTATCGATGGCATTATTTATATGACTCCTTTTGGAGCGGAAAATTTTTCGTTTCCCGAATTTTTGCCCAATACGCCCATTACGCTCTGGGGTGTCTCCATCTCCTGGACTCAATTTGTAGGTGTGATCATCACCTTTATCATGATCGGCGGTTTCACCTGGTTCTTCAAGGCTTCCACGGTGGGCATCTCCATGCGGGCGGTGTCGGATGATCAGTTCGCCTCCATGTCCATCGGCATCTCGGTACCCAAGGTATTCGGCTTGGCCTGGGCCGCTGCGGGTTTAAGCGCGGCCGCTGCCGGGGGCATTATCGGCAATATCACGGGATTGAATTTCGATGTTTTGCACTCGTTCGGCATCATCGTGTTCCCCGTTGTGATTGTGGGTGGGCTGGATTCCATTTTCGGTGCGGTGGTGGCCGGCATCATCATGGGGCTGATCCAGCAGTTTGCCGCCGGCTACCTGGATGGCAACTGGGGATTGAACGGGACGGCGGATGTACTGCCCTACATTATCCTCTTGATTATTCTGTTGTTTAAACCGCATGGTCTTTTTGGTATCCATGAAATAGAGCGAGTGTAGTCTATGTCTGAAAATCGATGGTTGGCAACGGGTAACTTTTTCACCTCTTACAAGGCTGAACAGCGCATATTTTTGACGCATATCGACCGGGTTGTCTTTATCGGCTTCCTGGTTCTTATGTTTGTCTGGCCCCTTATCTTCGAGGTCAGCAACAAATACATGCTGGTCATCGACAGCAT
>JAOZRT010000484.1 GCA_029940035.1 Desulfobacterales bacterium
TGGCCAATTTCAACAAGTATGCCGCGGAACACAGTAAAGACGAATTCATTTTGGCCACCGGATACATTACCGGAGGCCTTAAACCACTCATTGAAAAAATCAATGTGGAAGAAAAAATTCCATGGATCGACGGATCGTACTCCACGGAGATCTTTGGCGAAGAAGGAGGACCCTCCAAGTACCCCTACTACTACTCTCTGGGGGCCACCTACGGCAGCCAGGTCAAAATGCTCATCAAGTGGATCAAAGATAACCACAAAGAGGAAGGCCCACCTAGAGTTGGTTTTGTTTACAGCCCCACCGCCTGGGGCAAAGACGGCACGCCCGAAGGCATTGCCTATGCCAAGAAACTGGGATTCCGTGTAGTGGCCAAAATTGAATATCCCTACACCGCCACAGCCGCCACCAATGAATGCATGCAACTGCGCAAAACAAAGGCCCAGTATGTGATCTACCACGGGTATTCAGGCGCCACCGGGCATACGGCTATCTTTTTTAAAACCGCCAAAAAGGTTCTCAAGGGTGTCCAACTCATGGGAACCCACTATACCACCGGGAGATTTCCCATCCTGGTTGCCCAGGAGGCTTATGATGGATATGTGGGTGTGGCCACCCGGCCCTTTTATGATACCGTGCCGCGGTCGCAAACCCCGATGGACAATCCCTTTGTAAAATTTATCCATGATTTTGCCAAGAAATACAGGCCCGAAGAATATGAAAAAGGGCTCAAGGCAGGCGGCATCAAAGACATATTCCTCTATCAGGAGGGGTTGACCTACGCGTTGATGATTCAGAAAACGCTTACGGAAGCAGACAACAAATACGGACTCACCCGGGAAGGAGTCAAAAAAGCCCTCGACAACATGGAATGGGACTTCAAAGGTATGTTTGACGGTAAGACCTTTAAATACAAATCCCACACAATCCCCATGCTGCATCTTTTTAGAGCGCATGTCAAAATGGTGAAGATGGGAGACAAGATGGTACCCACCGGGGGATTGACCCCCATCGGTGACTGGGTCAATACCGACGAAATTCAATGGTAATAAAATCAAAAAACGATTTTATGAAACGCGACTTCGTCGCTCTTAAAGGTGTTATGCAAGCAATGAACCCCGTGTGGAATATCATGAATGGTTCGGGGTCGTACCTACGGCCGCTAGATGATTTTTTATCGATTCAGAACTATTTTATTTTTATAGGACATGTTTTTAGATAGGATACAGCGAGGCTAACATGATCGATCTTCTTCAGACCTTGGGATCCGGTGTATTGGTGGGGCTTGTGTATGCCTTGTTGGGACTTTGCATTGTTATCATTTTCAAAGCATCGGAAGCCTTCAACTTTGCCATCGGCGAGTTTCTCATTATCGGTTCATTTCTTTTTTATATATTGTTTTTCAATGAAACCGTCCCCTGGCCCCGAGCCCTTCCTTTAGGTCTGTTGATGTTCGTCTTCTTTTCTTTTGTTCTGATCAAGGACAACAACCTTCACCCGAGCATAGGACTGCCTTTGGGGTTTGCGGCCGGCACGCTGACCTTTTTTTTCTTTTATTCCGGATTGAAGCTCCCCTCCCTTATCAGCAGCCCCATCCTGCGATTTCTTGTCGCTCTTCCCCTGGGGTTGCTGTGCGCAGGCATTGTCGGCGCTGTTGTGGAAAGGGTCACCATCAAACCCTTGCTGGGAAGGTCGCCCATTTCGATGACCATCGTGACCCTGGGCCTGGCCTTTTTTTTGAGAGCTTGCGCCCAACTGATCTGGGGGTCGCATTCCTATTCTTTTTTTCTCGACCTGCCGGACATCACCTTTGAAACGAACGAGTTCTTTTTTCTGTCGGATCCCATCTGGGCCGGTATCCTCTCTTTGTTGACCTTCGGCCTGGTTGTCTTTTTTCTTTTTCGTACCCGCTGGGGCCTGGCCATTCGAGCCACCTCGGAAGACCAGGCCAAGGCCATGGCTTATGGCATCAATGCCCGCTTTGTTCTGCTGATGGTCTGGGCCATCAGCGCCTTGTGCATCAGCGTTGCCGGAATAATGATCTCCAATTTCGGTGCGCTTTCGGTGGGAATGGGTTTTGTGGGCTTAAGGGCGCTGCCGGTGGTCCTCATAGGTGGAATGGACAGTGTCGGCGGCGCGCTGGTGGGCGGAATTATCGTGGGTGTGTGCGAGGCCGTGGCCGGTACCTATATCGAACCATTGGGGTTGGAAGGTTTCAAGGAAGTAGCCCCTTACCTGCTGCTCTTGATCGTGTTGCTGATCAGGCCCTACGGCCTGTTCGGAACGGTGCGCATTGAAAGGGTTTAGAAATGCTTAGCATTGAAAATCTACGCGTCGTGTACCATGACGTGATATCCGTTTTAAACGGTGTTTCCCTCGAGGTCAAGCAAGGGGAAATTCTAGTCATCATCGGCGCCAATGGTGCCGGGAAAACCACGCTTCTGCGCGCTGTATCGGGGATGATCGGCTTTTACGACGGTGACATCATCGAAGGCGATATCAAAATGGAAGCAACTTCCATTAGCGGACTGGATTCCACAGATATCATGAAACGCTACGGGGTCACCTATGTTATGGAGGACCGGCCAGTTTTCTGGTATCTTAACATCGAGGAAAACCTCAGGGCTGCCGCCTTTTCGCGATGGGACAAGCAAGTAAAAACCGATATTGAACGCGTGTTTGAATACTTTCCCATTCTAAAACCGTTGCAGTATAAAAAGGCGGGCTATGCCTCGGGTGGAGAGCAACAGATGCTGGCCATCGGCATGGCGTTGATGACCAATCCAAAAATATTGCTCCTGGATGAACCCTCCCTGGGAGTGGCTCCTCTGATCACCGAAGAACGCTTTGAAATTATCCGTACGCTGAACAAATCCGGCATCACGATCGTGCTAGTGGAACAAAACGCCCATG
>JAOZRT010000144.1:0-2172 GCA_029940035.1 Desulfobacterales bacterium
AAAAATCGGTGCGGCCACGGCTTCCACCTGGTGCATGAATCGTTCTAAAATCACCGAATCCACCCAAGGTGTTTTAATGGAAACCCGGGTAACCGCCGATTGGCTGTCAACCATCTTCTCGAGGTCATTTGAACCGCTGTTTTCAAACAAAAGCAGCTCCTGGGCAATAAGCTCACGGTCCTGCGGAATAATATAATAGGCCTGGTCATTGCCGTGCAGCGCCCGGTTGATCTCCTTCACAATGTCATTGACCGAGAAAATCGTGCCCACAAATATGTCCGCATCCGCATAGTGCTCCAGCTCTTTGGTAAATGCATCAATTGCGTTCAGAAATTGTGGGTCGTGGATCCCGTTTTCAATTTCCGTATCCAGAACCACTTCCAGTGTGATCACCCCCCTGAGATCCTGGTCTATCCTTTTAAGGTCCTGCTTGACCGCCATGCTGTCCGGGAAATACCCCACCACGTAATCTGAAAATTTCAATTGGGTCGCATAATAGATCCCGGCCAGGGCGATAAAGCCGGCTGCGATCAAAATCTTCAAAGGGTGGGCCGCAGAAAAATCAGCAAACGCCGTGAGGAATCCGTCCATGCGTGTTGTCGCCTTGTGAACCGTTTTTTTGCGCTGGACGGGCAGCACAGCCAACAACGACGGGAGCAGAACAATTGTGTAAAACAGGGCAAATACTACCCCCGTGGCTGCAAAAATTCCCAGGTCGGCAATGGCGGCCAGTTCCGCAAAACCAAATGAAAGCAGCCCGGCAGCCGTGGTCAGGGTCGTCATGACGATAGCCAGGCCCGAATGGCCGAGCGCATAGACAATGGCCTCCTGGCGACTGCAGCCGTGCTGATATTTACGGTAAAAAATGGCCAGGATGTGGACGGCATCGCCCACGCCCACCGCCACCAGGAACGCCGGCAGAATGGTGGTTGTGATCTTGATGGGCACCCCGAAAAACGCCATGAGCCCCAATGTCGAAATGACCGAGCACACAATGATCATCAGGGGCATGAAAACACCGCTTAGCCTGCGGAACAGGATCCACAGGAAAATAATGACGGCCCCCAAGCTGATGGAAAGACAGCGCACCAGGTCCTGCATGACGCTCCGGTTAAACGCTTCAAGTATGAAAGGACCGCCCGACACGGCGATTTTCAAGCCCGGGCCGCGGTGGCGCGCAACGATCTTTTTTACCGCTGCCACCACTTCACTGTTTTCCTTCTCACTTAGGTAGTGGCGTTGGCCTTCCCCCCCCTGCTCCGGCGCCTCCTCCTCGAAGGATTCAAGTATCTCTTCTTCCGACTGCGTTTCTTCAACCGCTGCTACGGTTTCCATGACCACAGCAGCCAGCTTGCCGTCAGCCGAAACAATGTTGTTGACATAAAAGGGGTTGCCAAGCACCCGTTGCCGCAACACAGCCCAGTCTACCTGTTTTTCCTTCCAGTCCTTGAGGAGGTCCTCCACCATAAGCACATCTCCCTCGCCATATGTGTTTCTTACGTTGACAAGGCTGGTCACATCCATGATATGGGGAACCTCTTCCGCCAGTGCCATGTGGAAAGCCTCCAGCCAGGAGATGAACTCGCGGCTGAACACGTCCTCTGGCTCAACCGCGACGATGATCATTTCAGAGCGGCCGAACCGGTCCCGAAACCGGTTGTATTCCAGTAAAATGGGATCATCTTTGTGCAGCAGGGCCTCCGAGGAGGTATCCACCGTAATCCTCGGAATCATGGCGGTCAGCGCCATCACAACCAGCAAAACCACCATAATCGCTGCAATGCTGTGCCTGCATAGAAAATTGCCCAGCCCGATAAAGAGGCTTTCCATCTCATCACTCAGGCGGCGGCTGCCAAAACTCCTTCTTTCCGGACCGCGGTAGCCAGGATCGTCAATTTGTCGTCTGTCCGGTCCCTTACGCTTATTTGGTCCATCCATGCTGCAGGTATTGGCACTGACAATACGCCTGTCTGAATTTTCTACAGATGTTGGTTGCTCACGTTGCATCGCTCGCCTTCCGCTAAACATAACCGCAGGTTAAAATGTCCATCATTTCATTTTGCACGTTTGCATTGATTTGAACACTTCATTTTCTTTTTAGGATACATTAAAAGCGGTTGCAATTAAAACGATATTTACATTAGAAGCATTTGTTGCCATTTATTATTACCT
>JAOZRT010000144.1:2272-11008 GCA_029940035.1 Desulfobacterales bacterium
GGGCACGTGTACCAACGCAAAGGAATTACCACGCTGCGATTCAATTTCAGGGGTGTGGGCTCGAGCGGGGGAAGTTACGGTGACGGTATCGGCGAACAGGAAGATGTCCTGGCAGCCGTGCACTTTCTCAGGGAAACAGGGCTGGATCATATCGACCTGGCCGGCTACTCCTTTGGCGCCTGGGTCAATGCGCACATTGCTTCAACGGCGGTTGCCGTCAATACCCTGATCATGGTTTCTCCACCAGTGGCTTTTATGGCATTCGACGCCGGCCTCTCTTTGCCCAAACTCGAACTGGTTGCCAGCGGAAGCGAAGACGACATCGCACCTGCCGACCAGATCCGCAGCCTGCTGCCGGGTTGGAATCCGGATGCGGTGTTCGAGGAAATCCAGGGTGCCGATCATTTTTACTTCGGCTTTTTCAAGGAACTTGAAACGGTATTGGCAGAAAACCTATGATCGAGGACAGAAGACAGGACGCGTTGAGCGTCATCAAAATAATTATTAGACAAGATTTTCAGGATCAGAAAGTAGATAGCCGGGTCCAGAGGACCAGGTTTTTTATACTGGAATAATAGAGTGTTGCCCGCTGTTAGCCGGTAGCAGCCTTTTACCTTATACCGTTTACCTTATACCTGTTTATAGCATGTAGATCCTGTTAATCCTGTCAGATACAAACATCTTGAAACCCGACACTTGAAACCTGTACAATACAACCCACAACTAAAAAACCATGACCCGCATCTACATCAAACTCCTGCTGACCGCCATTTTCTGGGGAGGCACCTTTATCGCCGGACGGGTGATAGCAGGGCATGTAAATCCTGCTGCCGCCGCATTTCTGCGGTTCGTGGTGGCATCCGTATTCCTGGTGGCACTGACCCTGAAAACCGAAGGATTGCCGCGCCCCATGGATGGACATAAAATCCTGGCCCTGTTCCTCCTGGGGGCCACAGGTGTTTTTGCCTACAATTTGTTTTTTTTCAGAGGACTGGAGTTGATCAGTGCCGGCCGCGCCTCTCTGATCATTGCCAACAATCCCATTTTCATCGCTTTATTTTCATTTCTGTTCTTCTCTGAAAAAATGACCCCCCTGAAAATTATGGGGATCCTCATCTCCGTTACAGGGGCGATCCTGGCCATCTCCGGCGGCAACCCGGCCGCACTCCTGTCGGGCGGACTGGGCCTGGGAGACATCTTTATTTTATGCGCTGTCTGCAGTTGGGTAACCTACACCCTCATCGGCAAAAGGGCGATGAACCGGCTTTCACCCCTGGCAGCGGTAACTGGCGCAGCCGTCACCGGCATGGTCATGCTGCTTATACCGGCCTTGATTTCAGGCATGGCCGCCGAAATTCCGCTTTACCGGCCGGTTGATTGGGCCGCCCTTTTTTATCTGGGATTTTTCGGCACCGTGCTCGGCTTTGTCTGGTATTATGATGGAATCAAGGCCATCGGACCGGCACGGGCCGGATTGTTCATCAATTTCGTACCCCTGAGCGCCATCACCCTCGGCTACCTTCTGCTCGACGAACCAGTGACTTTGTCCCTGGCCCTGGGGGCATTGCTCGTTATCACCGGGGTCATCCTGACCAACGCGGCATCTGTCCGCATGCTGAGAAGGCCGGTTGCATGAATCAGCACTCACATCAGCAGCCCCTGGAAGAAAATGCCCTTCCCAGCATATTCTTCATCGGCGGGGTCCTCATCATAATCGGTTCCATCGTCATTTTCGCTTTTTTACGCAACCTGTCTGTTTAAGGATGGACCAACCCTTGGGTTTCCTATTAAATCTCAACAGATTGACATGCTGACAGCTCTAATCTATACTTGGCTTGAACGATATTCTCGGAGGTACCAGAATGCAGACCGCGATTAAAACGATGCTTTTCCTTTTTGTGTTGATGCTCGCTGCCCAGGTTGAAGCAGCCACTCCTAAAAGCAAATGGGTGTCACTTGATGCCGACTCTAAGAACCGGCTGATGAAAATCGTCCGTTCCGAAGTTCAAAACCGCGACGGATTCTCGACCCTGGGGGAAGATCGGCTCAATACCAGCCTGGTTGAAGCGGAAAAACAAAAGGAAATGTCTGCGTATAAGGCATCCATCAGTGCGTCCAACAGCGAATTTATGCGTACCAAAAAAAGGCGCGACGACCTGATGACCCAGTATCAGACAGCCTCCTACGATTTTGAAGAGCTGAGAAAGAGCCACGACACGATTCAGGCCAGCATTACGAACATCGACAATCAAATCGCCCGCTACCAGCATGATATCAAGGCCCAGCGCGATTCGCTGACCACCTGGCTGAAGACCGAAAAGCAAGGCGAAGCCATCGTTGCGGTGATCTACACCAGAGGATTCAAGGATTCAGCCCATGAACTGGAAAGCCAGGCCGACCAGTCCTCCGCGCCCTTGATGGCCCAGCACATGGGTACCTATATCCAATCGTTCACCAAAGTCATCGACAACGTTCTCACCGAAGATTTTATCCGGGCCATCGAAGAAGGGACCGCCGAATGGAACCGTGAGGAGCCGCTGCGGATCGTGCTCAACAAAGGAACCAGCGGCACCACCTACCTGCGTATCAAACGCTACGAACTCTACCCCTTTCAAGCACCCAAAGCAGATAAAAGCGCAAAGAAAAGAGCCTCCGGCCCCCAGAAACAGGTCAGCGTCATCACCTCCAAGGCAGACCTGGATGCATTTCTCGGCCGCAACGGTTACAAGAAGGACAACGTAAACCTGAGCCGTGCGGAAACAATGATCCGCGAAACCACCCTGGCCAACCGGCAGTCCGTCGAAGGGCTGAGAGAGCAGTTGATTTCCTACCGGGAGAGAATCAATTATCTTGAGAAAAAAACAGACACCGCCCAGACAGACAAGGATTTTCAGGTCCCCCGGTTGAACCGGAAAAAGGAGCAATTGGAAAAATCGCACACGGAGCTTGAGGTACTGCGACTAAAAAAAGATTCCGCTGTCATGGCCTTTCAGGGGGCCCAACGGTCCCTGTACGATAAAAAACGCATCCACGAATCCATCGTGGTAAAATCAAGCCTGGTGACCACCAAGCGTTCCCAGACTCCAGCGGAAGCATGTGCAGAGGCGGTCATCGAAGAACTGGAAGAGGTGCTGAATGATGCCCGGTTGCAGCATTCCACCTCCACCACTGATGTGGCCAACTATCAAGTGGTCGATGAATCATCCGCCCAGGCTGTCACCGAAGCCAAAATTATTGCTGTGCGCCTGCTCTCATTCATCAATGAAGGCGACAGCGTCAGGGTCAAAATGGCCTTTCGCGTGCGCACCGTCCTGGATGAAAAACCTGATGAAGAAGCAGCTGAAGAGCTTTCTGCAGCAGCCCAGGCGCCGCAGCCGGTAGCACTTCCACCGAAGTCAAGGACCTCCATTCAAAAGGATCCGGCAATCGTCACTCCCGTGCCCTCTACGGCACCCCAGATGTCCGGCACAGGCATTGCATTGGCAGAAATGTTTGAATTTCTGTTTCAATTGAACAAGGTCAAAGCCTCGGGAAATGAAATAACTTTCATTGTTTTGGCCACCAACAATGCCGATTATGCTCAAAATTTTGTGGTGTACGATGAGAGCGTGGGATATACCCTGTCAACCATGGTTGACCTGAGTGGCGATGTGCAGACCGTCGACCAGGTGTATATGTGGCAGGGCAGCGTCAAAACCCACTCGTCCGAAGCTTATCGGGGAATTAAAATAGAGCCCGGCCAGTCCGTCACCGTAGAACTGACTTTCAGGGATATTTCACCGAATATCACCACCGTTCCGGAGTTCAACCTCTACCCTTTTATTGCCACGCGCAGCTTTCTAGGTATGTACAGCTGGAACTCGGACTACGTGCCGTTCACGAATATCCGCATAAAATAGCTGCAGCCCCCTGGCATCAGCCAGGGGGCTGCAGCTATTTTATTTGTTTAGGTATGCTTTGCGCTAAATTTCGGGGAATTTTTCAATGGCATAACGCAGCATGGTCCTGGGCATGCCTTTGACGTATTTCTGTAAAAATTGCTCTTCATGAAACTTCGATGTCAGCAGTTTACACACCACCCCAAGGGACGCATCCCTGTATTTTCCGGCAAATTTCCTTGTGGCCGGAACCCGGATCCCCAGAAACATGTCCCCCTCGCCGTACTCGTCTTTCCCTGTTTTAAAAAACCGGCTGGAGTGTTTGGCGATTTCAGAGTTGCCCTCCTTTCTGAACGCATTGACGATGTCCTGATGTGAAACCGATTTTGTTTCCACGATTGCGTTCTCCCTACACAGTGGGTCTGGAGCACATGTAGCTGGTTTCCCGGTCCGGATGATTCGTACATGTTCCCATTTCGTTTCCCTCTACAACTTCTTTATCAACTGATTGGCCGCCGTCAGCAGCGGATCCCAGGTCGGTCCAAAGGGCGGTGCGTATGCCAGGTCTGACTCGCCGAAAGCTTCCACCGTCATTTGGGTATGCAGGGCCACAGCCGGCGCATTGATGCGATGCGCCACGCCTTCTTTGCCTACCATCTGAACCCCCAGCAGTCTGCCGCTCGCAACATCCCCCACCATGTGCACGCAGATGGTTGTATTCCCCGGATGCGCATGGGCTTTGGACCGGGTTTTGATGGTCACCCCAGCCGGCTCGAAGCCTGCGTCCGCCGCCTCCTGCATGTTCAACCCGGTGCGAGCCACCTCCAGATCAAAAACCTTGAAAACGGCCGTGCCTACGATGCCCGGAAGTTCCTTTTCTTTACCGCACACATTGTCGGCCACCGCCCACCCCGCTCTGTTGGCCCTCAGCGCCAGGGGGACCCAGGCCTTGGCCCCGGTCACCACGTGCACAGCATCCGCGCAGTCTCCGGCAGCGTAGATATGGTCATCCGATGTCTGGAGGTTTTTATTCACGGCAATGGAATCCCCCACACTCAGCTCAAGGCCGGCCGCTCTCGCTATGCCGCTGCTGGGCTGTACGCCCATGGCAACCAACACCATGTCCGTCTCGATGGTGGTGTCGTTGCACACCGCCCGCAGCCCGCCTTCATACGCTTCAACGGCTTTCAGGCTCTGCCCGAACATCAACTCCACCGAACAAGACGTGAGTTCCTCCTGCACGACCTCGGCACAGGATCGCTCCAGCCACGGCAACAGGTTCGGATTGGGCTTGAGCATGCTGACCTCCAAACCCAACGCCCGAAACGCCTCTGACATTTCCAGAGCAATATATCCCATGCCCACCACTACCACGCGGCGGGTCTGATTTTCCTTGATAAACTGCTTGATCCTTCTGCCATCCGCCAGGCTTTTGAGGGCCATGACGCCGGGCAGGTCAATGCCCGGCACGTTGGGTTTAACGGACGAAGCACCGGATGCGATCAAAAGTTTGTCATACGGGAAGGAAAAAGGTGTCCCCTCTGCAGTGGTTCCAACCACCTGCTGCTCGGCCGGAAGGATGCTCTCCACCAGGTGACCGGTGAGAAGATCGATGCCCTGCTTTTCCCGGAAGACGTCGGCCCGCCGCACAACCAGTTCTTCGATGTCCCTCCCTGGATCCGCAATATTGTAGGGCATTCCACAGGCACTGTAGGAAACATCCTGGGATTTCTCCAGGACAATCACTTTCATTTCAGACTGTTTTCTTTTGGCCCTGCTGGCAGCGCTCATCCCGGCGGCGTCTCCGCCAATCACTACAAAATTCATAATTATTTCCTTTTCTTTCCCTTGGCAGTTAATAAGGCGAGAAGTTACACTCTCCTGGTAATTTTGGCAAGCAACAGGTCTTCCGTACTGGAAAAGGCATAATGCAGTTGTCTCATCGGTCAAACAAATGTACATATCATCGTGATCAATTTGCCCTCATGGGTACCCCCTCAATATGAAAACGCTATGGAGGACAGCATGCGCGTACTGACCGAAAAAAAAGGATTGGTGACCACCATCATCATCAACCGCCCGGAGGTAAGGAACGCTGTGGACGGAGATACTGCCCTGGCCTTGGCCGACGCCTTCAGAGCGTTTGAAAGCGATACGGAAGCCCGCGTGGCTGTTTTGACCGGGGCAGGTGGTTTCTTTTGTGCAGGAGCGGATCTGAAGGGATTTAGCGAAGATCGGGGCAACCGACTGACTCCCGAGGGAGACGGTCCTATGGGGCCGAGCCGAATGTCCTTCTCAAAACCCGTCATTGCCGCTGTCAGCGGTTATGCCGTGGCCGGCGGGCTTGAACTGGCCTTGCTCTGTGATTTACGCGTGATGGAGGAAGACGCGGTTTTCGGTGTTTTTTGCCGGCGGTGGGGGGTACCCTTGATCGACGGCGGCACGGTCCGCTTGCCGCGGTTGATCGGCATGTCCCGGGCATTGGATCTGATCCTCACCGGCCGCCCGGTACACGCAAAAGAGGCCCTGGCCATGGGTCTGGCCAATCGGATGGTAAAAAAAGGCAGCGCCCGCGAGGAAGCTGAAGATCTGGCCGCCCAGATAGCCGGTTTCCCCTGGAACTGCGTTCTCAGTGACCGGCGCTCAGCCTACCAAGGCGCCTCCCTGCCCTTTGATCAGGCCATGCAGCACGAATTTGAACTGGGCCTGGCCACGGTGAAATCCGGTGAAACCCTTAAGGGCGCATCTCGTTTTGCCAAAGGCGAAGGACGGCATGGTAAATTCGAATAGGAGGGGTCGCCTGGTTTGATCTGATGTCCCATTGTCCTTTAACGATTCATGATTTTTTCTGTCTCTTCTAACCAGTAATCCATGTTCATTTCTTTGAAAGACGTGCCAGCTGTTTTTAAATGGGTTTTCGCTTCTTTTTTCTGATTCCTCCGGGTATACAGTTCCCCTAGAAAAAAGTGCCCTATCGAGAGATCCGGCTTTGTATCCAGTTCAGCAAGCACGTCAATTCCTTCTTCGATTCGCTGCACGGTTTTCAGCGGAGCGTTATCTGGCAACTGCCCCATTATCCGTCCGTCCCAAATTAAAGCTACACCTTTGAGGTATGCTTCCCCGTTTTCCATTGCAGACGCCAGTGCTTTTTTCATAAACAAATTCGCATCTTCAAAATCACCGGATGCGTAGCAACACATTCCCACGTAACATTGGAGGGTCGATACCTGCCCGGATATTCCGGCTTCCTGATACGCATTCAGCCCTTCTTCAGCCAGTGCTCTCCCCCGTATCGGGTCGCCAATATAAGCCTCCGTAACCCCTGACACAGCTTTGACAAATGCTTTGATTTGAACGAATTCAACCTGGGCCAGACCCTCGAGGCAACGCCTGAAATAATCCCGGGCTTCTTTCAGGCACCTCTCAATAAATAGGCCATTCCGGTATAGTTGCGGGACAGGCTTATGGTGAACAGGTTGTCCGATGCCTTGGCTTCTTCCAACCCGTATAAACAGTTGGACAATCCCTCCTCAAACCGACCCAGATGGGCCATGCTGAATCCGGATAGGGCATAGAAGGTCGGGTAAACGATAGCCGGACCCCCGAAATTATCTTGTTCTTTTTCCGCCTTGTGAATTGCATGAACCATGCAACTCGTTATCTCAATGACCGTCTTGAATTGGCCGGTTGCTAAATTGGACACGCAAAGATCCGGTGCTGTCTGAGCCATGGCTGTGAGATCGTTGATTGCGACCGCCTCATCAAAAGCTTTACCTGAAAACCGGATCCCCTCCTGGTGCCGCCCCTTGACAGTATGAAAAAAACCAATGTTGCCGTAAAAACGGATCAAGCTCTTTTGATCATCGAGTTCCCTGGAAATTGTTGCACCTTCTTCGAGCAGCCCAAGACTCTCGTCAGGGAAATTAAGCAGGATGATCGGACTCATCATGGCATGCAGGATTTCCAGTTTGTTTTTCTTTTGTTCTGCACCCTCGAGATGCCGCTCAAGGACTTCCAAGGCTCTTTTATAATACTCAAAGGCCTCCCAGGCTGAACTGTTCCGGAGCGCTTTTTCCCCAGAGAGTTTTAAGTATTTAAGTGTACGCCCATGCTGATCACTTTTCGAATAATGGTGCGCAATAACCTCGTAGAACTCCTCCAAACGATTCGAATACGTCTCCTCGATGGCCATACCGATATAACCATGAAGCTCCCGCCTGCGGTCGAAAAGAAGGCTGTTATAGGCTACCTCCTGGGTAATGACATTTCTAAAGATGTATTCCACTCTCCCGGGTGAGTTTGTAAGCCGCCTGCGGAGCTTGTTTACCTTTAACGGCAACTTCACCCAGGCTCTCAAACTCAAAATAATTTTTTGCCAGTCGATAGGTACTATCTGAAATAAGAATGCTGCCGGGTTCCGCCAGGCTCTCCATTCTCGCGGCAAGGTTCGTCGTGTCTCCCACTGCAGTGTAATCCATCCGCAGGTCATTCCCAATGGCACCCACAACCACCGGTCCTGAATTCAGACCAATACGCATCTTAAAATCCACCCCGAAATCCGTTTTGACCTGTTGGGCGTACACGGCCAGAGATTTCTGAATGGCAAGAGCGGCATGACACGCCCTCTGGGCATGGTCCTCATGGGCAAGGGGCGCTCCGAATAGTGCCATCACACCGTCACCCGTAAACTGATTTATGGTGCCCTCAAATTTATGAATATCTTGCATCAATATTTTAAAGCACCCATCCATGATTCGATGAACCGTTTCCGGATCCTGTTTTTCAGAAAGGGAGGTAAATCCTGTAACATCGGAAAAGAATACGGTGACCAGTTTCCGTTCACCCTCGAGGCTGCCCC
>JAOZRT010000145.1 GCA_029940035.1 Desulfobacterales bacterium
ATATGGCACCGAAGATCACTTCAAGTTTAAAGACAAGGCCGAAACCGTTGATTTTGATTCATTCAAAGCTTTTCTTGAAGATTACACGCCGGAGAATGTCGAAAAAATATCCGGTGTACCGGCCAAAGACATAAAGTATCTGGCGGCCCTTTACGGTGACCCTGATAAAAAAGTGACCTCCTTCTGGACCATGGGTATGAACCAGCACACACGCGGCACCTGGATCAACAACCTGGTTTACAATATCCATCTGCTCACGGGAAAAATTTCCTCACCCGGCAACAGTCCCTTCTCGCTGACCGGCCAACCCAGCGCCTGCGGAACTGTTCGTGAAGTCGGAACTCTGACGCATAAACTCCCGCATGGCGTCGTCATGAATCCGGACCACCGCAAGATGGCAGCTGAAATATGGGATGTGCCCGTGGAGAATATCGACCCCAAACCCACCTATCATACCGTCGAGATGTTCAGGGCGCTTGACCGGGGGGACATTCGCTTCATGTGGATTCAGGTCACTAACCCCATGGTGACCATGCCCAATCTGCGGCGCTACCGGGACGGAGCCGAAAAGGAGGGGCGGTTTGTCGTTGTTTCCGAAATTTACCCGACCCCTACCTCTGATGTCGCGGACGTGATCCTGCCTTCAGCCCTGTGGATTGAACGGGAAGGCTTCTTCGGGAATTCGGAAAGACGGACGCAACACAATGATCAGATCGTACCCATGCCGGGCGACACCGTGAGCAACACCTGGCAGATCATAGAGGTGGCCAGGAGAATGGGATACCAGAAGCAGTTCCCCTGGAGTGAAGAGACGTATATCGAAGACATATGGAATGAGTACACCCGGTTTCACGATTCTCCAAAGCATCGTATGGCCCCCTATAAGACGCTCAAAGAAAGATCGGGCGTTCAATGGCCATTTGTCGACGGCATGGAAACTAAATGGCGGTACAATGCCAAATATGATCCGGCCTGCAAACAGGAAGATTTCGATTTTTACGGTAAACCGGATCACCGTGCCTGGATATGGCTGCGGCCTTATGAACCGCCGGCAGAGTCTCCGGACAGTGAATATCCCTTCTGGCTCAATACCGGTCGGGTTCTGGAGCACTGGCACACCGGGTCCATGACCCGCAGGATACCCATCCTGCATAAAGCCATGCCGAAATCATATGTGGAAATCAACCCGGATGATGCGGCCAGATTGGGTATTACCAACGGCAGCGATGTCAAAATCAGTTCCCGCAGAGGCTCGCTGGTGATGCAGGCGATGATCAACGGCCGGGGAAATCCGCCCATGGGCATGGTATTTGTTCCCTTTTTTGATGAAAAATACCTGATCAACGAAGTAACCCTGGATGCTTTCTGCCCCATATCCAAACAACCTGATTATAAAAAGTGCGCCGTAAAACTGGAGAGGGCCTAATGGAAACGTCAGAACGAAAACTGGGAAAGCTTTTTCTCGCCTTTGCAGGAATCTGTGTCCTGGCGCTGCCGGCGATTGTGTTCTGGGCACTTTCATACGGGCCGGACGAGATCGAAGCGGCCATGGTGAAACCCGACCAGACAACATTCGATGAAAATAGTGGCGCCATCTTCGTATCTCACGATGAGTTGACCCGGGCCTACCTGGAAGGCACGTCCAATCAGCGTACCCTCGAGGAATACTACTCCCGGAGGCAATATCCCGGGTCTCCGCCCTGGATACCTCACAAGGTGGAAGATGAATCCCGGGAGCGAATTGCCTGCCTGACCTGCCACGAAAAGGGCGGGTGGACCGAAGAAATGAAAAAATATACGCCGGTGACACCGCACCCGGAAAACACCTACTGCAGGCAGTGCCATGTCAAAATGGAGGTAGAGGGTAACTTTGTCGATATCAACTGGAAGAGTGTCCAACCACCGCGCCTGGGCCGGTCCCATCTTCCGGGCGGACCGCCACCGATTCCCCATGACCTTCAGATGCGGGGCGATTGTGTTGCCTGCCATGTGGGCCCTGGGGCGGTTGAGGCCATTCGGGTAGACCATCCTTCTCGCGGAAATTGCCGGCAATGTCATGTGCCGGATTCATTCGCGGGAGTGTTTCAGCGATAGTAAATCCTCAACCATCAAGGATACTATGAAAACACCAAAACAAAAAAAATATGGTCTGGTGGTCGTACTTGGGCTGATGATCATCTTGACCGGATGGAATGCCTATTCTGAAAAAGGGGGTGTCGCCCAGACCATTAAAAATGCGAAATCTCCCTTTGATAACGGATCTGTGGCATCGGTTCCACCGGCTCCTGTCGATACGGTTCTCGCCCAGGTAAGGTACCAGGGAGGGTCTTTCCGTGTCGAAACCCGCAAGGATAAGATGACGCGCTTCCAATGCAGCCAGTGCCACAACAAACAGCCCGTGGCAGTAGCCAATGCTGTTGAAACTGCCCATGGAGACATCACCCTCATTCACGGCGACAAGGATAAAGAGTTGGCCTGCTTTACATGCCACGCCAAGGACAACCGGGATGTTCTGGTTACCGAAAAAGGTATCAACGTGGACATGGATCACAGTTACCAATTGTGCGGGCAGTGCCATTTCAGGCAGAAAAAGGATTGGATCGGCGGCGCCCACGGGAAGCGAGTCTCCTGGTGGGCAGGCGACCGGGTCGTAAAAAACTGTGCTTCCTGCCACGATCCGCATGCGCCCCGTTTTGAAAAACGATGGCCGAAAACCTACTCACGTCCTTTCACCGAATAGGAAAAAATATGGGTTTTTTGAAAAATAAAAGCTGCAGGCAACAAATTACAGACGAACATCGGTCGTGTCAGGATGCCGGCCGGCGGGCATTTTTAAAAAAGGCTGTAAAAGCCGCCGCCATCGGCAGTACTGCCGTTGTGGCTGGTTGCCAGGCACCGGGTCTGCTCGGATCTAAAGAAGAAATGGCTCTGCAGTTCCAGGAGTATTTCAAAGCGCATTACCGCCTCATGACCGAAAAGGAAAGAGATGCCACCATCATCCGCCTGGAAAGACTCGCCAAACTTCAAAAAGGCGTAGACGTCCAGATAAGCTCAAAGGGCGCCCTACCAGGGGTTCTTTACGGCTATGGTTTCAATGTTACCCGGTGCGAAGGGTATATGGAATGCGTGTCCGCCTGTGTCAGGGAAAACAATCTGGACCGGAAATCCAACACCCAATACATCCGTATATTCGAAATGGAACCCGGCCAAATGGCGCCCAATGCGGGTAATGGCAAATTCTTTAACGAGGTGCCGGTGGACGGCCGCTTCTATATGGGAGCGCAGTGTAACCATTGTGACAATGCTCCCTGCATAAAGGCTTGTCCCACCAAGGCCACTTACAGAGAACCCGATGGGATTGTCGTGGTTGACTATGACTGGTGCATCGGATGCCGGTATTGTATGGCCGCGTGCCCCTATTACGGCCGCCGGTTCAATTGGAACGAGCCGGTTGTGCCGGCAAATGAAATTACCCGGAAGCAGCATTATCTCGGCAACCGGCAGCGGCGGCGGGGACAGATGGAAAAATGCACATTCTGTGTGCAGCGGACCCGCGAGGGTCGGCTCCCGGCGTGTGCGGAAGCGTGCCCTACCGGCGCAAGAATTTTCGGAAACCTGCTGGACCCCAACAGTGAAATCAGGTTTGTCCTGGAAAACAAAAAAGTTTTCCGCTGGAAAGAAGAATTGGGGACAGATCCAAAATTTTGGTACTTTATTGACTGAAAAGGAAATACAATGACCCAGAAATCTTCCGTCAGGCAGCTGTTCGGCTTTATGACTGATGTCGCCCGGTGGAGTTTATCCGGCGGAATAGGCTATCAGCTTTTTTTGTGCTTACTGGTTGTCTTCATGATGCTCGGTGTATTTGCCTATCTGGTTCAATGGAAATTAGGCCTGACCGTAACCCATATGTCCGATATCGTCAGCTGGGGTTTTTACATCGCCAACTTTACCTTTCTGGTGGGTGTTGCCGCTGCAGCCGTCATGTTGATCCTGCCTTCCTATATTTTCAAGGATGAGCATTTTCACCATGTCGTCATTATCGGTGAAGTCGTGGCTGTCGGCGCATTGATCATGAGTATGACTTTTGTGTTTGTAGATCTGGGACGTCCCCTGCAGGGATGGCATATTCTTCCCATCATCGGTCTTTTTAACTGGCCATCCTCGCTGCTCACCTGGGACATACTTGTCCTCAACGTCTATCTGGTTCTGAACCTCTCCATACCTGCCTACATTTTATACTGTCATTACAATCAAAGAGAACCGGATCCCAGAAAATATCGTCCGTTTGTATTTATATCCATATTCTGGGCATTCGGTATCCATCTGATCACGGCCTTTTTGTACGAAGGCCTGCCCGCCAGACCGTTCTGGAATAATCCCCTGATGGGACCCAGGTTTCTGGCATCTGCTTTTGCCGCCGGCCCGGCGTTGATAACCGTTTTGCTGGCCATCATCCATAACGCCACAACTTTCAAGATCCCCAAACAGACATTTAATAAATTGAGGCTGATCATCGTCATCTCTGCCATCATCAACCTGATCATGCTCTTTTCGGAAGTTTTCAAAGAGTTTTATTTCCCCACGCACCATAGCCTGTCTGCCGAATACCTCTATTTTGGTCTGGATGGCCACAATTCACTGGTTCCCTGGATCTGGACCGCTGTCAGCATCAACATTGTGGGTACGCTGCTTCTGGCTTTCAACCCCGGTAAGAACAGACCCATGGTCCTGTTACCTGCCTGCGTACTGCTTTTCATAGGGATCTGGATAGAAAAAGGGATCGGATTGATCGTCCCGGGCCTGGTACCTTCACCACTGGGCGAGGTTGTTTCCTATGCGCCAAGTTGGGTGGAAATAAGTATTGCCCTTGGTGTTCTGGCTCTGGGCATGTTCGTCGTGACCATATTGCTGAAGCCTGCCTTAATTATTGAACAACGATTTGAAACCAATAACGAAACCGTATAGGTTACGACGCTGAACTGACGGCAGGTCCCGATCAGATCCCACGTAAAGGTTGCGTTAGGGTATAGCTTTGCCAATGATAAAAAACCATCCTGTCTGGACCACCGGGTAAGCTTTCGATTAGTTGAAAATCCCCCGAACATGCATATCTTTAGCGTCAACGTGCCTGCCTTATGAATCCAACCCATGGCCGACCATCACTCAGGCTCGTAAAGGAGCATTGCATGCAGTTTTTAAAAATTCTGATATATTTGATCATATTGGTAATCCCGGCTCTTGGGTGGGGATCTGAACTCACCTACGTGCTGGACATCCACATCGACCCCTTGGCGGCCCGTGTTTACGGAACCGCCAATATCTACGGCAGTTCCGGGACTGAAACCTTGTTGTCCGTCCGCAACCTGTCCAACATCCGCGTCAATGGGAAACAGGCCACACCCACGGCGAACGGCACCATTCTGATCAAAGCCGGAAAAAAGCGCCCCACGGTTATAAAATACGAAGCTGTTTTTAACGGATCGCCCGCTGGAATCATCGATACGGAAAATGTATTTCTGATGGGGGAGTGGTATCCGGCCCCCCGGGAAATGACCCGCTACACGCTTTCGGTCACCCTGCCCCGGAATTTCACGGCCATCTCCGAGGCTGATCACGTTACGATGGCCCACAGCGGCGGCCTGTCCACCCACCTGTTCCATTTCGACTATCCCCTGGACGGCCTGCATTTGGCAGCTTCATCGAACTATGCCGTCAGAAAAGAGCAATACAATGATATTGTCATCGAGTCCTATTTCTTCAAGGAAGACGCCGCCCTGGCTCACACCTACATCGAGCATGCCAAAAACTACCTTGAACTTTACGAGTCCCTGCTGACCCCCTATCCATACAAGCGTTTTGCCATCGTGGAAAATATCCTGCCCACCGGCTATGCCATGCCCACGTTCACCCTCCTGGGGCGCCAGGTGGTCAACCTGCCCTTTATCGTCAAAACATCCCTGGCTCATGAAATCCTGCACCAGTGGTTCGGCAATTATGTGCACATCGACCATGCCCACGGCAACTGGGCCGAAGGGCTGGCCAGCTACCTGGCAGACTACTTTCTCGAGGAAAAACAGGGACGCGGGCGGGATTATCGCAAACAGATCCTGGTGAACTTTGATGCTTACGTCAACAAGGGCAATGCCCTGCCTGTCAGAGAATTCCAGTACCGACACAGCAAGGCAGAGGGCGCCATCGGCTATGGCAGGGTTGCCATGTTCTTTCACGGGCTGAGAAAACGTTTAGGGGATGATACCTTTTTCAAGGCCCTGAAGCATTTCATCCACACCAATCGGCTGCAGGCTGCCGCGTGGCACGATATTCAGGCATCATTCGAGAAAATCTCCAATGAAGACCTCCGGGCCCATTTCGATACCTGGCTCAGCCGCCCGGACATCCCGGATCTCACGGTCTTGCAAAGCGCACTTGAAATCATGGACGGCAGCCCCGTGCTCACCTTCACCCTCCGGCAGAAGGGGGACCCTTTTCCGCTGGATATCCCTGTCCAGGTGCACAGCGAAACCTGTGTCCAAACCCTGTCAGTTCACATGGACCGCCAGGAACAGGCTTTCACGCTGAAGCTGGACAGCCTGCCCACCCACGTTGTCCTAGACCAGGAGTACGACATCATGCGGCACTTGGCCGCGGCTGAAACGCCGCCGGTGCTGGCCGGCATCATGGGCCGGGAAAAAGTGATTTTTGTGGTCGACCCAGAACAAGAACCCCTCTACCGCCCCCTGGTACGGGCCCTGGGGATTGGGAAAACCAGCCTGGTCACCCCAGGCGATATCACCTTTTCCATTCTCAAGGAAAATTCACTGGTCATCTGCGGCCATGACAATCCACTTGCCCGAACGCTTCTGGGCAGACAGACTTTGCCCAAAACCGGCCTCAGCCTCGAGGTAAGCAAACACCCCTACAACGAAACCCAACGTATTATGCTGGTCCATGCCGATAACATGGAGGAAAGCCTGGCTGTACAGCGCAAGCTGCGCCACTACGGCAAATACAGCCAGCTGGCCTTTGACCGCGGGAAAGTGATTGTTAAAAAAACAGGTGAAGTTGAAAACGGCCTGACCCTGCTCGACCATCCGGCGCCCCTTGCCCTGCGGCCCGGACAGGACCCTACCCTGGGGCAGATTCTGGATACACTTCTGACCCGCCAGTTGATCTTCGTGGGGGAAAAGCACGATCGCTACGCCCACCACATGAACCAGCTTGAAATCATCCGCCACCTGTTTGCGTCCGGTGCGGAGGTAGCCGTGGGCATGGAAATGTTTCACCAGCCCTTTCAGCCGGTGGTGGACGACTTCCTGGCCGATAAGATTGATGAACGTGAATTCCTGGAAAAGGCCCGCTATTACGATGAATGGCGCTATGATTACGGCCTCTACAAACCCATTGTCGACTTTCTCAAGAAAAACGACATTCCTTTGCTGGCCTTGAACATTCCGGGTGACGTGAGCAGGCAGGTGGCCCGCAAAGGCCTGGAAAGCCTGAATGCAGAGCAGAAAGCATGGGTGCCCCGTGAACTCGATTTTTCCAACGCCGCCTACCGGGACGAACTTAAGGCCGTGTTCGACCAGCACGGCGCCCAAACCGGCATTGAAGAATTCAACTACTTTCTCCAGGCCCAGATACTGTGGGATGAAAGCATGGCAGCCAATGCCGCCCGGTTTCTGGATACCCACCCTGGCCACAAACTGGTCATCCTGGCCGGTAACGGCCACATCCGCTTTGGGCACGGCATTCCCCAGCGGCTCTTGCGCCGGTCCGGGAAGCCCTACTTTATCATCCTGCAGGATGAAAGTATTCAGGAGGGTATTGCCAACCACGTTCTTCTAACCAACACCGTCAAAGGCAACCCTGCCCCAAAGATCGGGATCATGGTGGAGGAAAAGGAGGGGTCCCTTGCCATTGCCGGCATCAGTAAAAAGGGTCCTGCCGAAAAAGCAGGCCTTGAAAAAGGGGATATTATCCGGGAATTTGACCAACAGGCGATTGCATCCCTGGCCGATCTGAAGCTGGCCCTCTATTTCTGCCGCGAAGACCAGACCACTACCATCCAGATTCAAAGGGGTGACCAGGTCCTTGAAAAGGAAATCACCTTGTTCGAATTCAATTCCTTCAGTGTACACATGAAAAAATAAGAATAATACTGCTGCATAGTATTATACAAATCCGAACAGCATACGTCAGACATATCACCGGTTTTAAGAATCGCCGATATTTTTGGAGTATGGAAGGATATCTTGACCCACCGACACAAGCTATCAGCTTAATATACCAGACAGCGCATATACAATATGTTGTGTAGTGCAATTAGCTAATATTGTTACTGATATCACACAATCAACGCTGTTACAAATCTGTAAGATTGTTCAAATCTCTGACATCAAAAGTTCTCACCCAACTGTGATTCACAATCGAAGTCACTATTAGTGGCTAATACCAGGTTGAGGATGTGTCTTCTGGTTATCCAATTGGCTAATTTGAATTGGTCTGATACTTTTCAGATCATCCGACTCGGCTATCTTAGCGAAATATAGATCCCATCTTAGTTGAATATTCATCCAGAAATCAGCCGAGACCTTGAAAACTTTCGATAACCTCAAGGCGGTGCTGGGCGTAATGCCTCTTTTACCGTTTATTATCTCATTTATCCTTTGGTAAGGTACGTTTATAGCGCTCGCCAATTCCCTCTGAGTAAGGCCCATCGGTTTTAGGAATTCTTCCAACAACATTTCACCAGGGTGCGTTGGGGCTCTATGGGTTGGTACTCTTATCATTTTCTATTCTCCTGTATATTTAATTAATGGTAGTTTATGATTTCCACATTTAATGGGCCATTTTTTTTCCAGCTAAAGCAAATACGGTACTGATCATTAATTCGGATACTATGTTGCCCTTTCCTTCTGCCTGAAAGCGCCTCTAATCTGTTTCCTGGAGGAACTCGAAGTTCATCGAGCGTTATTGCAGAATCCAATTGATCGAGCTTTCTACATGCACTTTTCCAAACGTCTTTAGAGCATAATTTCCTTGCGGCCTTCGTAGATTTACCGTTGAAAATGTCCTCGGAAGCTTGGTTCTTAAAAGACTGTATCATGAATATACAGTAACACGGCTATCATGTTATTCCAAGGTGTAAATTTTTTACGATTTGAAGTGCCTTAGACTACGCCTTGCCGCACGCGGCTACTACATATCTTAAGGTCGCATCACCTTGACCGCTTGTTGGCCCCGGCTCCCAGAACCGTGCTTGCGCAATTTACGCACACGGCTCCTCATGAATACGCTTCGCGTTTACTCCAACGAAGAACCAGTCAGTCTATATTACATATAACAATATAAATTATCTGCATCGGTCCTAAAGTTGAATGAAAGTTGCTTTCACATGGTGTCGCCATGATAGGTCTAAGGGTATGACCAATTCAGACTGCCGATAGTAATCGTCATAATTCGAACCCTATCGAAATGTAGTTGATTACATCAACCTGGGCGAGGTCGGCCAATAGAAGGCTTTGTAACAGAGCATAAATACCTACCAATCCGTTGACATAATCCAAGATATTTTAACTTCATCGTAACAACCATTTTTTGAAGATTTATAGTCGCAGAAGGGTAATTCTCATTCTATGGGATTTGCCCTTTTTTGCATTTTTGTAAGAAATGGGATGTCTGTAACGGCGAGTGTGGTAATTATTATTGTGAAATGTCATGTAATCACAGTTTTTTAGGCTCGGTTTATGCCAGATAATCACCGGTGCTAGTTGGCTGGGATACCGGCAAATTTCCCAGTCCCATACGCCTAAAATTACCATTTCTTGACCCACCCCACTAATTCATGTATCTACCTTATCTGTTAATTTATATATTAATGATAATCTAATTATAGATACGAAGGAGGATAGTGCATGAAGAAATTCTGTCTGGCCCATTTTATTGCAATCGTACTGGTATCTGTATTCATGCTTTCGGAATCACTGGCTATGGGTTTAGGGGGATACTATACATTTGGTTCTGGATCAGGAACATGGACGATAAATACTGAAGGTTCGGATGATAATGATATTGACACAGATGATAGTGGCACTGGGTTTGGTTTTATTCTTGATACGGCAGTAGCCAAAGATAAATTATTCAATTATCGTCTTGGTGTGGGCATGGAGAAAAAAGAGTATGAAATTGATGATGGCCCCACTCTTAAGGTAGACAACTTTGTAATTGACAATGATTTTGGATTTGGGGTTTATAGAACCCCGAACATCCGGTTATGGCTTGGTCCTGAATTAAAAATATCATATGGTACTGAAACTATAGATGGTCTCGACTATTCGGTAATGAGTTTTGGCGTTGGACCTGTGATCGGCTTGAATTATAATATAGGGGACCGATTCACACTTGGGGTAAAATCAGGATATCTGTTTGAGGGTACAGCAGGATATGGTGAAGAGGATAATGGAGATTCGGTTGACCATACAGGGCAAGATACTTTTTTCTATATCAACTTTGCCATTATCTACAGGCTCAATGATATTTTTTAAGGAATGGATGGGAGTTGTTTAATTAGAACGCCCACCTTACTTTTTGGGTGGGCGTTTATTCTCAAATGTCATCTTGAAAATACAAGTGGGCATAGATTCAGAAATGCAGATGACATATCGGTAATAATTGTACGTCCCAAAAGGTTGTGATATTTGTGTTATCTGTATTTTGAGCAGACCGTTGATTATGTCCATTTATCACCATTACATTAACCTCAACTAACGCTTAGACCCATAGGTCTATTCTAATGGAAAATAATGGCATAATCCGTCTATTTTCATTTGTTTTGATTTTCATGCTCATTGCTTTCTGGGAAATCGTGAAACCCCGCCGAACACTGACTACGTCCAAAAAGTTACGCTGGTTTAACAATCTTTCTATTATCGCTATCAATCCTTTTCTGCTTAATCTACTATTTCCCGTCCTTGCCGTAGGGATGGCCCGAACTGTCCAA
>JAOZRT010000485.1 GCA_029940035.1 Desulfobacterales bacterium
GTCAAGAATATCGGATCGGTGTAGATATCAATAATTCTGAAATAAGCAGGACGGACCAATTAAACAGAGGAGATCCAGATATGAGCGAGGATTACCAGGCAAAAACGCATATAGCATTTTCCCCCAACAAAGTGATTATGGGGCTCGGTTCCTCAGCGACGGTAGCCGCTGAAGTTCGATATTTGCGCGGGAGCAAAGTACTGCTGGTGACCGATCCGGGAATTGTCGATGCCGGCCTGATAAAATCGATCGAGGAATCTCTTCAGGATGAAAATATTCCCTGTGTATTATACGATAAAGTGGAACCGGAGCCGCCATCAAGAATTATCGATAACGGAGCAGCCATTTTTAAATCAGAGGGTTGCGATTTGATTGTGGGTGTCGGAGGAGGCAGCTCACTTGATGTGGCGAAAGGGATCTCTATCCGGGCAGGCAATGAAGGGTGCATACTTGATTATATCGGTGTGGACACCGTTCCGAATAAGGGCGCCAGGATGATTCTGGTACCCACTACTGCAGGAACAGGCAGTGAAGTTACTCGAGTTCTGGTGATGACTGACGAGGAGCAGAATACCAAGAATGTTGTCTTTACACCCTTTTCGCTGCCGGATGTGGCTATTGTGGATCCCCTGTTGACACTGAGTCTGCCGCCGATCGTCACCGCCGATACCGGCATGGATGCGCTGGTGCACGCTATTGAAGCCTATGTGTCTATGAATGCGACTGTGTTCTCAGACATCTGGGCTGAAGAGGCTATCCGCTTAATCGGTACGCACCTGCCGGTAGCCTGTGCCAAAGGATCGAATGTAAATGGTCGTTATCATATGTGCCTTGCCGCGACACTGGCCGGTCTGGCCTTTACCAGTGGCGGTTTAGGGGCTGTACACGCACTGGCATATCCTCTGGGGACGGAATATCACATGACCCATGGCCGTACCAATGCGATCATGCTGCCCCATGTAATGCAATTCAATCTGCCTGGCAGCCCCGATAAATATACCAGGATCGCAAAACTGATGGGCAAGGATGTGGACGGTCTCTCTCCACTGGAGTCGGCCTATCTGGCAGTTGAAGCCGTACTTGATCTGGAAGAATCGATTAACGTTTCCTGTCAGATGAAAGATTACGATATTCCGGAAAAGGACCTCCCCTTACTGGTCGATGGAGCCATGAAACAGGCCCGGCTTTTTGTACCTAACCCTCGAGATCTTAATGAAAATGATGTCCGTTTGATTTATCAGCAGGCTTTTGAACCGAGCTGGCCGTTGTAGGTTTTAACCCCTGTTACGGGGAAGAGATGTACTCTGTACTGGAAAAATGAAGAGTTATGAAAATATTTTATAATGTGTTGGCAGCAATAATAATTCTGTCCCCGTTATGGCCGGTTCTGGATGGCCAGCAGCCTTGGCGCTTCCCAGGTAGCTGTAAGAGCTGACGATTCTGCGGCCTATGGGGATCTCTACCAGTGGGGCAGATTGGCTGATGGGCATCAGGGTCGCAATAGCGCCACAACTTCGACTCTCAGTCCTTCTGATGTTCCAGGTCATGGAGATTTTATTACACCTGCTAATGATAACGATGAAGGATCAATAGGGGATTGAAGAAGTCCACAAAACTATAACTTATGGCAGCAGGGCGTATCTGGCTTCAGGTTGCCTACGCGTGCCGAATTTGAGACGGAGCAGGCCCCTTGGCACCCTAACAATTCTGTGGGCGCGTTTGAGTCATCCTTGAAGATGGTAGTGGCAGGTAACCGCCAGTATTGGGATGGATCGAGGCCAAATGATGCTGTTTACGGCTTCTATTGGAGCAGTATCTTCATGTCCAATTACAGTTATTTATTGATGTTTGGCAACAATTTCGCTGGCATCTTTAATGATGCTCGTGCAAACGGCTATAGCGTTCGCTGCATAAAGGAGGAGTAGAAAAATGACCCCATTTTCCTTTACTTTGCCAGTTTTGCAATTTCAGTTGAACCACCGTGGTTACCCGACCAGACCAGCGGTTCATTCAGAAAGGCCTCGACTTCAGTAAGAGTTTTTGTGTCAAAATACCCATTCTCTTTACTCACAGCGAGAACATCCCACCATGTCGCCAGCCAATGCAGGCGTAAGTTGTGGTTCAGCAAATTTTCACGGGTTTCGGCAAACATGTCATAATAGAAAATTACTATGGTGTCTGTTACAACAGCTCCCGCCCGTCGCAAAGCTTCACAAAATTTAATCTTGCTGCCTCCGTCCGTAGTCAGGTCCTCCACCAGAAGAACACGCTGACCCTCGGTGATATCACCCTCAATCTGGGCATCGCGGCCAAACCCCTTGGGTTTTTTACGAACATACTGCATGGGAAGATTCATTTTGTCTGCAATCCATGCCGCAAACGGAATACCCGCTGTTTCTCCACCGGCTACAGCATCAAATTGTTCAAAGCCAACGTCGCGGAGCAGAATTGAGACAGAAAAATCCATTAAAGCATTTCGAATGCGGGGATATGATATGATTTTCCTGCAATCAATATATACAGGGCTGGCAAGACCAGAGGTGAACATGTAAGGCTTATCAGACTGAAAATGTACAGCTTTTATTTCAACGAGCATCTTGGCGGTCATTTCCGCCATGAGCTTTCGACTGGGGAATGCGTTAGAGAACATAGTTTCACCTCTATTTATTTAGTTTTCAGTTATCAGCTATCAATTGTCAGTAACTGATAGCTGATAACTTTTGGTTGTGGGTGTCGCCCACCTCAGCTGTTAACTGCTAAAGGCTGGCAGGTCTATTTATGGAATCTCATCAAATGTTCATATACGATTCCGCTTGCAAGAAGAAAATCAGCGATATACATTGTTTCATCAGGGTTGTGCGAGCCATTCTGGTTACGGACGAAAACCATCCCCGCCGGCA
>JAOZRT010000486.1:0-2022 GCA_029940035.1 Desulfobacterales bacterium
ACCCCAGTGAAACAGGAGCAAGTACGGGTTTCACGGGGCAGGCATCCGCAGACAAGATCATATTTTTTGTCGCTTCGCGAAGGTCAAGTCCTGATTAAAAGTTGTCACTTTATATTGAAATTTATCCTGGTACCTAACACCCGGTTGTTCTGGATGATTGATCCTGGGAAAAATGTTGAAATGCATCCAGCCCTTGGCAGGGATAAATCCCTGCGCTACATTGTTGATTCGAGGAATGGGCATGTAGGCCAGGGCTTCAGCCCTGCAGAGTCTTTCGTCCGTCTTCCGACCTCCGTCTTCTGGGGTTCTGTCCTCTGTCCTCTGTCAGTTACCTTCTCAAGTTCTCACCTTCTGGGGTAATTACTCTGTGTCCTCCGCGTGTCTCTGTGGTGAGTAATGATTTTAGTTCTTGCTGCGTCGCTCCTTATATCCTTCGTACTGCAGGGATTTGGCATTTGACTTCCGCTTCTCGCTTACTGCGGCCGGGCTGCCCTGGAAGGTGTCGCGGACCATGGTTTTCAAATCCTCCACATCTTCTTTCAGGTTTTTACCCACCTGATCCGACTGCACGCGACTGTTGAGCTCTTTTTTCTCCTGAATATAGGTTTCAATCTTTTGAATGGCTTCCTGCTCATTGCCGGCCTTGACGTCGGCAGCCACCTCTTCCCTGAGACGGTTGTAATCCTCCTGGATCACTTTCTCCTCCCAGGCCTCTTTGTGAATCGAGGAGAGGACTTCATTTTCATCCTGCGCCCAGACGATGGTAAAGGGTTTTTGCAGCGGTTCGCGAAAAAAGGTACCCTGGCTCACATAGCTGATCCAGATGCCCTTAAGGGTATAGGATTCTCTGGTTGTCGTGGAAGCCTGAAACCTGAGAAACAGCTTGCGGGTCTGACCGGAAAGGAGATTGCCCGGATACACGGCATAATGATTGGCTAATTCCTTTATGGGAAACCCGCCGGCGCTCATCAGGCGGACGCCCGGCACTTTGGGAATGTGGACTTCCAGGCTGGTGGCAGCCACATGCCTGGATTTCATGAACTCGTGCTCGAAAACCGCGGCAAACGCATCCGGGTTTTCCATATAGTGATATGTGCCGGCCCCCTGGTCGGCAATGTGCGCCATCAGCTGTTCGTTGAAGCTGTCCCCTACCCCCACGGTGGCCACTGAAAAATCTTTTTCCAAAGCAATGGAGGCCATACGTCCAAGATCCCAGGGGTTGACGATCCCCCTGTTGGCCAGGCCGTCTGAAATGAGGATGACCTTGCGAATGCGGTTGCCCTGCGGTTCCTGCAGAATCATATCAATACCGGTCTGAAGTCCGCCGCCCAGGTTGGTGCTGCCGCCGGCGTAAATGGCGTGGACCATGCTGCGCAGCATCCTTTGGTTGTGGTCCGTGAGGTTTACCAGCCGGCAATGCCGTCGAACACCATCTGAATAGCTCACGAGACTCAACCGATCGCCAGGTGAAAGCAGGGAGATGAGATTTAGAACCGCTTTTTTGGCATATTGCATTTTCAACCCCTGCATGGAACCGCTGCGGTCAAGGACCAGCACGATATCCACATTTTTTTCCATTGGACGCGGGTCATACAACGCTTGAGATGCGTTCAGTTCCAGATTCAACTCAAAGATGCCGTCCCCGTGCAAATAGATTTTCTCCTGCACCAGATGGCCGGACAGGGTGACGGTGCCTGACTGTCCAGGACTTGCTGTGGTGGCATGGTTTTGGTTGGCATGGGCTGCGCCAAGCGTGGTGAACATCACGAGTACGGTGATCATCAACGTTTTTCGATACATTTTAATCTTCATAGTAGGCCTCCATTAATAAAAGGTTTCCAGGTTTCCAGAGGGTCAAGGAGTCGGGTGAAAACAGCTCATAGGTCGTAGCGCGTAGCTGATAGCACCCTATGAGCCATCAGCTATGACCTACTCTACGCCCCCTGATCTTCTCCAGCTCTTTTGGAGAAAGCCCCAGGCTCGTTGTACATATTCTAACCCAGCGGCCTGGAAACACAATTC
>JAOZRT010000486.1:2032-2897 GCA_029940035.1 Desulfobacterales bacterium
ACACTTGTGGAAAATGATTGTCATTTTATCTCATCAAATTTCACCCGGAGGGCGAGCCGGAGGCTTTCATATGCTGTGTTGCCAAAGATTCGAAGTAAAATACTACGACTTCACCTTTGGACGCCTTGCCTATGGAAGCCTCCAACTCGTGCAATATCCAGGTACTATGCTCATCATGAGCGTTTAAATTTGTTGTGCAGCTATATTCTAACCCAGCGGCCTGGAAACACAATTCAAAGAAGTGTAAATGATCTGCCTGATTTTTTTTCATAAGTTTTGCTTTACTAATGTGGCTGTATGGTTAAAAATATTCGCATCAAGGCAGGAAGATGTATGAAGATTTTTATTTGACAGGATCTACAGGATAAAACAGGATTTGAATTAGGTATAAGGTAAACGGTGCAAGGTGGCATTGAGTTCGTAGCTGAAAGTATTTCTACATTACTGCAGAATTTAATCTGTCCACGAGTATCCGTGGTAAATACCAGAGGACAGAACCACAGTAGACAGAACTCCAGAGGCCTGTCGCCTATCGCGAAGCGATAAAATAAATGTCTGTTCTTGTCTGCGTCTGTCTGCGGTAAAATGAAAAATCTTTGAGTTCTCTGTGGGCTCGAATGAAGCCCCGCGTAGCGGGTTTGGTTCGGCGAGAAATTAATGACAGAAACCGTAACCACAGAAGACGGAACCCCAGAAGCTTGCAGCCTTTCGCGAAGCGATTGATAATTATCTGTTCTTTGTCCGCGTTTGTCTGCGAACGTCTGCGGTAAAATTAAAATATTGTCAGCCATAAA
This sequence comes from Desulfobacterales bacterium, assembly GCA_029940035.1. Lineage (GTDB taxonomy): Bacteria > Desulfobacterota > Desulfobacteria > Desulfobacterales > B30-G6 > JAJDNW01. Next base: position 2,827 of record JAOZRT010000486.1, read on the forward strand.
CTCATGGCAACCTTGTACCGTGAACCGTAAACCTTATACCGTTTTATCATGTCAATCCTGTAAATCCTGTC
>JAOZRT010000487.1 GCA_029940035.1 Desulfobacterales bacterium
CTGTAGGGAGGGGGTAGGCCTATTCGGCTACCTCCTACCAGATTTCGAGGTGCTATCCGTGTATGTTCCCGCTTGAATCACTGTTGACAACGGTATCCAATGATAGCCGATACTTTTCGATTTTTGCGTTCAGGGTCGGACGCGACATGCCTAGCAGCTTTGCAGTTTTCGAGCGATTTCCACCGGTCATGGCCAGTGCTTCGCGAACAAAAAGTCTGGCAACGCTGTCCATGAAAACGTCGAACCGGTCCGGGGGGCCATTGCTCTCCAGGACCCGGCGCGCCATTGGCTGTAACAGTTGAATGATTTCACTATTTTCGCTGTTGGCTTGTATTATTTCATTTTGGGAATCCGTTGCCAGAACAATATCATCGGCAGCTATGGGACCGCCACGATTGAAGATCAGGGTTTTTTGGATAATATTGGCAAATTCGCGTACATTCCCGGGCCATGCATGATTGGAAAGCAACTGGATGGCTTTATCGGAAATCCCCGGATTCCCCTTTGCCTGCGACCCGGCATATTGTGAAATAAAATAATCCGCCAGGCTTGGAATATCTTCCAGCTTTTCGCGCAACGGGGGCAATTTGATAGTGACAACTTTCAAACGATAATACAGGTCTTCGCGGAAGCTGTCATCCGCCATGGCGGCCTCTAAATCCCGGTTGGTCGCTGCGATGATGCGGACGTCCACCGGTATGGGTTTAGTGCTTCCCAATCGTTCGACACGTTTGTCCTGAAGCAGTCGCAATATTTTGGCCTGGAGGTTCAGGGGCATATCTCCGATCTCATCCAGGAAAATGGTACCGCTGTCGGCCTGCTCCACTTTTCCTATTTTTCTGTAAGCCGCACCGGTAAAAGCCCCTTTTTCGTAGCCGAACAGTTCGCTTTCCAGCAGGTGGTCTGGAATGGCAACACAATTGATGACCTGGAAAGGTCTATCTGCACGATCGCTGTACTGGTAAACCGCACGCGCCACCAGCTCCTTTCCGGTTCCGGACTCCCCCCGGATGAGCACGGTGGCATCGGTGGAAGCGACGCGCCCGATCGTCTTGTAAACATCCTGCATGGCCTGGCTTTGACCGATGATGGTCTCTCGCGAAACCTGCTCCGCTGAAATGTTCATATCCACCGGCATGCGCATAAATCTGGCTGTCTCCAAGGCCTTTTCAATAACGTTCAGCATATCGGGGATGTCGAAAGGTTTGAGGATAAAATCAAAAACGCCTTCTTTGATGGCATTGATAGCGGTATCTGTAGTACCGTATGCGGTCATCATAACCACCGGCAGTTTGGGATCCAGCCGGTGAATGGCTTTAAAGGTTTCAAGCCCATCCATTCCCGGAAGCCGGTAATCTACAACGGCCATATCCGGGGACGCTTCCCGGATAATCTCGATTCCTTCTTCACCTGAAGATGCGCTTACTATCCGGTATTTTTCTTGGCTCAAAATCCGTGTAAAACTTTTGCGCAACTGGTCATCATCGTCAATGAGTAATATGGTACTCACAGTTTTAATCCTTTTGCGGAAAAACCAGGCTGAACATCGTCTCTTTCCCGGCCTCGGAAAATAGATCCACACGTCCCTGGTTGTCACGGATAATTCGGTCGACTATACTAAGGCCCAGCCCGGTGCCGTCTTCCTTGGTTGTAAAAAATGGTTGAAATATTTTTTTCTGAATCGCGGCCGGAATACCGGGACCGTTATCGCTGATATGGATGATAACCGCTTTGCCCAGGGAAACATCTGTGGCCGTTTCTTCCCGTATGGTTATATGTCCGCCGCTTCCCATGGCTGCGCAGGCATTTACGATGAGGTTGACCATGGCTTCCTTCAGCCGTTCGGGGTCCGCCTGGATCGAGGGCAAGGGTTGATTTCGCAGGACCTCGATTGTAGCATCAAGGGCTTTGAGGCGGTGATGCACCAACTGCATCACCGCGTCAACAATCTCTGAAGGACTGATGATCAGGGGCTCAAACCTGGGCGGGCGTGAAAATTCAAGAAAATTTTGGATGATGGTATCGATGTGGCGGATTTCCTGGTTGATCACATCGAAGTCTTCTGTCTGGGGTTCCGTCAATTCAAGGGTGCGGCCGAGCGAAAACAATCTCATTTTAACGGATGTAAATGGATTCCGGATGCCGTGCGCCATGCCTGCGGCAAGCTGGCCAACCAAGGCCATTTTTTCAGCCTGGAGCAAATGCTCACGACTTTTTGCCAGTTTATTATGACTTTCATCCACATCACCGATCAATTCCCTTACACTTTGTTGGAGCGCGTCGATTTCATCTTTCGGCCGATTTTTTCCCTCATGGCGTTCAGCTTCAAGGGTAAGCATTCGAACCGGCGCCAATATCTGCTTTAGCAACAGAACAGCCAGAAAAACCCCGATCAAGCAATCCAGGAACACGGCTGTAAAGGCGGTTACTCTCAGTCTCCGGGCCTGCATCCTGGCGTTTTCTTTTACTTTCTGGACCATGGAAATGTGACTTTCCTTATATTTTTCGCACTGGTCGAGAATGCTGAAAAAAAGATCGCGTGATTCAGGATGAAGAGCAGCCCCAGTCTCCTCCTGCCCCATTTCATAATGCACGATAACACGATCTTTAAGATCTATAAAATGGGTATATTCAGCAGCGATCCGGTTGATGGCCTCTTTTTGCATAGGACCTTCGGCAAGATCACGCGCTGTCTGGAGCCGCTCTTTGAAAATCTGACGGTATGTTCCCAACTGCCTGAGCCAGTCCGGATTACTGTCCAGCAAATAATAGGAGACAAACCCTTTTTGATTCACAAGGGCCGTCTCGAGTTCTTCGGCGGCTTTATAGGCGGCAAAGTTTTTTTCGATGATGCGGGTCAGGTGGTCATCGATGCGGTAGGTATACCATACC
>JAOZRT010000146.1 GCA_029940035.1 Desulfobacterales bacterium
CTCTCCTGTCCTCGAAAGTTCGGGTTTCATCATTCTCAGTCATAAAATCTCTCAATGTATAATTATTTTTACACGTTATAGATTGAAGCCCTATTATCACAAAATAGATATTATGGCAATTCGTGTGTCGAAAAATCCTTGTGAAAATAGCTGTAAAGGCGTAATACGGGCGTCACTCGACCAATGGCAGGTGGCAGGTGGCAGCTTTTAAATAAACCTTAGGTGAATATATTCATGAGGACGGAAGCATCAGAGCGGGCCGCGAAAAGAACCATGTCCGGACTTGTTTTTGGCGGTGTTTCTTTTCTGATATGTGGCATCATCGCTTGTAACAGCCGTTCCCCTGCTGTTTTTCAGTTTCGGCACCCGGCGTTTGAAGCTCTCTACCGTGGGTATCCTGCAATACATAGCGCCCAGCTGCATGTTCCTCATGGCGGTATTTCTGTTTAATGAACCGTTCTACAAGGCCCAGGTCGTCTGCTTCCTCCTGATCTGGACGGCACTGGCCATCTACTCCACTGATTCGGTAAGATATTACCGGCGTGTGGGATAATGATATAGACCGTCGTCAGGTGACGGGTAGTGGAATTATGGAGTATTGGAGTGAGGTCAAGTCCTGATTAAAAGTTGTCACGTTGATGTTTATTATCTGCAACCTGCTTCTGGCAGGGATAAATCCCTGCACTACGTCGTTGATACGAAGAACGGGCATGTAGTCCAGGGCTTCAGCATCTGTCCTCGACCGCTGACCACCGACCACTATCTTAGTTTGCTATGAGCTACCAGCTATTAGGGTAGCCCTGCGCCGGGAATGTCAACTTCGATTGCTTCAATACGCCCGCCGGCCTCTGTCTTTTTAGGATTGAAAGCTCCTGCGGTCAACACAAAAAGAGTGCGGCCATCGTGATTACCCAACATGCAGGCATAGGCGTTGGATTCAACGCTGACGCGGTGGGAGATGCGGCCTCCCTCGATAACCCGTAGGACACCGGCGTGGTTTTCCGGTGAAGCGACCCAGATGCCGCCGGCCTCATCCAGGCAGATGCCATCCGGAAAATACCCTTGCATTTCCGCCCAGACCCTGCGGTTGGTCAGCATCCCGTCCGGCTGGATATCAAAAGCAGTGAGTCGCTGCCCAAATGTTTCCGCGACAATCAACGTTTTTCCATCCGGGGTTATGACCGTACCGTTGGGAAAGAGGAGATCCCGGGCAGCCACGATGGCATCTCCATCCGGATGTACCATGATGATTTCTGCAGGAACCATTTTTTGAAAAGAACCCAGGTCAAAACCAAAATTGCCGATGTAGGCACGTCCCTGGCCATCCACAACCATATCGTTGCAGTGAAAGGTTGCCATGCCGAAAAGGTCGGCCACCTGAACCAGCTTCCCTTTTTCGAACCGCAACAGGCGCCTGTCTGTCATGGAGACAATAAGAAGCCGGCCGTCCGGCAGCCACCCCAGGCCTGAGGGGGACCCCGGTACATACACAATGGTTTCAAGATTACCGGACAGGTCAACGGCCATCACCTTTTGGGCATTCATGTCGGAAAACCACAGCCGGTCGTCATGCCACCGCGGTCCTTCAGGAAACTGAAGCCCTTCCACGAGAATGGTTGGTGTGAGGGTGATCATTTTTTACAACCGGATTCCTTCAGGCACTAAAATGTTTTTCCGCAGCAGCTGCCAGGACCGGCACAGGAGGCCTGCGAGGGCGATGAGCCGCAGCAAGCAGTATCTCCCGGTCCGGGCATGCGCGACTTGGCAACACCGGACATGGAAGACGGTGCTGACAGAAGTTTTTGCATATGTAAACTTCCGCAGGCAGAACAGGTGGGTTGATCGGAATGACCCGCCACCAGCAATTCAACGGTTTTACCACAATCCTCGCAAATATAGTCGAACAGCGGCATATGTTGCTCCTTGGGTTTGCACGAACATTGTATGATAGTTGCCGGTTATTTTTGTCCGTTGTATTCTCTGGATCCTGCACGATCCGGAGGCTTTCAAATTTCATGCAGGATTCAGGTATTCATCGATGGCCTTGTGGAGCGTTTTGACCGCCAACTGGATGCAATGGTGTTTTTTTACCGGTATTTCTTCCAGCACCTTGAAAATATCCCCGTCATTGAGATGCCGGGCGAATTCCAGGCTGTGGCCTTTGATCAGGTCTACAGCAGCCATGGCAGCCGAAACAGCCCCGGCACAACCCATAACTTCGTATTTTACGTCTTGGATAGTGCCGTTGTTCATTTTGACATATATACCCATGGTGTCGCCGCAGGTACCTGTCATTTCGGATTTCAGCTCAGCATCCGGAATGGAGCCCATATGGGGTTTTTCAATATAGTATTGAATGGCCTGTTGCGAGTACCCGGCCTCGGCCAGCATTTTCTGGATGCCTTCGGTCTGGTTGGTTTCAATCATTGTGGGCTGTGTCATTTTCTTCCTTAACAAAACAGGGAGCCGATCCAAAATGGTTATGAACCGTGCTCCCTTTATCATTTTTCTCTTGGGTTGGGAAAGCGCTTTTCATGCGCTTGCTCCTTGATGATGATGATGATGCCGAATAACTTGACCTATTTTATCGTGGAAGTCTAAGCATCATCAAAAAGGGTGTCAAGCGGCAAAGGTCAGCTTGGTCCCGGACATATTGAGGATGAACTGACCAGGCATCTCTTTTTCAATGTATATGCACACCTCTCTTCCCGTGCAGTGCGTGGGCACCACATAATCGGGCTCAAAGGCTTTCAAATCATCGGTTGTGGGTTTGACCACGGTATCGAAGTCCGTGCCTGAAAGATGGAAGCCACCCATAACGGCATGCACTTTATTGATACCGGTTACGGCCTGGGCATGCTTCACCGTGTTCACGATGCCGGCGTGGGCGCATCCGGAAAGCACCACCAAGCCTTTACCCTTGATGTTAAATACCAGCCCGGTGTCATCATGAAACGGGTCGGGCATTTCCCTGCCGTCAACCTCGCAGCACAGGTCGGGCGCGCCTTTTTCAAAAGTGGTAACTCTTGGGATTTGTCCAAGAAAAAGTGTCTGGCCATCCAGGAGTGGATAGGGTTCTTCCGATTCGATGAGGTTCACACCGCATGCTTTGGCCTTTTCTTTGGTAAAGGCGGGAAAATACACCTTGAACTCTTCGGTGATTTTCAAAAACCGCGGATTGACAAAGGACCAGGGATGCAGCACCAGATCCAGGCTGTTTTTCCCGATCATTTCAACCATTTTCTTTATACCGCCCACATGATCCAGATGGCCGTGGGACAGTGCAAGAACCTCAACCGTTGAAAGGTCGGCATTGAGTGCCTCTGCATTGCGGGCAGCCCCGTCTTCGGAAAATCCAAAATCAAACAGCAGGGATCTTGATTGTCCATCCCGGGTAATTGTCACCAGGGCGGAAAAACCGTGTTCGGCCAGGATGCTGTTGCTGACCTCTACCCCTTTTAACGGTAAAGCGCGCTGAATCACATCGGAATTGTCCTTGGTAACGATGTCGATAAAATTGTCCTGAAGGGTCAGGATTTCCACCTTGTCTATTTCTTCGATCACGTGTGTCATTTTCCGCCTCCCCTACATTAGAAACAATTCACCTCTTTTGAAAATATGATTTCTGTCTCAAACTCGTCGCATGCATATAGGCATGCTTGTTTTTTGGGCATATGCCCATATCAATCTATATTATTCATTCCAAAAAGCAAGTCCTTTAAATTTCTGTTTCCCATAAAAGCGTGAAGCACGATTTTATGGTAAAAACAGTTTTTCCAATGGATTACCAATCATTTTGGCTATGGTTTGCCTAATCCTGATGGCCTGCTCCATTCTGAAGGACATCATCTTCAATGCCTCAGAATCATCGCGAAACTGTTCTTTTTTCCAATGCAGGCGCCTTTCCAATGGTACGATTTCCGATCCGCTCACCATCTTGTCTGCAAGATAAACCACATCCGCCTCGTTAATCCCGTTTGAAGGATCAAAGACAAGGTTCATGTGTTGCCCGGCAACATCCGCCACCGCCTTGAATCCGTTTGCTGCAATTAGTTCTGCCCCCCTTTGGGCATGGTTGGATCGACCTTTGGCAATATCATGCAGGAGCCCTGCAGTTTCGATCATCCGTACGTTCACATTGTTTCCTGAACGGTTCAAGGCCTGCCCGATGGCTGCCGCCACAGATGCAACCGCACTGGCATGGGCCACCACAGAAGGGTTGTCATGCTGGTGAATCATCAACAGCGCCAGGGCCTCCTTTTTTGAGGGCATAGCAAGGTGCCTGTATCTTTCCAGGATAGCGGCATAATCATCAGGGGTGTCCATATCCACAAGCACGCCCTGGTCGGCTACGGCCACATCCAGGCTATCGCGGTCCCACGCTTGCAGGCAGCGCCGCAACCCGCCGGATCCCTCATATGTCAATATCTCCCCTGCAAAACAGACCGGGACCAGGGGGGGATGCCCTCTTTGCCCTTGAAAAACAGGGTAGATAACCTGTCCGGGGTGGGCTTTATGCTTTTCTACCAGATGTTGCAGCGTGGATGGCCTCACCAGGGGGATGTCAACCGGCATGATGAAAAATGCCTTTGTGTCGCTCCCGAGCGCTTCAATACCCTTTTTAATGGAGCTCAGCATCCCCTGGGCATAGTGTTGGTTCACCTTCCAGGCAAGGTTGTATTTCTCTAATTCAGGAATGATGTCACGGCAACGATGGCCGAGCATGATTGTTATGGCATTTACACCTGCCTCTCGAAACGATTCGGCAACATGCGCGATGACCGACTCCTTACCCAATGGCAATAAGGGCTTCATGCGGCCCATGCGGCTGGCATATCCAGCTGCCAGGATGATAGCGGATATCTCGGTTGTCATAACATAAATGCTGATATCACTGTCCCAATGTTTGTCAACAGCATAGGTATGTATTTCAATATCCATATTCATTACTTTTATTCTTTTTTACTATTTAGTAATATATTTTATCATGTAATGATTGACATAATAATGTAAATGCTTACTTTTAATTGTAACGATTTGAATAAAAATTATAACGAATAATAAAAGGTTGACCCTCTATCTACCATGTGGGCCAATTGAAGGAGGAAAAATGAGTAAAATAATTGGAATCGATCTTGGAACAACCAACTCATGCCTTTCGATTATGGAAGGTCAGGATCCAAAAATTATCAACAACCTGGAAGGCACCCGCACAACGCCCTCCATTATCGCTGTTTCGGAAAAGGGTGAGCGCCTGGTTGGACAGATCGCCAAAAGACAGGCTATTACCAACCCTGACAATACGGTTTTCGGCATAAAGCGGCTGATCGGGCTTAAATATGACGCACCCGAAGTTCAGCAAGATATCCGTAACCTGCCCTACGGTATTGAAAAGGACGCCAGCGGCGATGTTCGCGTAAACATTAGAGACAAGAGCTACAGCCCTGCTGAAATTTCGTCCTTTATTCTGGCGGACATCAAAAAATCAGCCGAAGCCTACCTGGGCGAAAAGGTGACCGACGCGGTTATCACGGTGCCGGCCTACTTCAGCGACAGTCAGCGACAAGCCACCAAGGACGCCGGAAAAATTGCCGGCCTCAATGTTCTCAGGATCATCAACGAGCCCACGGCCGCCTCCCTGGCCTATGGCCTGGATAAGAAATCAGAGGAAAAAATCGCTGTATTCGACCTGGGCGGTGGCACCTTCGATGTGTCCATCCTTGAAATCGGAGACGGTGTGTTCGAGGTTAAAGCTACCAATGGCGATACCCACCTGGGGGGCGAAGATTTCGATCTGCGCCTGATTGACTATATCGCCGATGAATTTAAAAAAGTACAGGGCATTGACATCCGCCAGGACAACATGGCCCTGCAGCGCTTGAAAGAGGCGGCTGAAAAGGCCAAAATGGAGCTCTCCACTTCCATGGAAACCGACGTCAACCTGCCTTTTATAACAGCTGATGCCAACGGGCCCAGACACCTTAATGTCAGAATCACCCGGGCCAAACTGGAATCTTTGGTGGAAAATCTGCTGGAACGCCTGGCCGGGCCTTGCCAGACGGCCATGCAGGACGCCGGGCTTTCCATGGGCGATTTGAATGAGATTATCATGGTGGGCGGCATGACCCGCATGCCAGCCGTCCAGGATAAGGTCCAGGAGATATTCGGCAAAGAGCCCAACAAGGGCGTAAACCCTGATGAAGTTGTGGCTCTGGGTGCCGCCATTCAGGGCGCCGTGCTCAAAGGGGACGTAAAAGACGTACTGTTGCTGGATGTAACACCGCTTTCGCTGGGAATCGAAACCCTGGGAGGCGTCATGACCCAACTCATCGCCAAAAACACCACCATCCCGGCTAAAAACAGCCAGGTGTTTTCTACTGCCGATGACAACCAGCCCGCCGTCTCCATCCATGTGGTCCAAGGGGAAAGAGAGATGGCGCCTGACAACAAAACCCTTGGCCGTTTTGAACTGACGGGTATTGCCCCTGCTCCCAGGGGCATACCGCAAATCGAGGTAACCTTTGACATCGATGCCAACGGTATCGTGGATGTGTCTGCCAAGGATCAGGCCACGGGCAAGCAACAGTCCATCCGTATAACCGCTTCCTCGGGCCTTTCACAGACCGAAATAAACCGGCTGGTGCGCGATGCCGAACTGCACGCCGAAGAAGACCGCGCTAAAAAAGAGCTGGTTGAAGCCAGGAACAGTGCTGAGGCCTTGATTCACAGCTCCGGGAAAACCCTGGATGAAATGGGCGCCAGTGTCGACCCTGCCGCGCGCATGGAGGTGGAAGGCATCACCGGGCAGCTCAAGGATGCCCTGGGCGGTGACAATGCTGCCGATATCCGCCGCCTGTCCGACACCCTGACCCAGGCGGTCCACACCATCACGGCCGCTGCCTATCAAAACGCCCCAGGTTCCCAGCAAGGGGGCCATCCGGGTCCTGACATGCAGGACCCCGGTTCTACCGGCACACAGCGTACCGCCGATGAAGATGTGGTAGATGCGGAATACCAGGAAGTCGCTTAACAAGAAAATCTTCCCGGCTGTTTAACAGCCGGGAAGATCTTTTTGGTTGACTAATTGGGCTTTGGTTCGTAGAAAAAGCCACGACAATTCAACCCAAGAGCAAGACAATCAAGAATATTTCGCATAGGTACTGTTGCCATCATTATGCACCCAAAAGCTGCCAGACAAACCAATTCCAAACCTCAGCCAAATGACCTTACCCTTCTTTCGAACCTGGTGACCATGGAAAACCCCTCCAGCGTTCTGGCGGAAGTCAAAAATATCGTGCTCACCCTGGACCCTGGACTCGATGTCAAGCCCATCGAAATAGTCTTCCACGATATTATCAAGCTGTTCGCTGGCAAATATCAGGGCTACAGGAAGTGCAATACGCGCTATCATGATCTCAAACACACCACGGACACACTGCTGGCCATGGCCAGACTGATTCATGGTGCACATACCAGTGGCATGACCCTGGAGAAAAAGGACATCACCCTGGGCCTGATCTCCGCCCTCATGCACGACGTGGGATACATTCAACTGTCATCGGAGACCAAGGGAACCGGAGCCCAGTTTGCCCAGATTCACGTCTCCAGGGGTATTGCCTTCATGCGGGATTACATGAAAAAGAACAGATATTCTGCCTATGACTATCGAAAATGCCGGGCAGCTGTCCTCTGTACCGACCTGAACCTGCCGATTTCCGCCATTACCTTTGAAACCCGGAGTAATGCCCGCATGGGCAAAATGCTGGCCGCAGCAGACCTGATTGGCCAGACAGCAGACCGCTGTTATTTGGAGAAATTGCGCTTTCTTTATCAGGAATTCAGGGAGGCCGGCATCAAGGCCTACAACAACGAGTTGGAACTTTTGGAAGATTCATTGGTTTTCAACGAACACATGCAAGGCCGGCTCGCCCGTGACCTGGATGGAGTAGACCACTATTTCACTAGCCACTTTAAAACACGATGGGGGATCAGCAAAAACTTATATATTGAAAGTATAAATAATAATTTAAACTATTTAAAGGGTTTTATTAAAGAAGACCCTGAACATTATTCGCGATACCTCAACCGTATTGAGGCTCCATAAGGCCCTTTATTTCGACACGTATTGAACTTTCATCCGAATACTCTGGAGATACTATGAAAGGAATTATTTTAGCTGGCGGATCAGGTACACGCCTGTATCCGATAACCCGGGTTGTGAGCAAGCAGCTCCTGCCTGTTTACGACAAACCCATGATATACTACCCGCTATCCGTTCTCATGCTTGCAGGGATTCGTGACATCCTGATCATATCAACGCCTGCAGACCTGCCCCTCTTCCAGAAGCTCCTGGGCGACGGTTCTCATCTGGGTATGAATTTTTCCTACAAAGAACAACCGCGTCCGGAGGGGCTTGCTCAAGCCTTTGTTATCGGCAAACAATTCATTGCAGGTGACAACGTCTGCCTCATTCTGGGTGACAATATTTTTCAGGGCCACAACCTGCCAACAATTCTGAAAAAAGCCATGGCCATTGAAAAGGGGGGGCGAATTTTCGGTTACCGGGTGAGCGATCCTAAGCGCTATGGTGTTGTCGAGTTCGACAGCGAAAAGAACGTCATCGGCATAGAGGAAAAGCCCGAACACCCCAAATCCAGCTATGCTGTACCCGGACTTTACGTTTACGACAACGACGTAATCAAGATTGCCGATGAACTCAAACCGTCCGCGCGCGGGGAGCTTGAGATAACGGATGTCAATATGGTTTACCTGAAACAAGGCCTGTTGAAAGTTGAATTGATCGGACGCGGGTTTGCATGGCTGGACACCGGTACGGATGAAGCCCTGCAGCAGGCAGCCAGCTTTATTCAGGCTATCCAGGACCGCCAGGGGGTCCGGATTTCGTGTGTCGAGGAAATTGCTTACCGTCTCGGCTATATCGACAGCGAACAACTGCAGGAGATTGCCGCCCCGATGCTGAAAAATTCCTATGGCCGTTATCTGATGGAAATCATAAAAGAGAAAGAAGACCGCGTCAATATTCGCGCATAAAAAAGCCACAAAGACCCAAAGAAGTAGATACCAGGGTCCAGAGGCACTGGTTTCTCCCTGGAAGGGAGTATTTATTTCATAACACAAAGTGACTAAAGTGCGCTAAAGTGACCTAAAGTGTCTAAAGTTAAGGAATTCTATCTATTTTATTATTAAAGACAGAGCGAAGCGATTCAGCAACTTTAGATCACTCAAAACTTCGGGTCATTTTTTCGGCAAAGCCTAATGGCTCTGACCTGGCCAAGGACCAGGTTTTTAATACTGGAATAAATCTCTTCGTGCCTTTAATGTTCGAAAATTATTCTTTGAGCCTTTGTGTCTTCGTGGCTATTTTTTTTACTAACGCTCTATGGTAACGCTGTTCACCACCACAGGCTCGGCAGGTTTGTCCATGGTCCCGGTCTTGACGGAACCGATCTCGCTGACCACATCCATCCCTTTGGTCACCTTGCCGAATACCGAATGGCGGTCATCCAGGTGAGGTGTAGGTCCCAGGGTAATGAAAAACTGGCTTCCATTGGTCCCGGGACCGGCATTGGCCATGGAAAGCACGCCTCCATCCGAATGCCGGAGGGAGCTGTCGAATTCGTCTTTGAAACGATATCCAGGTCCGCCGGTTCCTGTGCCCAGAGGACAGCCCCCCTGAATCATGAATCCTTCGATGACCCGGTGGAAGGAGAGGCCGTCATAAAAATTCCCTTTGCGGTCTGTATTCTGCCGCCCCTCCGCCAGATTAATGAAATTCCACACGGTTTCCGGGCATTCCTGGGCATAAAGCTCTGCTTCAAACGTCCCCTTATTGGTTTCGAACACTGCGGTTACCCTGTCGACATCTTCCTTGTAATCACTCTTGGTATACGCCATTGGATCCTCCCTTGAAAAATGGTCATGCCTTGCTGCCGGCATCAATGGTTTCGGCAGCGATGCTGTTGTCAAAACAATATGCAGATGATAATCAAGCAATCCAAGATGTCAACTCGGGCCATAAAATTTCTAACGAGGCAAACCACTGCCTTTGAGGTCATCAAATACGACCACGACCGCAAGGGAGCCGTGTATGCGGCACAGACCGTGGGGTTCCCCCTGGAATGCACCATAAAAACCCTGGTCGTCACGTTGGGGAACAAACAACACGTCCTGGCCCTGATGCCCGGAGACCGTGAGTTGGACCTCAAACGCATGGCCCGGGCCTGTAAAGCCAAACGGACTGAGATGGCACTGCCGGCAACAGCCGAACGCTTGACCGGCTACAAAATGGGCGGCATCAGCCCCTTCGGGTTAACAACACCCCTGCCCTCTGTCATGGACAGCCGGCTTCTGTCCTACGATCGTGTGATCATCAATGGCGGACAGCGCGGCATCATGCTGAAGATGTCGCCCAAAGAGATCACCCGCCTGCTGAAAAGCGAGATTGCAGACATTGCGCGGTTATGATCTGCCCAGTCGTTTTCAAGATGTGGCCTGATTCTCATTTACCTGTTTTCCTATATGCTTTAGACAAAGTATGCTATACACGCTCAACTGTTTCTAATGAAGAGGAGGAAGGTCTAATGCTGAACCATGTGGTGCTGATGAAATTCAAACCGGGTGTTGCCGAGAACAAAATAGCAAAACTGGAAGAACTCATGGATAACCTGCCCAACACCATATCCGAGATCCTGGTTTACGAGTTCGGGCGCAACACCGTTCCCTCGGAACGGGCCTATGATTTTGCCCTTGTTTCGCTTTTCGCCAATCCGGAATCCCTGGAACGCTACCGGCAACACCCGGACCACCTGAAGGTGCTGGATCTCATCAAGGATATCTGTGAAAATTTCATCTCCACTGATTTCCTGGGGTCCGATGCAAGTTCCATGAAAGAGAAAACGCCAGACATGGGGATCCCTGATTTTTAGATGG
>JAOZRT010000017.1 GCA_029940035.1 Desulfobacterales bacterium
CAGTTCTCATCATCTCTTTCAGGAAAATCAGATCGATAATCACTAACCCCCCATCTAGTCTCGTTTCTTTTTAACGATGCCCTGGCCGTCATTTCCGCACAATCAAGAATGAATCGTGCTTCAACGGCTTTGCTTAATTCATGCCAGTCTTCTACTTTCAGACATTCCACATCTTCTTGCCTGAATCTCTTAATCCACTGAAGCGCTGTTGATAATTTTTCAGCGCTTCGGGGTGGTGTTAGATATTCTGTAATAACCGTTCTTAACTTACGTTCAAAATCATTGGGCTTTATGCCGTCAGCTCTTTCCATCTGGGCAAAGATCATCTCAGCCTGTTTCTGGATTGTTTCCTGGTCAATTTTTTTAGTGTTGCCGTCCTTTGCATACTGTACAGCCGATTGACCGGCAATTTCACCAAAAACAAATGCACCTGTAAGGTATTGGTTCGGGACGCAAGCCACATCGCCACAGGCGTATAAGCCTTTAACCATTGTTGACGTATCAATATCCACCTTGATTCCGGCACTGCCATGACCGGAGCACAAGGCTATTTCTTCAAATCCTACTTCAACAGGTTCTTTTCTTATATCCATTTTCCTTTCCCTGAAGAAACTGATTATGGGATGCTTCCTTTCACTGGCAAACCATACTTCCTCAATTTGCTTTATGGCTTCTTCCGGAAGGTGGCTGAACTTTTCATACAGGGTTTGTCCGCTTAAAAGGGCCTGAATGTTATCCTCGTCTGATCCTTCATGAACGTTTACCTCTTCGCCCCTTTCATTTACCATTTTGGTATCAAAATCTGTGTCATACTCTTTACCCAACGGCACATTCAGCCTTTTGGTTTCTGCAAAATGCTGAACATATTCAAAATTCCTCATCCTGGCGCCGGCACGGTAAGCCATTGAATACCCGTCGCCTGCATTTCCGGGAAAGTCGAACGTACCGTACATATACCCGGATGAGGGCATTCCGAATCTTCCGCAGCCGCCAGATGCCAATATAACTGCCTTTGCCGAACATGCGATGAATTTACCCGTTCTGATATTAAAACCACAGGCACCGTAAACCGCGTTGGAATCAGAAAGAAGCGACGTCGTAATGGTGTGATTTAAAACCGTTATCTTGCGTTTAGCCACTTCACGGGAAAGGATCAGTTTCAGATCAAGCCCTGCCATGGGAATCGTAAACTTATCACCGGGACAATCGCCGTAAAAAACCGGTGTTCCCACATATTGGCCGGTGTCGTCTTTTTCAAATCCAACCCCCCATTCTTCCAGTTTTTTTAGCATTGCATAGCTTTTTTCCGCCAGAACATAATGAAGGTCTTCATCAATAACCCCGTGGGTGTGGTCAAGGTCCACGCCTTTTACATAATCTTCAGGGGTTGAGAGTCCGGGCACAGCCACAACATTGAGCGCATCCATTCCTGTAGCTAAGGTTCCACTTCGCCTTGTGTGTGCTTTCTCAAGTATCGTTATCTTAAGGTTTGGTGCTTCATCATGGGCGGCGATGGCAGCCATGCATCCTGCGCTGCCGCCTCCAATGATCAAGACATCTGTTTCTATAATTTGTATCTCAGGTTTATTGATTGGCATTTGTTCTCTTTCACTTTTCAAATCGCGACTTGAACCGTTTCACGGAGTTGATCTCAATACCCAACAGATCCGCCACCCTGCTCTTGGCCAGGATGCCTTCCGGCCCCCCTGCCATGGGTGTGGCAGTTCCGATGCCCATTTCCTTGCGCAAGGGGTGCATGACGTCCTCATCCACCAGGTCCACCACATCCACCCCCAGCTTATCAGCCACATATGCCTTAGCATCTGCCAGTTTCATTCTGCGGGCCATCTGCATCCAGGCAACCAGGTCTCCGGCTGTCCGAATTCCGCCCATGCCCGCAGCAACAATATGCGTTATTGGCATGCCAAAGGGATCCCCCACACCAACCTACAAACCGTCTGCCTTGCCGATAAGGGTTAGTGCCTTGGATACCCGGCTGACGCAGTCAATGGGCACCTGCAGGAGCATGGGGATGCCACACACGCCCATGCCCACGTTGGGGTGCACCGGGATGTCAGCCCTTTTGACAGTCTCCGTGATCATGGTGAGGGCTTTGGCCAGGTTCCAGGGAAATGATTTGGACGTATCCACATTGATGGCCGGTCCAAAGATATCGGCGCCCACGGATTCGGCAAGCTTCACCTGGTCATGGGGGAACAGCCCGGCCAGCTGTTGCCCGTCAAAGGCAATTTCTCCGTGCATACCCAGCACAAATTCACTGGCCATACCGATTATGAGAGCCATATGCGGGGCATGTTCCTTTAATTGGCGCGCTGCCTCCAGCGTGGCATAAAATTCCGCATCCCCTGAGGATCCCGCTGTATCGAAATTAAAGCCCTCACAGCCCATGGCATTGAATTCTTTGCCGATATAAACCATGTCATCGCAGAGTTGAGCAGCAGCTTCCTCCTGGGCGGCCTGAGCCTCTTTTATTTTACCGGCCGGCATCAGGTCAACCGGATTGGGGAAAGGGCCGTCAGGTTGGAAATACTGCCCCATATTGGGCTGGGACCCATAAAACAAAGGCGCTGTGGTCAACAAAGAAATCTGGTGATAGGCCTGAAGCTCTACGTCAAGAACAGCTTTAACCGGTTTGAAGCTGTAGTCAGTGTGGCCGATAGAGCCGGTGTCTGCCGCCAAACCCCTCTCATATGATAAGACCGATGCCTGACGGCTGATGGAAACACCGCTGCCGCCATCCGCTTCAGTGCCGGAAAAGCATTCAGCCATACCATCGTCGGTTACGATCAGCTCATGTCCGTGCGGGACACTGACCACCCTTCCCGGTTCAGCGATGATATCAAGCAGGTGCTCGATATCATCGTCCGGCAATGCGGGTATTCGCGCCATATCCACAGCATTTTCCGTGCCCTTTTGCAGCTCATCCCTGATTTCAGATAACGACATGTGGACTCTTTCGCCGTCACCCATACGGGTAAGAATCGTTTTCGGCATTGGCAATCCTCCTGTTACCAGTTTTCTATTTTCAATATAAATATTTTTTGTTTTCGTCAATATAAATCCTAATAATTTGCGAATTCAGCAATAATTATATTGACAATCGCGAATGTCGATTCTAAACTTGAGCACATAAAATAAGCCCCATGTTCTATGATTATCGTAACATTAACCAACGCAAAGGAGTTATAAATGCAGACGGCAAGTCAGTTTCTGTCACCAGAAGAACAGAACATCATACATGACGACAGCTTGAAAATACTGCAAGAGATTGGTGCGCTGTATCACAGCGACCGCGCTCTGGACATTCTGGCAAAAAACGGTGCCGATGTCGACAGGGATAGCAAAATAGCCAAAATTCCAGAAGATATGGTGGCACAGGCCCTGAAAACAGCCCCCAAGTCGTTTGTGCTCGGCGCACGCGTGCCGGAAAACGATTTTGCCCTGCCATCCACCTACAGCGGCTATGTACTTGACAACGGCGGCATCTTCACCCGTGATTTCAAAACCGGCGAACGGCGCAACGCCAACTTTCAAGATCATGTGGATTTTCTAAAGGTTTTTGATGAAATGAAACTGGCCAAGGTCGTGTGGGGCACCACCGTGCATGAGTTTCCCAACCACTCTTCCGGTGTGCGTACCGATCTGACCTCGTATATCTATTCCTCCCTGCACATCCAGGATGAACTGGGCGGACCGGAAGAGGTACCCTATCTCATCGAAGGGCTGGAATCCATCTTAGGGAGTGCCGATGCCGTCAAAGAACGCAAGATTTATTCGGTGGTGTACTGCACCCTGGCCCCCCTGGTACACGAGGGCCACATGTGCGATGCCTACCTGGATCTGATACAGTACCACCAGCCCATCTGTCTCTTTCCCATGGCCTGCGCCGGTTCCACCGGCCCGGCCAGCCTCTACAGCAATATTGCCCAGGGTAATGCCGAAGCACTCTCTTCCCTGGTGCTCTTTCAAATGGCTGAGCCCGGCTGTCCCATCATTTTTGGCGACGCCTCCGGCAGCACTGATTTTGCATCGGGCAACTTTTTAGAAGGATCACCCGAGATGGTTCTGCAATCGGCTGCCAGGGGCGAGATGGCCCGGTTCTACGGCCTGCCCAACGAACAGGCCGGCTGCCTTACCGAAGCCAAGGAACATGGCCCCCAGGCCATATTGGAGAAAATGGTCACCACCCTTCCGCTGGCCATGAGCGGTGCCGACCTCATCCAGGGACCCGGTGCCTTGGAGACCAGCAACATGATGACCCTGGAGCAGATCGTGGTGGACGACGAGATCGCCTGCTTCTGCAAGCGCATCCGGGACGGCATCGACATGAGCGCGGCCAAAAACTATTATGAAGACATCAAGGAAGTAAAACCAGGCGGGCATTTTCTGATGCAGCCCAACACGCTTAATGCCTGCCGATCCAGCGAATTCATGATGCCCACCCTGTGCGACCGGGGCGCCTTCGAGCAGTGGGCCGACCTGGGTCGCCCTGATATGTATGAACGGGCTAAAGAACGTGTGGAGGAAATCCTGGCCTCACCCCAGAAGAACCCCCTGCCGGATGACGTCATCGGTAAGCTGGAAGATATTATGCGACGGGCAGACGAGGAACTCAAATGAAAGCCACCTTTAAGGTGTTGTCGGACGATGAGCGCACCCGCGTTCACGAAGAATCTCTCAACCTTCTGGGTAAAACAGGCGTACGCGTCGACACGGCATTGGGTCGCAACATTCTAAAAGATGCCGGCGCAGAGGTCGATGCCTCCAGCAACATCGTACGCTTTCCCAGACAATTTGTCGAAGACTGTCTGCGAATGGTTCCAAAGGAAGTAACCCTGGGAGCGCGCAAACCCGGGGCGGATCTACCGTTGAACGGTGAAGAC
This sequence comes from Desulfobacterales bacterium, assembly GCA_029940035.1. Taxonomy (GTDB): domain Bacteria; phylum Desulfobacterota; class Desulfobacteria; order Desulfobacterales; family B30-G6; genus JAJDNW01. Next base: position 4,905 of record JAOZRT010000017.1, read on the forward strand.
TGTACGCTCTGCCTGGACGGCGAAGGCCCCTTTGTGCTGGACCGTCATTCCGGCAAAAGGCGAAAGGCCACCTACAACGACTGGAAAGAGATCACCCGGGTTGCCGATGCCCTGGATGAAATCGGCGTGTACTGGTGTCAGGTGGAAGCCGGTAACAAGGGAGAAAAGCTTGGAGAGGCGGTGCAATACCTCTGCGATGTACAAAGGTATTTTACAAAACATGTCCAGGACACCATCTTTCACCCGAGTCACGCACCATGGCTCTTTGAAATTCTGCAAATCATCCATGGAAGCACGGCCGATATCCAAAAAAACCACCCCATGTCTACCCTGGTTTGCCCCCAGTCACCCCTGATAATCGACCAGGAGTATACGGACGCCTACCTGGCTTTAAAAGGATTGAACATGCCTGTAGGAATAATGCCCATGCCATTGATGGGGGCAACCGCGCCGGCAAGCATGATTGCCACGATTGTACAGGGCAATTGCGAGGTTCTGTCCATGCTCTGCCTGATCCAGGCCCACGAACCAGGGGTGCCGGTTATTTATGCCCCGGCACTTGCGCTCATGGATCCGCGGACCGGTGGGCTGAGGAATGCCGGTATGCAATATGCTGTCATGGGGGCGGCGGCTACCGAGATGGCCCGCTATTACAACCTTCCGGCCGAATCCTGCCCCGGCGGTTCCGATGCCCATCAACTGGACATTCAGATGGGTTTGGAAGGGGCGGCCATGTCTTTGCCCACCATGCTCTCCTGGCCCGACATTATTGTAGGACCGGGCATGCTGGACGGCTCCATGGTGGCGAGCCTGGAACAGCTTGTCATAGAAGTGGAAATATTCCGGCTGGCCAAGCAGGCCCATCGTGGTGTCGTGACCGATCAACAGAATTGGCTGGTGGATGTCATCGATGACGTCGGACCTGGCGGCCATTTTCTCAGCGAGTCTTCGACCCTGTCTGCCATCCGAAGCGATGAATGGTATTTGTCCGACCTGGGATTTCACGGCAGCTTCGAAGACTGGCTTGCTCAAGGAGAAGAACCGCTCGCGGCAACGGTCAATAAAAAACTTGATGACATACTTGCAAGCCATGCGTCGCTGCCTTTAGACGAATCTGTTGAAAACGAGCTAGATAAAATTTGCAAACGGGCCAGGGCGTGTGCATGATCTGTCGACAGATTGCTATAAACTGTCCAACCCGGATATAAATAGAGGAACAATCAAATGGCCTATCTGAAAACTGTTTTGCTGAGTCAATCAGAAGAAGATCTCATTCATGACCAGAGTGTCGAATGCTTACGGGATGTCGGTGTCCGGGTGGACAGTGATTCTGTCTTGGACCTTTTAGCCGAAAAAGGTGCTTCCGTTGACACAAAAACGCAAATTGCCAAAATACCTGAAAAGATGATCAACGAGGCGCTCAAGGCTGCCCCGAAACAGATCACGCTCTATGGCCGGGACCCAAAAAACAATCTTGAACTTCCGGTAGAGGCGTATCCATATTCAGTCACCAATGGGACATCTGTATTTGTAAGGGACAAGGATACCAATGAATACCGTGACAGCACCAGCCAGGATGTGGCCGACATTGCCAAACTGGTGGACGGACTAGACGGCATTGATTTTCAATGGCCCTCACTTTCTGCCAAAGACATGCCGCCGCATGCGCAGACACTCTACGAACTCTGGATAACCCTTGAAAACTCATCCAAGCATTTCCAGGGTGATGCCATTCATGGGGCCCATAACGCCCAGGCCCAGATAGATATGGCCGCATTGGTTGTCGGCGGGAGGGAGGAACTTAAAAAACGACCGATTATTTCCATGATCGTCTGCCCTCTTGCCCCGCTCTATTTTGAAAAAGGCGCCATCGAATCCCAGGTGGCATTTGCCCGTGCCGGAATCCCGGTAGTTTCTTACTCCATGTCGATCGGTGGTCTTTCGTCTCCCATAACGGTCGCTGGAATGATGCTGAACGCCAATGCCGAAAACCTGGCCAGCCTCGTGATTACCCAGGCCGCGGCACCAGGCGCTCCCCATATTTATGGATCAGATTCAACGCCCATGGATATGGCTACCGGCAATATCAATTATGATGCAGCTGAACTGGGACTGGTGGCTTGTGGACTGTCACAGATGTCAAAGCGTTACAAATTGCCCTCTTTTAACGGCGGCTTCAACGGCTTCAGTGTTGTCGGCGATTATAATGAAACAATTTTTGAAATGTTGTCAGGCTGCATTGCATCCATTTGCCACACCGATATCACAGGTGGTCTCGGATGTATCGATGACGCCAAAGGCATTTGTTTCAAACAGATGCTGGTTGATGCTTACACCTGGGAGTGCTGTCGTGAATACATGAAACCCATAGAAATCACGAAAGAGCGGCTCGGTCTCGATGCCATAAAAAATGTCGGCCCCAAGGGCAATTTCCTGGTTGAACCGCACACACTCAGATATCTCAGAAATGAGCCCATCATGTGGGATGAGGAAAAATTTGCATTGCTTACCAAGGATAAAGATGCGCTCCTCCAGGCTGCCGGAAAAATCGTCAACAGCATTCTCGATGAGCACGAAGTCGTTCCCGTGGATGAAGCCATCCTCAAACAAGGCTATGATATAATTCATGCATACGAAACAAAATATGCTTAACCGAGCGCTCAATGAAAATCTGGTATCTATTGGGAAGATCTTAAGATAAATACCTTCTAATTTCGTGGCACTAAAGTTGATGAGGGTCTTTTATGAAAAAAAGCACATTCTATGACTTTCTGAACCGTCATACAGATGATAATTTTGAGTTCTTTCTTAATAGGGCTAAAGAGGATGTTGATTACATTGACTGGCATGATTTCTGTCTGCCCATGGCCTATGGCGATGCTGCAGCCGAATACAAGGCCGTCCGCAACTCCTGCGCCCTGTTCGATGCATCCCCTGTTAAAAAATACCGGTTCACAGGAACCGATGCAGGTGCTTTTTTGGATGCCGTGATGACCCGCCCAATGAGCAGACAAAAATCCATGCACGTCGGCTATGCGGTCTTCTGCAATGAGGACGGTATGCTCCGGGACGACGGCCTGCTCTACAAATTCACCGAAGACAACTACCTGTTGATGGTCTCGGAGCTGGACCATGATGAATATTTCGGCACCATATCCAGCCAATTCAATGATCTTAAAATTGACGAGGTTTCCTCGTCCCTGTCGGGCCTTGCATTTCAAGGCCTGCGTTCCTGCGGCGTACTGAACCAATTGGGCTTTGCTGACATTGAAAGCCTGAAACCCTTTGAAATAAGAGAATATGGTTTTGGCAGCAGCAGCCTGATGGCGGCCCGTGTGGGGTTTACGGCTGATTTGGGCTATGAGCTGTGGTTTGAACCGGCCTTAAACAAAGATATGGAAAAAGCCATTAGAGAGGTAGAATCCCTATTGGGCTTTGACATCAATGGCTATGGCTTGACCGCATTGAATGTCCTGCGCCTTGAAGGCGGATTTGTCGTACCGGGCTGGGATACCGCCCAGACGTTCGAAGACAACAAATATGAACGAACCCCAACGGAACTCGGTCTTTCCTGGGTGGTCGATCTGGACCAAGATGGTGATTTTATCGGCAAGAACGCGCTGCTCAAGGAGAGGGACGAGGGCCAGAGGTTTCACATTATGGGGTTTACCATAGACCAAGAATGTGACCTGGAAGATGGGAGTGATTTGCATGCCGCTATTGACGGTCATGCCAAAAAAGTGGGAACATGCCCTTCAGTGGCCTGGTCCTACGGGTTGTCATGTTGGGTGGGCCTGGCCTCTGTTCAATTCGATTATTATAGAAAGAATTTCGATTATCACCTTCATATAAAAGGGCAGGACATTCAATGCCGTCCGGCTAAATTACCTTTTGTAAATGTTACCCGATATCGGGTGGTCCCTGCACCTTTAAAATAAACGTCCATTTTCATAGCATTAAATGGTACGTTTAGGAGGCAAACCGTAAATTGATTGCACGTCGTAAAGAAACAACCCATGACCATACCCTGAATCAAATATACAACCCGCAACAAGGAGGAATCAACATGGCTGAAAGAAAAAGGAAATATACCACCCTGATAGCATGCCTGATCGGCATATGCATTTTAGGTCTTGCTTTTTCCGGGAATGCGTTTGCAAAAAAGAAGATCCGTTTGAATGTCGGATTCGGGTCAGAGGAAATGCTGAGTACGCTCCAAACCACCCCTTTTCAAAATTCTGAAATGGGTTCGGTATATTGGCAACTTGTGTACGATCAGCTGTGGGTTATGGGGCCCGGGCCCGACTACGACCCCCTGCCTGCACTGGCAACCCACTGGGAAACCGAGGATTATCAGACATGGCGGTTCCACCTGGTGAAGGACGCCAAGTTTCATGACGGCAAACCCGTGACGGCCGAAGATGTTGCCTTTACCCTGTGGTATCTGCCCAGGGACCCTGTCTGGGCCTTCCCATCCAATGATATCGATGCAAAAAGCGATATTAAAGTTATCGACGAACACACCATCGAATTCAAACTGGCCCGGCCCTTCCCCGGTAAATACCCGCCGGCTGACTGGATGCCGATCCTACCCAAACACATCTGGTATGAACACAAGGGCAGAAAAATCACCCAGTTCGCCAATAAAAAATCCATCGGTTCCGGTCCCTTCAAACTGAAAAAATTTAAGCCCAGCCAGTATGTCTGGATGGTCAAGAACAAAGACTACTGGGGGGAACAGCCCCATGTGGAAGAAGTCGTTTTCAAGGGTTATGGCACCGGGGACGCCATGAAGATGGCCTTTAAAAAGGGGGATATCGAATTTGTCGGCTATACAGGCGTGAGCCCCCTGCAGATCCCGGGATATGAAAAGGACAAGAATATTGAGGTTCTAGTTTCTCCGGGCCTGTCGCTGGAGTGGATCACCTTCAACCTGCATAAAAAGACGGCCGTCCAGGACTTGACCTTCCGCAAAGCCTTTATGCACGCCATCGACCGGGACAGACTTTTCGAGCTGGCCTACCATGGATATGCCCAACCGGCAGACAGCTTCATCTATACGGACGAGCCTGAGTACAACCCCAATCTGCCCCAATACGAGTACAACCCTGAACTGGCCAAAAGCATGCTTAAAGATGCCGGATATGCGGACACGGACGGCGACGGTATCCTAAACGATAAAACCGGTCAGAACATTGTCCTTGATTTCATGGCGCCCTCCGACTGGTCGGAGGAAGTCAAGATGCTCAAACTGATCACGGAGCAGGTCAGGGAAATCGGTGTCGGCATCAAAGAAGTAATCATCGATCTGGATACGTATTATGAGTTCGCCTATACGCCGGCGGAAGACAAGTTCGATCTTGCCATTTCATCCGAAGGACCCGGCCCCAACGGCTCCTGGATGTGGGAGTTCTTGCGCAGCAAGGAAGGCGGCGGATTGGGATGGAACCAGTCCGAATATCACAATCCGGAATTGGATGAAACGTACCTCAAGTACATTATGGAAACAGACCTTGAAAAACGCAAGGCATATGCCTTCAGGCTTCAGGAAATCATGGCCGAAGATTTGCCCTGCGCCATGTTGGTGAGACCGAATCATATCGGCCCGTATCGCACCGATAAATTCGAAGGCCATGTGGCCACCATGGGCGGAATGTCCAACTGGATCAACTTTTGGACGTATTTGAAAATTAAACCTAAAAAATAGCTCACTATATGGTATTGACAATACCATTTCATAACTGAAGCAGGGGCCCTTCTCGGATCAGAGAGAAGGGCCCTTTTTTTATCCCACCCGCCTCCATTCCCATTAATTTGATATTCTTCAAATATTGTTCCAAATACTTTTATACCAATTGTCATATATATGTTCCAATTCAAGAACCTGATGGGATCCCCCTCTTAAGGCATTCGAAATATTTTTTTGAAAAATATAGAAACACCAAAATATATATCGGCAAAAAACCTATAGATATTTGTTATATTCGTAAATATATTTGTTGACATTGGTCAATTTCGACGATAATCTTTATCGAAACAGCAATTCTTCTGTGATTAATCATCCACAAAACACATAAGAGGTTATGATGAAAAAAGTTGTCATTGTCGGAGCAGGTGCTCAAGGAAACGTCATTAGCGGCATTTTGGCCAAAGCCCCTGAAGTTGGTAAAATCTTGCTGACAGACCTGGATGTGGAGCGGGCGACCGAAGTTGCCCAGACCATCAATTCAGACAAGATTGAAGTGGAAAAAGCGGATGCTTCCAACAAAGCACAATTAATTGAATTATTTAAAAAGGATCAATACGATCTCGTGGTCAATGCCACATTGATGACCTTTAACCGGCAGGTTATCGAGGCAGCCCTTGAAGCCGGGTCCCATTATATCGACATGGCCTCTGATGAATTTCTGCCTGAAAAAGATGGTAAACAATACATTGTCGAGCAGCTGGAGTATGCCGATGAATTCGAAAAAAAAGGCCTCATGGCCAACATCCTGGCCGGCGGCGACTCGGGACTGGTCAACGTCATGGCCAAAGAGGCCGTGGACGAGCTGGATGAAGTCGATTATATCGGTATCAAGGATTATGGTGTGGTGACCTGCGATGAACCCGTGGCCATGTGGTCGTTTCAGACCTATCTGGAAGACTGTGCCGATGATGCCATTTACTGGGAAGACGGCCAGTATAAGTGGGCCAAGCCGTTTACCGGTGAAGAGGAATATTATTTTCCGGCACCGTTGGATATAAAAGGCAAGGTATTCTACCATAACCATGAAGAACCCCTGACCATCCCCGCCTTTATCGGAAAACCGGTCAAATATGTGGACTTCAAAATGGGCGATCCTGACAGTGCCACCTGGGAGTTTCTGCTTGAAGGGCTCAAGCTGATGGATGATGAAACCGTTTCCATCAAGGGCAGCCAGGTAAGCGTAAAGGATGTTTTCTGCCACCAGCTGCCCATAACCCTGACCCCCAAAAAATGCATCGAACTGGTCAAGGAGAAAAAAATCCAAAGCCAGGCAGTACTGGCCGTGGATGTAAAAGGCACGAGCAATGGGCAAAAGCTTCACTATAAAATGTGGACAGACAGCCCCAACATCGAAAAAGCATGTTCCCTGATTCCCGGCACCAACGACGTAAGCTGGATTACGTCTGTCCCTGCGTCTGTTTTGTCGCTCATGATCCTCCGTGGTCAGCTGAAACGCACCGGGGTGTTTCCCTGTGAAGTCCTGAACAAGGAAGAGCGGGACATCTTCTTCAAGGGCATCAAGGAATGGGAGGTCACTGTCCATAAGCAGGTGACTTCGGATATTGCTTAAAAGGTAGAAGGTAAAGGGTTGAAGGCTGAAGGGTGGAAAAAGTGACAGAGTGACAAAGAAACAAAGTGGCAATTCGCCACTCAGGTACTTTGCCACTTGAGTTTATTTCTTTGCGTTCTTCGCGTCTTTGCGGTTAAAGATTTAAACGAATATTCCAAAAGCTTATAATACGAAATGGAGATAGAAGATAGAAGGATAGAGAAAGAATGAAAACACAATGCCGGTTTTTATCCGAAGACGAGCAATTGAAGATCCATGAGAGAAGTATCAAGATACTGGAAGAGGTGGGCGTAAAATTTTTAAGCGAAAAAGCCCTGAAAATTATGGAAAAGAATGGTGCCAGCGTCGACAAAAAAGAAAAGTTGGCTAAAATTCCCCGGGAGATGGTGGACCAGGCCCTATCGTAGCGATATTGTAATTAGATAGTTATTGTGAACAGGTAAATTCTATGGAAGGTTATTAATGTCAACACACTATGATGCCGTTATCATCGGCGGAGGGCACAATGGCCTGACAGCGGCGGCCTATCTGGCCAAGGCGGGTCGCAAGGTGCTGGTGCTGGAGCGTTGCCATATTCTAGGGGGTGCGGCTTCCAGTGATGAGCTCTACCCCGGCTTCACCTATACCCTCTACTCCTATGTGGTAAGCCTTTTATCCCCTACCGTTATTTCGGATTTACAGCTGCACAGGCATGGTCTCAATTTGATTCCATTGAACGGTAGTTTTACCCCCATGGAAAATGGTGACTGTATTACCTTTCATGAGGATGATGCTAAAACCTATGCCTCCATTCGGCGGCATTCAAAACTAGATGCCGAAGCCTATTTTAAATTCAGCGAGTTCATGGTCGACCTGGCCCGCAGCATGAAGCCTTTTCTGGAAGTCGTGCCACCCGATGTCGTCCGTCCCGGCTGGGACGGCCTGCGCACAATGGGTTTCCTCGGCCGGCACATACGTTCCTTTGACAAGGAAAAATTTCACTGGGTCCACAAAATCATGACCATGAGCGCCTATGATTTCTTGAGCGAATGGTTCGAGACCGATGTGCTTATTGCCGCCCTGGCGCAAGTGGGCATCATCGGCACCATGCTGGGCATCAAGTCCCCGGGAACAGCGTATGTGATGCTGCATTATTACCTGGGTGAAGTGGACGGCGATACATCCGAGTGGGCCACCCAGGTAGGCGGCACCGGCGGGGTCAGTGCGGCCATTGCCAGTTCTGCCAGAAATTTCGGGGCCGAGATCCGTTGCAATGCACCGGTCACCCAGGTGATTATAAAAAACGGGGAAGCTGTTGGCGTTGCCCTTGAAAATGGTGACGAAATCAGCGCCAAGACCGTTGTCTCTGCCTGTGACCCCAACATGACCTTTCGAAAGCTGGTGGAGGAGAAAGAGCTGCCGCCCGACCTGGTAAGGGCCATCGACAACTTCAAGTTTCGGGGTTCGTCCGGTAAGGTCAATCTATCGCTGGATGGGCTGCCGGACTTCCCGGCCCTGAAGGACAAATCCATACTGCAGGGCGGTATGCCGGAAATAGCCCCCAGCTGCGACTATCTGGAACGCGCATATGACGATGCCAAATACGATGATTTTTCTAAACGCCCTTTCATGGGCTGCATCATCCCCTCCACTGTCGATCCGACCATGGCACCCGAAGGCAAGCATTCCATGTCGATTTTCGTACAATATGCCTCATACAATATGCCCAAACACGGCAATCGCGACCAGCAGCGCGCCGCCTTTGGTAAAACCGTCATCGATACCCTGGCTGAATTCGCCCCCAATATAAAAGACCTGATCCTTCACCAGCAAGTTATCACCCCCTGGGATATTGAGCAGCAGATCGGTATCTGTGAAGGCAATATTTCCCACGGCGAGCTTACGCTCGACCAATTGTTTTTCATGCGCCCCACGCCCGGTTGGGCCAAATATCGCACCCCTATCCGCGGTTATTATCAATGTGGCTCGGGAACGCACCCCGGGGGGGGAATAACGGGGACACCTGCCCAGCTGGCGGTATCCGAGATGTTCAAAGACGGTGTTTAGGAAAAAGGAGGAAAGGGTGTCTGACAGATATGATGTGGTAATAATAGGCGGTGGGCACAATGGTTTGACAACGGCCGCCTACCTGGCCAAAGCCGGGCGCACGGTGTTGGTGCTGGAAAAAAAGAATTCCCTGGGCGGGGCTGCTGTTACCGAAGAATTTTTCCCGGGCTTTCGGGCCTCTTCCATTGCAGATGAATCCAATACCCTCTCACCCAAAATCGTTGCCGACTTGAAATTGAAATCCTTTGGTCTTCATATTTTACCGGCCGATCCCCTGGTGTTTGCCCCCCAGAAAGAGGGCCGACACCTCACCATCTGGCATGATGTGATGCGGACTTCCCGGGAAATCGCCCGATTTTCCCAGGCCGATGCCCGAACCTATCCTGTGTTTATTAAAGAGATGGGCAAGATGGCTCGGGTTGTATCAGCCTTGAACCACATGATCTTACCGGATATGCCGGATGTCGGGTTTATGGACCTGCCGGAGGCGCTCAAGCTCTTCAAGCCGATCCGCTCCCTGGGATGGAAGAACATCACCCAGGTCATGCGCAACCTGCCGCTGCCCCTGGCCGATCTTATCGCAGAATGGTTTGAATCGGATGCTGTCAAAGCGGCTATCACTGCTTCGGCATTGAACCACATATCGCTGGGGCCGCAGGAATCAGGGACCGGGTACGCTTTTCTCCAGAATTTTGGCCACAGCAATAATGGTCTTTTCCGTGCCGGCGGGCAGATCAAAGGCGGTACCGGGGCTTTGACTGCTGCCCTGGCTGATGCGGCAAAGCATGCCGGCGCTCACATTCAGATGAATGCCGACGTGTCTCAAATCACTATGCGGAACAACTGCGCCGCTGGTGTCGTTCTGGCTGACGGTAAAACCATATCAGCAGACAAGGTTATATCGGCAATTGATATGCGAACCACCTATCTGGGGCTGGTCGATGCCGGTCCGCTGGATGGAACGGTTTTAAAGCATATACGCAATATCACTTATAGCGGTACCATGGCCCGGGTGCACTATGCCCTGGATGATCTGCCGGTATTTAAGGGGTTGGACGGCCATTCTTCACAGGCTCTCAGGGGCCACATCCAGTTGGCCCCCACGATGACCTATCTGCAAAAAGCATTCGATCCCGTTAAGTACGGGCAGTTCTCCGAACACCCCTATCTCGATATCCGCATACCGACCTTGAACGACCCGTCAATGGCATTGGGAGGCAAGCATGTGTTGTCGGCCACTGTTAAATATATACCCTTTCACCTGCGGGAGGGTAATTGGGAAACGCTGCACGATGCCCTGGGTCAGCTGGTCTCCAGAACCATCTCCGAATGGGCGCCTGATTTTGAACAATGCGTGCAGCACTGCCATGTCATCACGCCTCTCGCTATGCAAAATGACTACTATTTGCCCGAAGGCAGCCTCACCCATGGTGACATAACCCTGGACCAGTCCCTCTGGATGCGTCCTATTCCCGGATATACCCAATATCAGTCACCGCTTAAAGGGCTGTACCATTGCAGCGCCGCCACCCACCCCGGCGCGGGCATCACCGGCATCAACGGATTGAATGCGGCTCGCAGGATTTTAAGGGGGAAGAAATAATGAAGTATTTTTCACCTCCCTCTACCCGCCGTAACGGCCTAAAACCACCGGCGCTATATGAATATTTTATAGACAATTTCTGGTTCAAATCCGCCGGCCTTGAACATGAGCGTATCAATGAGCCCCTAAGGGGTGACCATAAAGCGGATATAGTCATCATCGGCGGCGGTTATACCGGTCTTTCCGCCGCTTATAATATCCGTCAGAAATTTCCAGATAAGAAGATTATGCTGCTGGAAGGCGCATGTTGCGGATACGGGGCCAGCGGCAGGAATGGCGGTTTCTGCATCGCAACATCCCTTCTTGATTCGAATTTTAAAGATCCTGAGTCCCGAAAAAGAAACCTGGATGTCAGCCTATACGGGATTAAGCAGATCAAGGCATGTATTGCCGATCACGGCCTTGACTGTGATTTTGAAGAAAACGGCATGCTGGATGTGGCCATGAATGCGGACCAGGTCAAGGTAATGGAAGCAGACTACCATTTCCTTAAAGACTGGGGACTCGATGTGGAAATACTGCAGGGGAAGGCGCTGGAGAAAGAGATCAAATCCCCCCGCTATACGGCCGGACTCATAACATCTCTGGGCGCCACTCTCAATCCCGCCAAGCTCGCCCGGGGGATGAAAAACATCGTAGAGGAGATGGGGGTTGAAATCTGGGAGCAATCTGTTGTTACCCGGGTTGTTCCTGGCAGGGTCCATCATGTGGATACCGAGCTGGGGGCAGTGAAAGCCCCAGATTTAGTGCTGGCTACCAATGCCTATTCGCACAAGATCGGATTCTTTGTTAATCGCACATTCCCCCTTTACACCTATGTCGTGGCCACAGAACCCCTGAGTTCATCCCAATGGGAGGCCATCGGCTGGCAAAATCGCAGGGGACTCTCAGATTACCGGATGTTATTCAACTACATGATTCCCAGTGCGGACGGCCGGATCATCATCGGCGGTTCGGATTCAAAATATTATCACAATGATGAAATTGCTCCGGGAAATAACAAATCTGTATCGCAGGATATTGTCAAGGATCTTACAGACACCTTTCCGGCACTGGTGGGAATCAAAATCGAGCATGCCTGGGGCGGACCCACGGCAGGTTCTCGAGATTTTACCCCTTCGGTTGGTGTGATGGGCGACCATGGCAATATCTATTATGGCGTCGGCTACAACGAAGGCGTCCCCTCCACGCAAACAGGTGGTAGAATAATTGCGGATTTGATGGCTGGTGAAAAAAATGAATTCACCACCCATTATATTGTCAACAGAAACATTCCTTATGCAGGACCGCAAATAATGCGTTCATTTTTCGGTGCCTTAAAAAAAATGTACATGGTCAATATCGTCAAGGCCTCGGGGAATTTTTAATATGGCTGCACGGTCAACGTATCTGATGCACTTGACCCGCTCAACAGGTAACGATATAAATACGGGTCAATCAGATAAAGTGCGTTTTTTAACCATGCTATAGGCAGCAGATAAGGGGATGTGACATGAGAGAACGGCTTGATAAAACCGATTTAAAAATTATCAGACTTCTTCAAAATGATGGGCGCATGGCCAGCTCAGAAATTGCGAAAACCATCAACGTTCCCGAAGCAACCATCCGCTACCGGTTGAAAAAGCTGATTGATAAAGAGTATATCCAGATAGTTGCCGCCGCAAACCCCATAAAGCTCGGTTTCGGCATCGTGGCCTGCATCAGCATAGAAGCCGAGATAAGGCAGGTGGACCAAGTTATCAGCAAACTGGAGAAGATCGAGCGGGTGTCCTACATCGCCCAGATGACCAGCGCTCCCAACATCGAAGTTGAGACATATATTGAAACCATCAATGAACTCCATGAGCTGTTGTCCCAGATTGAAATCATCGATGGCGTCATGCGGGTTGAAACCACCTTTATCCGTAGAATTGTCCGGGAACGCTTTGATTTCGGCACACCCAAGTATTTGAACGGGTCGGAAAATGGTATTGATCCGGATAATATGAAGAGCCAGTCTTAAATAAGATTATTGGCTGATTCGAGTAATCTACGCATTCTTATCTAACCGAATCGGTATTTTACACCGTAGCCGCCTTTGGGGTAGGACCATTCGATGGCATCCCGGGGGCAGATGATGCGGCAGGCGCCGCACTCGAGGCAACCTTCATAGTTGAAGACAAGTTCCCCCTTTTTTTCATCCCATTGATAGTTTTCCGCCGTACAGATAACCAGGCAGGGGCGCGTTGGACAGTCCTGGCAGCGTTCTTTTTTGACGGTAATATGGGCGTCTTTGTCAATTTTGATTTTTACGGTCGCCATTTTTTCATCGACCGGCAGGCTGGCCTTTCCACTCATAATAACGCTTCCTCAATCTTTTTTTTATTTTTTCAACCAACTTCGCCGGAAGCCGGGATAGTTTCACCAAAGCTGTAAGCGGCCAACGCAGCAACCCAGGCAAATGGTATTGTCCGATCCTCAAATACAATTCAACCAGCAGAGAAAAGGAATGTTTGGAAATATACATGACATCCGTTTCCCAATACTGGTTGTAAATATCGGCGGCCGCCTCCATCTCACGAGGCCCTTCCAACCGCGCTGCACTTGCGTAATAGTCACTTTCCTTGCGGCTCTTGTGAACCATGGCGAGCAGGGCCGTGGAGTCCAGGTACTTTAGATAATTCTTCAGGCTGCGTTTACTGAAGTCTTTTTGCTTAACAGCATCCCCTATGGTTTCTGCCGCCATCATTCCGGACAACAGGCAGGTAGGTATCCCCATGCCGGTAACCGTGGCCGTTATCCCACCGGCTTCACCGCAGAGCAAAACCCCGTCTGCATAGAGATTTTCCGGCTTTACCCTGCCGCCATCCGGTAAGAGATGGGCCTGATACTCCCGGAGTTTGGCCCCCTTGATAAGATTATCCACATAAGGATGCTGCTTGAAAAATTCCAGTTGCTCATGCAGTTGGATATTTTTTTTCTGCAGTTCGTCGAGACGCGCGAAAACTGCCAGGGAAACACTGTCCACATTGGTGTACAATGTTGCCGAAAAAACATCCAGATCATTCATATGGTAGCAGTAGATACCCTGCTCGCAACCGATGCCGTCCGCCACCTGAAAGCGTTCGTTGATGACATCCGACGGCAGGTCGAGCACCTCCTTGACTGCTAAAAAGCACCTTTCCGGCTTCCAGGTAGTGATCAACCCGGATTTTTCACCGACAACGGAGTGAAATCCATCCGCGCCCACCACGACATCGGCATATAGTTCCTCGTCCCCTACCCTGACCCCGACAACCTGATCACCGTCTTTGATGAGATTATTCACCTTCATGCCGCTGATCAACTGGACGCCTTCGTCAACCGCTTTCCGGGCAAACCAGGCATCGAACTTTCTACGGTAGGCCGTGAATGCCAATGGGTCATCAACCCATTGGTAGTTGTAGCTTGTAAGCGCTTTGGCGTCATTTGGCTCCAGTTGTACCTGGTCTGTGCGCACGACGGTTCTTTCAAAGGGCAGGTCTTTCCTGAATTCCGGAATCAAGCGTTTCAATTCGGACGTATACAGTACAAAGGAAGACACGTTCTTTTCGCCCGGTACCCGACCCCGCTCCAGTAGAACGGTCTCAATTCCTTTGCGTGCCAGCGCGTAGGCACAGGCCGAACCGGCAGGGCCTGCTCCGACCACAATACATGTCACTTTATCCATATTTTATCCTTTTGCCTGGCTCAACGAGATTAATGAACATACCCCGGCAGCATGCTTTTATCAGGGTGCATAAACCGGCCTTGCTGCATCCAGCCACTCCCGGTCCACCTGGGTATTGATCCACTTTTTTGAAAAAAATCCACAAAACATGAACAGGGAATGCCCTACCAGGTATAGGGCAAAGGCGCTCCAGGCACCGTAGATCCCGAAGTCGAACACCCGCGTGAACAAAAGGGTGCAGCCGATGATGCACACCACGGTGGTGACAACTTCGGATATAAGCACAAACCGCCCCCAGCCGTTATGCGTAAAAATGACTTCAAACGGAAACCCGACCGCTTCAATAAAAAAAAACAGGGCAAAAAACCGCAGGGCCGGTGACCCCACGGCGGCCAGTTCTGCATCGGAGTTGAATAAGCCGACAATTTGCTCCGAAAATACCAGGATGCCGGCGAAAAGAACGAGGCCGATCAATATGGCTATAAACTCCGAGGCATATGCGTAACGCACCGCTTCCCGACGTTCGCCTTCTCCAAGTGAATTTCCCACCAGGATGGAACCGCCTTCGGCAAAACCACCGACGATGGTACGCTTTAAGACAAATACCGTAAAAACGATGTGCGTTGCCGCCAGGAACAGGGTGTCGATATTGGCGATCATTGATTCATAATAGAGAAAGATCAGCAGGGCGATGCTCAACTGAGTTATAATAGGACCGGCGGAACGCAGGATGTCCAAAAAGATCTTCCCTTGAAATGATTTGAACCGCATGCAGCCATAAGGCCTTGTTGCCGGTGACAGGAGTAAATAGCCAATGAAAAACAGGGTTCCCAGACCTTGAGCGGCAACCGTTCCCAGGGCAGCCCCCATTATCCCAAGTGCCGGAAAACCGAATTTCCCGAAAATAAGGACATAGTTGAAAATGATGTTCAGCACATTCAAGCCGATGGTGGCCACCATGATGACCTTGGTCTTGTTGATGGCCGCTAGAAATCCGTAGATGGCATAGAACACACCGGCCAGCGGCATCACCCATTTCAGCGTGGCTATATAGTCGTTGGCCATGGGTATCAGGGCCTTGTCTTCCAGGAGCAAGTCTAACAACTCTTCCGCAAAAAAGGCCACGATAATGGCGAGACCGCCCACCGCAAGCGACATTACAATGGCGTTGTCCAGGACTTCACCGGTTTTTAACTGCCGGCCCTTTCGTGTTGTGGCATCCAGGCGTGCTTCCTTCTGCTGGCGCCCATAGCGCCGGGCGCAGATGGTCTGGGTTCCCGGCGCCATGGGCCACACGATCACCCACAACAGTTCGCCGAATATGGTGGCAATACCGATGGCTGCCAGGTATTCGGTCCCCAGCCTTCCCACCATGGCCGAGTCCGCCAGAACCATCAGAAATTCTGAAACAAGACCCGCCACAAGGGGCGCCCCCAGAAAAATCACTTTTTTGAAATGGCTTCTGCCCAGTCCCGGCATAAATTCTATGAACCTCTTTGTGTTAGCGAAAAGTACTATTTTGTTGCAAATTTCGTTAAAATATGCTAAATAAACAGCGATTGTCAATAAAAAACAGCGAATATAAGAAGGCCTGGCCCATAAAGCTACTTCTCAGGGATTTGACTTACATCATCCCGAATAGTAAGGTGCCCTGCATAAACCCATAGGATGTGAAAAGCCATGGAAAAACGAATCGATGCCACAGATATGAAAATTATCCGCCTGTTGCAGAAAAACGGGCGCATGTCCAACACGGAAATCGCCAAACAGACCGGGGTTTCGGAAACGACCGTCCGCTACAGGCTGCAGCGGCTCCTCCGGGAGGATTTCATCCAGATCGTAGCCATGATCAACCCCTTGAGGCTGGGATTCGGCATCGAAGGTATTATCCGCATCAAGGTGGATATCAAAGCCATCGACCACGTCGCAGAAAGACTCAAAGCTGTCGATGCCCTCTACTTTGTGGCCCGCAGCATGGGGGCGTATGATTTTGATGCCGAATATTTTGTCAAATCATCCACAGAGTTGAAGGACATGATCGACTTGATCAACGCCATGGAGGGTGTCATGGACACGGATATTTCCACGGTTCTGGACTATGTCAAAGAACGGTATGATTTCGGTGATTTAGATATGGATTAAGGTCACCAATAGCTTGCTACAGCAATAGAGGGACAGACAAACAGTGAACCTTTAGAAATGACGGAGCCTGCCATGCTCAGGACCTCGGACGTGAAAGCATACTGTGAAAGAGAGCCGCAGTTCGACGATATGATCTGCAGCCTCAGAGCCATCTCCAAACAACCCAAAGGCATGTTAAAGGAAACCAGAGAGGTCGTTGCGCTGGCCCGAAAATTCAATGACCGGGTCGTGCGCCCCTATACGGCCGAGCTGGATAGAAAAATGCAGGAAGACCCCGACTACCTGCCCCGTGATTTCGTGGAAGAGGCCAATCGCTGGGGCCTCTACACCCTGTGGATTCCCAGAATATTCGGCGGCAAGGGGTATAGCCTGCCTTCCATCTGCCATTTTCTCGAGGAGATTACCTCGGTGTGTGCGGCTATGGCCAATCTGATCGGTGTTCACTATCTGGGTGTGGCGACCCTGATCGCCACCTGGAACACAAACATCATACAGCGTGTTTTCAACGACGTCGTCGAGGGGGAGAAAAACGGAAAACCTTGCCTGGTGTCATTGGCCCTGACCGAACCCGGAGCAGGCACCGATATCGAGGAAACCGATCTCATGGACAGGGGCAACATCACCTGCCACGCCAGGAAGGTGGACGGCGGATATCGGGTCAATGGCAGCAAAGTGTTTATCTCCAACGGCCACCTTTCCACCTGGCACATGCTGTTTTCCTTTGCCGACCTTGGAAAACCCTCATCCAACCTGGTGATGCTGGCGATTAAAACCGAAACCGAAGGATTTTCCTTTGGCCGTAAAGAACACAAAATGGGACAGAAAGGCTGTCCTGCCAGTGAATTACGATTTGACGACTGTTTCATTCCGGATTCGGTGGTCTGTTTCGACCCGGCCCAGGCATCGAAGCTGGCGCGCACCAGGACAGATACGACCATGCAGCTTATCGACTATGTTTTTTCGGCATCCCGGGCAGGTGTGGGCGCATTTGGCACCGGTGTGGCCCGGGGCGCCTACGAGGCTGCCCTGAAGTTTGCTTCTGAAACAGAAGTCTGCGGCAAACAGCTGATCAACCACGAATGGGCGCAGTGCATGCTGGCTGAAATGAACAAAAATATTATAGGTGCCAGAAATACCTATGTCGAAAGCAACTACGCCAACGGTTTGGACGGCATGTATAAAACCCTTCAGGTCAAGCCCATCTACTACCTGGTGCGGTATGCGCCGGCGGTTGTTCTAAAAAAGCTTGTGCCGCCTTTCATGGAAAGCCGGCTGGGAACCTGGCTCATGAGAAAAATCCATTGCGACTGGCAAACGGATGCCGAGATCGAGCGGACGTCGGGGCTTGGTTCCCTGGCAAAAATTACAGGCACCGATGCCGGTGTAAAAAATGCCCAGATGGCGCTCGACCTCATGGGGCAGGCCGGGCTACGGCAGGAATGGATTGCCGAGAAGCACCTACGCGATGCAAAGCTCATGCAGATCTACGAAGGCACCAATCAGTTGAACCGCCTGAACCTTTTCAAGTGTTTGGGAGGAAGGCACCTGCCGCAGATGAGTGTTTTCACGGATTGATAAAAAGCAACTGAAACTGATATTTCAATACAAATATGGAGACAACCATGCCTCTTGTACAAGACGCCGAAATGCAGATGCTTGCCAGGGCGGCGGCAGAGTTCGCTTCAGGGGAACTGATCGATTGCCGGCAAGAGACAGACCGCTTTCCTTTTGGCCCCTTTTTTGCCGTGGCTCTTGAGAAGGCCTACAACCTCGATTTTCTGCATGTCACTCTTCCGGTTACCATGGGGGGCATAGGCCTGAACACCACGGCCCTGTGCATGGTTTTGGACAAGCTGTGTCAGGAGGATGCCAGCCTGGGAGCGATCATATTGACGCATTGCTTTGCGCAGGAAATCCTCATCCAGGCAGGTGCGGGTGAAATCCTGAAGAATCGGGCGGCCTGTGCTGAAAAGCCCGAAAACTTTCTTTTAGCCTGCCCCCTGTTCAACAACCCGTCAGAGATCCACCATGTGGCCAGGCTCGAAAAAAAGGGCGACCGACCAGTATTGTCCGGACGGATCGATTACCTGGTCCTGGGCGGTGTTGCCGACCTGGCACTGGTTCCTGCAGCCGGTCAGGGGCAGACATCCTGGACCTACTACCTGGTGGATCTGCGGCAGTCTTCTGCCAGTATCAGCAAACCGGTGCTGAGCCACGGTATACGTTGCTGCCCGGCGGTTGACATCGAGTTCCAAAAAGCAGAGGCCGTCCTGGTTGGTTTTGACGGTGGCGGCCACGCCCTTTTTAAGGCGGCAGCGGCAAAACTGTCTGTAGCCGCCGCAGCCATATCCACGGGCATCATGAAGGGCTCTTTTCGTGAAGCCCTGACGTATGCAAAGGAAAGGGAGCAGGGCGGGCGCAGACTGCTAGGGTGGTCCGACATGCAGAAAATGTTGTCCGACATGGCAGTGCATCTCGAAATCGCGGACATGGTTGTGGCGGAGGCCTGCCGGTGTTTGGACCAAGGGGTAAAAGACTGGGAGCAAAAAGCTCTGGCTGCCGCCATTCACGTGCAGGAGGCTGCCGTTCAGGTGACCACGGACGGTGTCCAGGCCCTGGGCGGCGTCGGATACATGCAGGACTTTGGGCAGGAAAAGCGCTTCCGGGATGCCAAACACATTCAGGCGTGTTTTGGCTTGACGCCCTTGAAACGGATTAGGCTGCTGGAGCAAATCATCGCATAAGTACAATCCAGAGGAGATATAAAATTTTTTGCCCTTTGTTTACCCAGTGAAATGCGCGTAAGTGCCGTCGAAGACGATTTCACCGGGGTGTCTTTGTGGTTAATTTTATCGGCACCAATGGATGAAAGGAGAATTAGTCATGAGTTCCTTTTTCAATGATACACCCCCCCAAAAGACCGTTACCCATGGCGAGGCAACGTTTGACCTGCCCATCTTTTACCATCGGGATGATGCCTTTGCCCTCTACTTTTCGGCGGATTACCAAAAAGTCAAGGCAGTGATGCCCTCCGATAAGCTGAATCCCGTGGTCCTGCCCGGCGGCAAAGCGATCGCTGCTATCGGTGTTTTCAACTACATCGATACCACCATCGGGTCTTACGGTGAGATCGCCGTTGCCCTGCCGGCTGTTTTCGGGAAACCGATAACTGCGTCAAAGGGCATTTTAGCCGCGCTGATGGAAAGCAAATATCCTGGATTCGGCGTAGTCATTATGCACCTGCCGGTGACGAGAATCGAGGCCAGGGATGCCGGCCGGGGGGAGTGGGGCTACACCAAATTCATCGCGGATATGCATTTTTCCATCACACCGGAGTATATGCAATGCCGAATGCTGGAGGGAGATGAACAGATTCTCGATATACGTGTAAAAAGACGTGGGTTTTATTTGAGGGATAAAAAGCCGTTCACGACGTATTCCGTGAAAAATGGAAATCTCATTAAAACGATTATCCCCCAAATTGCCTGTAAAAGGGTGTCGCCCATTACCGGCGGATCCTATTTGAAACTGGGCAATCATCCTGTAGCGGAATCCATTCGCAAACTGGGGCTTTCCGCCCAACCCATGATGAGTGTCTATTATCCGGAAAGAGCGGCCATATTGCCGTCGGGGACGGTTATTGAGAAGGGCGTAAGACCGATGGAAGGCTACCTGGGTAGGGACCGCAAGGCAGATCACACGATCGAGTACCCGGCATGAGCATTGTTGCCATTACCGGTGCCGGCGGTTATATCGGCCGGCAACTGACTGACTGCCTTGAAAAGGCTGCCTGGTGTGAGCGCATCATCGGCTCAGACATTGTGGAACCCGCTGTTCAATCTTCGAAGTTCCAATTTTTTAACAAGGACATTCGTGATCCTCGACTTATCGATCTCTGGCGTGACAAAAAGGTCGATACGGTCGTGCATCTGGCTTTTGTGCTCAATCCCATCCACGACGAACAAAAAATGTTCGGCATCAACGTGAACGGCACTTTGAACGTTCTTGAAGCATGCAAGGCCTTGAATATAAAACATATTGGCGTGGTAAAGCTTTCCGAGGTGGGGGCCTTGGTGGGAAAACGAACCCTTAATATCCCCAAGCAACTTTATACCGGTATCGTCGGACTGTTGTGGCGTCTGCGCGTAAAGGTTGTGGAAACGCCGGCCGGTATCGTGGATTACATTGCCTATCCCTGGGTGTTGGATACAGAACGGGCCAAGCAGGAGTTGGGCTGGCAACCCCGGTACACATCAAGGGAAACCCTGCGGATTATGCTGGAAACCCACGATTATAGATTGTGTACCTAAAATGCCCAAACAATGAGGGAAAAAAGTCACAATACAACCTTTTTCAGGACGTTCATTTTCTTAAGTAGCTGTCTTAACTATAATTTTAAAAACTTGCTTTCTTGCATGTTTTTTGCATATTACTAAAAGGAC
Organism: Desulfobacterales bacterium; assembly: GCA_029940035.1. Taxonomy (GTDB): domain Bacteria; phylum Desulfobacterota; class Desulfobacteria; order Desulfobacterales; family B30-G6; genus JAJDNW01. The sequence continues at coordinate 26,145 of JAOZRT010000017.1, forward strand.
GTATTTGAAGAAGACATATCGCTTATTATTCATCATAAAGAATTAGGAGAGAGACTATGAGTAAATATCTATTGTGCATTATAGGCATATTGTTGCTGCTGGCAGGCTGCGGCGGCGGAGATGGCAGCTCGATCACGTCTAAGAACACCAATGACAGCGGCAGTGTCGCTGTCATGCTGACAGATGGACCTGCTGACGCATATGATAGTATCTGGATCTGGATCACCGAAATTTCCCTGCTGTCGGATGACGATGCCGATCCTGTGGTTGTTTTCGAGTCTGACGATCCCGGGGGATGGAAAGTTGACCTGCTCGAATTACGGGACCAGGATGCGGTGGTTACTGTCAAAGATGACATCCCAGCCGGCCATTACAGTAAAATCAGGCTGCGCGTTGCCGATATCCAAATAGAAGGAGGAGCGGATGCTCCATGCAGCCCTGAGAATATAGAAATTAAGCTGCCCAGTGGAAAAATCGATTTGAAACCCAAGGGTGGATTTGATGTCGTTCCCGGCGAAACCATTGCCATACGTCTGGATATTGATTGTGACAAATCAATCAATCTGCACCCGGCCGGCAAATCAGGCAAGTGCATTTTCCGTCCGGTGGTTTTCGTAGAAATCGACACCCTGGATGCCATCGACGAATGTCCGCGGGTAACCAAAGGGATAATCGAAACCATCCTGGAAGGAAATACCGGCTTTACCCTGCGGCTCGGCAACGGCCGCGGGTTGTTGACGGTTTTACTGGATGATGATGTGGTTATTTTTGGAGAAAACGGAGTGCCGGTTGCACCAGAGGAAATGTGGGAGGCACTGGAACCCGGTCAACTGGTCCACGTGCGGGGGCAACTTGACAATGACGGCAATTTGCAGGCGTCGGTCATCGCCATCGGCAACGTCGTGCTGGTCAAAGGTATCGTTGAAGCGCCTTATGTTGAAATACCGGATGAAGGAGGTACGTTTACATTGGACCTCCTGCCGCCACATGAATTCACTGAAAATATTGTAGATGTAGACGTCAGTGAGGACACGCTGGTCATGAGCGGTTGCGACCAGCCGACAGATACTGGTGATATTCAAACCGGTATGATGGCCCGTGTGGTAGGCAAAGTGTCCCTGGGGGATCAGTCGATCAAGGCCATAGCCGTGCTTCTGAAGGATGTAAATATTACCGGCATGCTCGAAGACGTGTCAGATCAGGATAGTGAAGGTGGATATGTGCTCTTTGTTCAGGTCGATGATACAGAACCGGTTGAGACGGTTGAGATATATATGCCGACGGGTGTTGAACCACGCATCAAAAATATCGGACCGGTACCCATTGAAGAGCTTCAGAGGTTGACGGACTGTGGCCAAATGGTGGGAGTGAGCATCACTGTTGAGTCTAAAGATACATTGCCCATGATTGCCATTGATGTTCGTGTGGATACGGTAACGGTTGAAGGTGAGTTACAATCTGCCGCCCCGGCAAATGACACCAAACCGGTGGTGTTTACCCTGGTTGGTGGCGAGACAATCGCTATACCCTCAACGGTCAAAATTGATCCGCCCAACACGAATATCATGCTGGGAGATTACCTCGTCATTATCGGACTTATCACCTGTGAAGAAGATGATTACGACTACAAGGCTTACAAGATAACCATTACAGAACCTTAATAAGCCGGCAAATTGTCAGTTTTATTTTTAAACACTGATTGAATAATGAAAGCAGGGTCATACATGGCCCTGCTTTCTTATAAACCGGTTATTATAAATCTGTTTTGTTTCAAGAAACGGGGTGTGGGCAAGGGGCCTCTGACTTGGAAAGTGCAGTCAATAATAAAGTACGCCAACTGCTTTAGAACAATCTTTTTTCCACAATCCGGTCCACGGTAATATCCAGCTTGGCCGCCTCTTTCAGGTAGAAGGCGCGCTGTTCATCGTCGAACACCTCAGGCGGAAAAAGTCCTTTCTGATAAACCTTGTCGTTCACGAGCATCTTGGTGAACAACGCTCCGCACTGACCGGTCAAATAGGTTTCGGCGGTCAGGCCGGTTTTTTCAAAAGCTTCGAAAACACCGGGTGCATTCACATAATTGTCGATCCTGACAGGCTTACCGTCTTTTTCCCCGTCCACGCGTATAAGAAAGGCCCCTTCTTCACATTCCAGGCCTTCATCCAGGATTGCCTTAATTTCGCCCGGGTACTTGGGAGCGGGAGGCGTCAGCCTGAGGGCCAGGTCCATGGGTACGATAGCGGTGCCCTTCACATCCACTGGGTCGTTAGATAAAAGCCCCATGCGGTAAAGTGGTTCGGCAAAATCAACGCCAAAGCCACCATATTTGAAGTAGATGTTTTTAGCACCCTTGAGATATTTGTCGGATAGAAGGCCCATGGTGACCGGTTCGTCATGGGCGTGCTCCACCGTGCGTATTTTTTTATCGATGCCCCTGAACGTCATCCACATGGCATTGCTGAACGGTTCGGTTTCTTTCATTTGACCGTTCTCATAGCAGTAGGCCGGGCAGTTCATGTCACCCAAGGCCACCTCGGGTGACCACCAGAAGGGCAAAAAGCGCTTGGCCCAGATACCTTCGTACACATGAATCTGGATCGTGTCGCAGGTGTCCATCTGTTCCGTGGTCTCACGGGTGATGACGTTGGCCAACCCAGGCGCGGACCCCGTACTCATGAGAGCGGACAGTCCCTTGGCCTCGAATTTATCACTCCACTCGGTTAGCAGCAGTTCAATACCCTTGTCAAAGTCGAGGTTTTCAAACTCGGCTGCGGCAAAATCCTGGTAGTTTACCTTGGCTTCCAGAGCAGCTTTCAGCGCATTGGGGGTCAAGACGATGGGCAGGGCATTGACCATCAAATCAACCCCTTGGGCGGCCTGGACGACATTCTCTACCTTGGTGGCATCCAGTTTGAGTGCCGTAGCCTTTTTAAGGGTGCGCTCCATCTCTTTTACCGCGGCCTCGTCATAGTCCGCACAGATGATCTCGGACACGTTGGGTTCCTCGTTCATCCGTTTGGCCACCGTGCTACCCTGAGCACCAGCTCCGAGCAATAAAATTTTTTTCATTTTCCGTTCCCTTCATTAGAAACAGTCAGTCGCCTTTGCGAACAGGCCACCCTTCCCAATAACCTGGGTTAGACAACACCCTCCGTGTTGATACATATTTCTAATGTGTATAATAAATTTAGCTGAAGCAGCTTTATAGCAAGGGGCAAAGAAGCAGCTGTCAGCTCATAGTTCATAGCCCATTGCTTGCTATCAGCTATGAGCTACGACCTATGAGCTGTTATATATCCTTGAATCTTATGCCTTATTCTTCGTCCCAGGTTGCTTTGGTGTAACCCAGGGCTGTTGCCGCAGCCTGTTCATCGGCGTTCAACTGGTTCCAGTATTTGTCTTCCGAAGCAGGTTGTTTTGCTTCGCCTTCCCAGCTGTCCGCGTCCCAGCCAAGCTTTCCCCACAGGGCTTGTTCCGCGGCTGTCATATCCTCCCAGCCGGCTTCTTCCCACATAGCGATGTCGGTGCGTACGGAATCGGCATCTATCTTACCCGAGGTGGCACATCCAAACAGCAGGGCGACACTCATCATCATTACCAATACAACAGCAATCCTTTTTTTCATTTTTACTACCTCCTTTGGTTGGGTTGATTAAGAAGAGCCTCAATCAACTGGTTTGTTTATTCACGGTTATCTCGGCATTGATCGCCGTCAACCAACAAGCATGCAGCAAAGTGGCCTTCACCCACCTGCACCATTTGCGGTTTACCGGAACGGCACTCCTTTTTGCGCTCAAGACAACGGGGTGCAAAATTGCAACTGTCCATGGTGTCATCCGGGGTTATGGGAATATAGCCCCGAATGGGCAACTCCTGTATCTCGGCAGTCGGATCGGGCACCGGTACTGCCGCGATCAACGCCCGCGTGTAAGGATGGCAGGGATGGTTGATTATCGTCTCGGTGGGCCCGATCTCCAGGATCTTCCCCAGGTACATGATGGCAATGCGGTCACAAATATAGCGCGCCGTAACCAAATCGTGGGTGATGTATATAAAGGAGATACCATACTTGTCGCGCATTTTAAACAGCAGATCGAGGATGCCGATCCTGACGGATACATCCAGCATGGAAACGGACTCGTCGGCAATGACAAATTCCGGCTGCAGCACCAGCACCCGTCCGATACTTACACGCTGGAGCTGGCCGCCGCTGAGAAGCATCGGGTATTTATTCCAGTATTCCTCCACCGGGTTCAAGCCAACCTCTTCCAGGGTCTTTCTGATCAATGCGTCCTCGGCGTCCCTGTCCTCGACCAGATGATGAATCTTGATGGTCTGCCGCAGGATTTCAGAGACGGTTCGACGGGGATTCAGCGACCCAAAGGGGTCCTGGAAAATCATCTGCATTTTCCGGCGAAAGGGCTTGAACTGCTTCCGGCTCATGGCGTCCACTCGGGTTCCCTTGAAATGGATTTTTCCGCCCGTGGGTTCCAGGAGCTTTAGTATCGTTCTGCTCAGGGTCGACTTTCCGCATCCGCTCTCCCCGACGAAGCCCAGAATTTCCCTCTCAGCCACCGAGAAGCTGATGTCATCCACAGCCCGCAGATACGATTGTTCCTTCTTGAACAAAGAAGCAAACATCCCTGTTCGCAGAGGAAAGTATTGTTTTAAATTTTCTATTTTAAGTACGGTATTATGGTTCATACGTTAATCCTATTTTACCATATGACAAGCGACGTGCCGCCCATCGATCGTGTTGACGGCAGGCTCCTCCTGGATGCAAATATCCTGGGCCAGTTCACACCTTGGCGCAAATCTGCAGCCCGGCGGCGGATCAATAAGACTAGGGGGAACCCCGGGGATGCTTTTCAGCTGCCTGCGTTCCCCTTTCAAAGACGGATAGGCCCCGATCAAGGCCTTGCTGTAAGGGTGAAGGGGTGTTTTATACAGGGAGACCGCGTCAGACGCTTCCATTATTTTTCCGGCATACATAACCGCCACCCGGTCACAGGTTTCCGCCACCACAGACAGGTCGTGGGATATAAAAACCGCCGTGAGATTTAACTCTTCTTTCAAATTCCTGAGCATCATTAAAATCTGGCGTTGAACAACTACATCCAGACCGGTGGTGGGTTCGTCCAAAATTAAAAACTTGGGGTTGCAGGCCGTGGCAATGGCTGCCATGACCCGTTGTTTCATTCCACCTGAAAATTCATGGGGGTAGCTGTTGATACGCTGATCATTGATGCCCACTAAATTAAGCTGCTTTTTTGCTCGCGCCAGGGCCGTCTCCCGGGTGACGGACTCATGTTCGAGGATCATCTCGGTGATCTGTTTGCCGATGGTTAACACAGGATTCAGGGCATTTTGAGCCTCCTGGCGGACAATTGAAATTTCTTTACCGCGCAATTGCCTTATTTGTTCATCCGTCATGGGGACGATGTCCTTTCCCATGAATCGGATACTACCGTCGACAATTTGCCCGGGCGGCTTGATAAACTTCATCAGGGACATGGCCGTGGTGGTTTTGCCGCAACCGGATTCGCCAATCAGGCCCAGGGTTTCTCTTTTTTCAATGGAGAACCCGATGTTATCCACCGCCTTAGCCGGTCCCCGGCGGGTCATGAAATACAATTTTAAATTTTCGACTTCTATCAACGCCATTGTTCTTTATCTACCTTGTTTGCAATTAAAAAAGCACAAAGACACCCCGGTGAAACAGGAACAAGCACGGGTTTCACGGGGTAAACAAAGGGCATGAAGAGCCTCTTATTGTTCTTCGTGTCTCTGTGGCTGAGAATCAAATTTTATCAAAAGCCTTTCTTTTCCTTGTATCCCGGTTCCAGGATATCGCTGACAGCCGTCCCCAGGAGACTGAAACTCACGATAAGCACGACAATACTGACAATGGGCGGGGTCACCCACCAGTAGCTTTCCGAAATCACCCCGGACTCGAACACGGAGTGCAGCATCATGCCCCAGCTGATGCTGGTGGGGTCGCCCAGCCCCAGGAAACTCAGGACCGATTCGGCATAAATAGCTTCGGTGATCATAATGACAGCCTGGGCAAACATGAGCGGCACCACGTTGGGAAGTATCTCGGAAAACATCAGTTGAATGTTGGACGCCCCGATACAGCGGGAGGATTCTACAAAGGGTCTTTCCTTCAGAGACAACACCTGGGACCTGACAACACGGGCCGTCGTAGGCCAGCTCACCAGACTGACCACCAGGATAATATTCCACATGCTGGGCCCCAGGACGGCGGCAAGGACGATCATCAAGGGTAGTTCTGGCAGCATCATGAAAAAATCCACGATACGCATGAGCACTTCATCCACGAACTTGCCATAATATCCGGC
>JAOZRT010000147.1 GCA_029940035.1 Desulfobacterales bacterium
TGCCGGAACAAGTCCGGCATGACGTATTTGGCTATTTAGTTGCCAGGTTAATATGACAACGGGTATAACTGCTATTACATGATAAAGGAATAATAATGCTTTTGGTCGATATCGTCATGAAGGGTGGATGGTTAATGATTCCAATATCGTTGTGCTCGGTATTTTCCCTGGGAATCATTTTGGAAAGATTGGTTTGCTACGCCGGGATGGCAGGTAAGCTTAAACAATTAACCGAAAAACTGGCACCGCTGATCATTGGCAACAAGTTTAGCGAGGCCAGTTTGCTGTGTGAAGAGAGCAAAGGCCTCATATCACGATTGTATTTTGTGGCCCTGCAAGAGTTTCAAAAAGATTCCCAAATCGACCGGTCGGTTGAAGATGAAATTGAGCTTGTGCAACGGACCATAGATGAAGAAATCCAGGTTGGCATATTGCCTGACATGGAAAAGCATCTCAACGCACTCGACACCTTGGCCAGAGGAACACCTTTGTTGGGACTCCTAGGCACGGTTATCGGTATGATCAAAGTATTTTTCACCCTGGGTATCGGCCAAAGTGCACCCGATCCAGCCCTGCTGGCCAAAGGCATCGGTTTTGCTTTGATTACCACGGCTGCCGGTCTCATCGTAGCGATACCCTCTTTTTTCATGCACCGCTATTTTCAAGGCAGGGTGGATCAGTTCATGACCGAAGTGCAAAAAGCCAAAGCCTGGTTTATCGGCCAATTGGCCAAAAGACATCAGATCTCACTGGTTGCCGAACATGAATGATGCCTATATTTTAAGAAAAAAAGATAAGGTATACAAACCTGTGCCATTGAAAGTCTTGAGAACGTTGGTCTATCAAAGGCAGGTTGACCCCGATGACATGATTTCCAGCGATGACGGCAATACTTGGACCCTGGCCGGAAAACTCCCTGAATTGATACAGTTTTTCCCTTCGCACACACCTTCGCTGTCTTTAGGTGAGGTTCCCCGCGGCTACGGCGGCAAAATCGAGCGCCGGAGAAAGAGCATCGAAGTCATCGATATGATACCCATGATCGACATGGTCTTTTTGCTGCTCATTTTCTTCGCGTTAACAAGCACGTTCGAAATTCAACGGGTCATGGAGATGAACCTGCCCAAAGCGGCCAGCGGCGATCAACTCCAGAAGAAACAAACCCTGACTCTCACCATCAATAGCAACGGACACATAACGATAGAGAAAAAACCGGTTGAATTGCAGGACCTTGAATCGATGCTCAATCAATCGGTTTTAGATAGCGCAGGTGTCACGTTGATCATCAAAGGCGATGCGCAGGTCCCTCATGGCAAGGTGGTGCAGCTCATGGACATTGCCAATACCGTTGGCGTTAAAAAAATATTAATAACCGTTAAAAGCTCTGGAAATTAACCGTTCCGACAACGGTAGATTAATAAAACCAGGTGCGGCCATATGAAACACCCTTTACAAATTTGTTTTTTCACCACCTGTATATTGATGTCAATGGCAATCAACGCTGTTGGTCAGCAAGTGTCATCCTATATCAATTTAGGTCTCAGTTACTACCAGCTTGAAAAATATGATGAGGCCATCCGACAATTTAAACAGGCTGCTGAAATCGACCCCCAACATCCCCAAATTTGGGGACTTCTTGGATCAGCCTATCTGCAAAATGGACAGTTTGAGATTGCGGCAACCCAGTATCGAAAACAGGTTGAGATGACGCCGGAAAATGGCGATGTCCATTTCAATCTTGGGCTGGCTTATCTTAAAATGCATGCCTACGAACAGGCTGCGGACGCGTTTCAAAAAGCGGCCGATCTCGATTCTAAAGCAGTAGAGCCCCATCGGAATCTGGCGTATATTTACAGCCGGCAGGGACGGTTCGCCGACGCCGAAAAGGCCCTGCAGCATGTCATCGCCGCAGCCCCGACATGGAAAGATCATCAGAACCTGGCGATGATCCTTTATCGGAAGCAGCAATACAGCATGGCGCGTGAACACTTTGAAAAAGCCCTGAAAATAAACCCTTTCAATCCAGACATCCATTTCGGACTGGGCCGCGTTTACCTGGTTGAACATCAATACCAGGATGCAAACACCCAATTCCGTCTGGCAATTCGTCAGAATCCGAAACACATCAATGCCAGGAACCAGCTGGCAGCCATGTTGGCTGAAATAGGCCAGATAGATGCAGCCATTATCGAATACCAACAGGCCCTGGCCATAGACACGCATAACACCGATACTTTGCTGGGGCTGGGCACAACCCTCAGGGAAAAGGGTGATATGGGCCAGGCCATCGATTATCTGCTTATAGCCAAATCCATAGATCCACAGCAGGCCGACATTCTTTTTCAATTGGCCCTTTGTTATGATCTGCAGGGACAATCTGAGAAAGCCCAGTCAGTATATGAAGCGTTGCTGAATACTGAGCCTGACTTTCCGGAAGCCCTGTTTAATTTAGCTGTCCTGTACGATCGTCAGGGCAGAACCAAAGAAGCGGAAAGAATTTACAAAAAAGCCGTCGAGCAAAAACCGGATTGTTTTGAATGCTACCATCAATTGGCTCTGCTTTACGACAAGGCCGGACAACTCCACAAAGCATTCGAAGCCTACCAGCACGCATTGACCATAAATCCATCTCATGCCCAGACACTCAACAATATCGGTGTGATCTATTGGAAAAAAGGTTCTTATGATCAAGCCAGGGAGGCCTTCCAGCAAGCCATAGCTTCAGATCCAGCATTCGCCCAAGCATATTTCAACCTCGGGGTTGTGTGGGAGGAGCAACAAAAATACCCCAAGGCCATACAAGCTTATCAACAGGCTATTGCAATAGATGCCGTCCACAAAGATGCCATCTACACACTCGGGAGCATCTATCAATCATCGGGGAATCTGGAAAAGGCTGATAAGTTGTATTCAGCCCTTGTGAAAGCGGATCCTCAGGATACGGAGGCCCGCTTCAGGCATGCCGAAATCCTGGCCATCCAAGGCCAAACAGGTCGTGCCATTCAAACCTATGAAGCCCTGTTGCAGATGGATCCTGAAAATGTCGATGTGTTGAACAACCTGGGGATATTATATCTTGGGAATTTAATGTACCCAAAAGCACTGTATTATCTCAACCAGGCCCAACAGCGAGATCCGCAACGATCGGAAATCCACAATAATTTGGGCACGCTCTATCTCGAAATGGGCAAATATGAAGAAGCTCGGCAAGAATTTGAATTAGCCCTCACCCTTGAGAAAAAGAAAGACGCTGTTGCGGCACCAAATGCCAACTGATAGACCTTGGTCACTTTAATTCGTAAATCGGGTGAATTGTTCAGGCATCGGAGTGTTTTCGTCGTCATCCCTGCGCAGGGCCTGCCCCGGTGTGGTCTTGGGCCGGGGCGGGTATCCAGGGCTTTCGGCCCGACGCTTTCTGGATAGCGCGAAAGCTTCACTGCGTGTCCTACCGCCACAGGAATGACGCCAGTTTTATGTTCAAGCTCCCTGACCTTTTAAATAATTAAAATATAGAGCCTCTGTCGCCGGTTTTTCTCAAGACGCCAAGAATATAATTCCATTGCGATCTTTACGGCGGTTCATAGTAATTCTACTTGGTTTTTTAACACTAAAGATTTGCCGAATTATCATAAAATTTCATGCAAGTTTCAAACAATAGATTCAGGCTTTTCCTTACCTTTTCTGCATTACTACACTGCAGCGCATTTGTACTGTTTTCCTATTATGGGCCGCAATTAAAGGAAACCACAGAAAATCTCGTGCCCGTGGAGGTGATGGTAATCAGGGATGTGCCTTTGGTTTCCCTTCGCGCGGCAATATCGACAGCCGAACCCAAAGTTTTGACCCGACCACCGTCACCCATAACAAAGCACGCCAAATCATCGAGCATCCAATTCGATATCGAATTGATGGACTACGTATCGAGTCCCACGCTGACAAAGCCACACGCCCACCTGATTCCAAGCGTACATGAAAAACGAGAGGCCAGGACGACTCCTCTTCAAAAAATGGTCAGCGTAAAACAACCGTCTACTCCGACACCCTCGATTCATTTGTCGGCACCTGATGATCAACCCTTCATCACTCTCAAACCTACCAATGGTTTGATTGCGGTTTCAAGCGTTGAACACCCCGTCCCTCTTCCTGACCTGAAAACAGCGAGTTCCCTAGAGCAGGATGTTACAGTCCAAACCAGAGTACCCATTCACTTTGAAGACGCTGCGCTTGATGACCCTGTTATGTCGGCGCCGGAAAGCGATCCCATTCCCATACAAATCGAGCGACCGCTGTCCATGCTCTTTCCAGGGTCTGCCCAAGGCGCCTCTTTTGTGTTGCTGGTGGATACCAGTGGTTCGGTCAAGGGTAATCCCCTAGAGGGGATAAAGGCTTCTGCCATTGAGTTCATCAGCCTGATGGGCACCAAGGATAGAGTCGGCCTGATGACCTTGAATGATCACGCAACCCTGATCAATGATATGACTTCCAAGAATGATGGTTTAAAACACAAGATCAATACACTGCAGACTGCCGGTAAATTGACTGTTTTATACGACGCCCTGCTGGAAGCCGCCCGCTCGCTCAAAGAAGAGCCAAACGAAAACCTTCATATTGTTTTGTTTTCCGACGGCAAGGACGAGGGCAGCCAGGCAGGCCTTGAACAGGTAATCGAGACGCTTAAACAGATTAACACTTCCGTGTTGGCGGTAGGATTTACTCGGGTGGAAGAAAAGCATCTTGATGTTTTGCGCAAGATTGCCGATGATACGGGTGGCGTTTTTGTTCAAACACCTGAGTTTCGTGACATCCTGTCACTTTACAAAACAATTTCCCCGGCCCAAAAAGCTGCTCCCTACGGCTTGACCCCCAACCAGGGAACCCTCCTGATAAAAAGCGATCCCATGGATGCCGATGTGTATGTGGATGGCAAGTTTCTTGGGACAACCCCCATGTTGATCCAGCTGCCCATGGGAACATTCAACCTCTTGTTGCGCAATCAATGCTGCTATGACTGGCAGGCCCAAATAGAACTCAGCGAACCCGGAGAGTTGCCGCTTTATATTAAATTAGAACGTCTACCCCCAAAAAACCAACCTTGATAAGGTAACCACAATTAGTAAACTCTCCGATGTTGGATCCCGCTATTAGCATCGACCCAACTGGCCCAGAGCCTTCCTTTATAACGGTCCGGTGAATACAGGGCAAACAGACGCAAATGTTCGGCCGAGGCCGCTTCGGGCGCCAAGACGGTCCACCCTTTAGCGCCGGCAGCCTGCGTGTAAACCAGCTGATCCTCTACCTTGGCCAACACCGGAGCTTCAGGTGCCGGTACAGGCGAAATCGCCCATGCCATAATCTCAGGTTCTGATTTGGCCCCTTGCGTTTCAGTTGGCAGCGTATCAGGAATCATTTGCCGCGCCTCAAATGTCCACATTTCAGGGCTACTATTTCCTTTCAACGGGATTCGAAAATAGGTCATTTGCCGATGAGGGCCATTTGGACCAAACAAGGCATCCACGACACCTGCCTCTGCATCGCCGACAGGCTCCAAGGCCAAGGCAGCCAGCTTTCCTGCATGCTGGAGCAGCACACCTGGTTCCTTTTCTCCTTCTGGATTGCCTGGATCCAATGATCTTAGCAAAATACGGGTTTGGTCTCCTATGGTTTCTGCCCAGACCAGCTGTATTTTTTTTTGGCTCCCATTGTAAATATACCGGGCAAGAATATTGTCAGGCAAAGATGCGTTCAATGCGAATGTCAGTGTTTCGGGATTTTCCTCTGGAATTTCAGGTTTATCCTCATCTTCCTCCAACGGCGCCAGTACAGGCAGTCCGGTTTCAGGATCTGGTTTGATCTCAGGTGGGGGGGGGATATAGGTAAACACATAGGCCTTGACCACTGCGCGTTCATCCTTGTCATAGCCCGATACCATAAATAGCGCATGGGGACCGTCCAAACGCAATCCCGTTTCGATCAGCCTGGGCTGTTTTAAGAAGGTGGCCGCTGGACCGATGGCTCCCATCAGGCTTTTTCCCCAGCCCCACGCCGCTCCAACATGATTCTCTTGTATCCAGGCCAGCCAGCGGCCGCCATATATCTCACCAGTCTCCAATGCCAGGGCAAGTGAGGTTACCGGCACGTCTGCACCAAGCGCCATTCGGGGATGAATGACACCCAAGCCCGGGTGACCCGGACGGCTATCCCGTTGCATCAGAGTAATGCGGCCGTCCTCGGACCTATGTCCAAAGACGGTGGTCAGGGTTTCGGTCTGTCTGCTGATAGTGGCAGCAATATGATTTATTCTCGGTGCAGAAATGTTTATAGACACGGCAGGTGCTTCATAGATTTGGTTTTCGAGGGTATAGTTAATGACCAGATCATATCGGCCGGGTAAAACCGTGTCCGTGAAAAACTCTCCCAGGTCAATGTCGTATGTCGCCACATCGCCCGGTGACAATTTCACCAATTGGGGAGGGTCGGCCACCTGACTTTCCGGGTTGAGGATGGATCGAAACCGCTTTTCGCTGACTGTGTACAAGATGTTCTGATTTTCTATTGATCTCAACTCATAGACAAAGGGGCTGCCGTATTCGGGATCATGTACAGGAACAGGGTTGGCCTCGATATTTTTGACCTGCACTGTGATGGGCAATGACTGACCGGACAGGATGGCATCCTTTACCGGCAGAACTTTCATTTCAATGGTTGCCACGGTCTTCCCTCCTTTCGAGGACGTCAATGGCTTCTCGTGTGTTGCCGCAGGGGTTATTTTTGCTGATTCATCGTTTCCAGATAGTACGGACCAGGGGACAATGCCCGGGGCCAGGAAAAAAAATATGTAAATAAGCCAAATGACCCGGCAACGTTGTAATAATCTCATAGTGCCTGTTGCCCTCTGGGATGCAATTTAACCGACATTAAGGCCCGGCAGTGCCCGACCCGTTCAAATTCGCCGTCAGGGGACTTTTGCCGGCAACGTTGCTGGTAAGACTCAGGGTTCCCGCCTTTGCCCCTGCAGATGCCGGCGTAAAGCGTGCGGTAATGTTCCGCGACCCTCCCGGGTTCAGATTGAATGCCCCGCCGCCGCTTTGTATGGCAAAATCACCGCCGGTAATAGTTGCCGCGGTTACATTCAACACAGCGCTCCCCGGATTCGAAACAGCAAAGACTTGGTCGGCATGGTTGCCCACGGTCACATTACCATAATTATTCGCAGCCGGATTAATGGCTATGTCCGGCAGCTTTTTACCCTTTCCTTTCAGGCTTACCTCCAAGGGGTTTTTGCCGGGAAAGGCCGAAGGATCCACATTGGAACTGATGGAAAGCGTCCCTTTGAGATCCTTCTCTACTGTGGGTGCAAATCGTATAACAATGTTGCGCGTGTCACCGGCATTCAAATTGAACGCCCCACCGCCGCTTTGTATGGCAAAATCCCCACCCGAAAGATTGGCCGAGGAAACCTCCAGTCGCGCCGTTCCAGGATTCGAGACCACAAAGGTGTGGTCGCTGTGTTTGCCGATGCCCATGTCGCCATAATCGTGAGCAGCCGGCACCACTTCAATCTCCGGCAGGTTTGCGGTCAGCCCGGGTCCTTTTCCGATCTGCTCCACTTTCCATCCCCGATTGCGCAAAACGCACTTGCCGCAAAAATAGGTGTGATCCACACCACCGCCGGAAGGGTCGTCATAGCCCGTCGAACTGTCCACATAGCTCATGATGCAGCAGCGGTCCCACCGCCTGTTGAGCACGTCAGGAACGCCGGCCGCCGACCAGTTTACGCCGGTATTGCGCTGGGAGTCGTGAAGCCGGTCTTTTTCAGTATGGCGATCGCCCACGGGCGCCTTTGCGGCATGTTCGAGATGCCGGTGGTGCCCCACCTCGTGGGTCCACTCCCAGGCGTCAAAGGTATTGCACAGCCAGGTTCCGCCCCCGGCATCCCCGATGCCATAGTTCACGATGGTACGCTTGGGCGCCTGTTGGGGCGCTACCCTGGCCTCGGTAGTGATCGTGCTTTTACAGTCAAGACTGGGATCATTGCAGGTTGGACACGGCCGGCCATTGTACTTTCCGCCACCGGGGAAAGTGTCGTTTGGACCATTGAAAGGGCCGTGATTGTTGGCACACCGATACACACCGTTGCACTTGCCTGTCCGCCGCACCCTGCCACCGCAGGAACAACGGGCATTGTCTGAATTTCCGCCGGCACTGTTTTTCTCCAGGTACCAGAACTTTTTATTGCATGATTTGCACACATATTGCTCGGTGTATACCCTGTCTGTGTCCACAAAGTGGGCCAACATATGACCCCGCAGGCGGCCGTCCTTCTCCTCGGCTCGCCGGATCATATCCAGGAGAATTCCTTCCTGGGATTTGTTCCAGGTATAATATTCAAACAATTCCATGAGGTCCTTGACCTTGGCCACGGGTTCATCAGGGTCCGTGGCCCAGGTGCACCCCAGGTTGCCCCTGTCGTACCATGGGAAGCAATGATCGTTGTCCAGCTTCATTTTGGTCTTGTCTTTGTGATACTGGACCCGATCGGCAATGATGGTTTTATAGGCATTATAATCGGTTGCATCTCCTGTATTGACCAAAGTGGAAGGTCGGTATGCCGGAACATTGGGATTCCCCGTTCCATCCACCTGCCTCAGTTCATCCACGAAGTGGACGTGGCCGGCATGATAATACTGGTTCATCCTGGCGATGTGGGCGGCATTGTTGGTGGTTGTCCACCTGAGGTATCCGCGGACCGAGCTCTTGCGCCAGACACGCAGTTTTGACGAACTGGCCTGGGGCGGCGTTGGGTAGCGGGCATCCAGCATCTCCAGGTTGGGAAATTCATAGTCAACGAATTTTCTGAACTGAACACCGGCACTCACCCGGTAGCCATCCCCGGCAATCTGTGAAGGGCGAAAATAGGCCCCGGCGACACCGATCAAGGGCTCATACAGGTTGGTGCCCTCGTCTTTTTGGGCGGCTGTCAAATGGTCATGCACCACTGTTGCTACCGACTCGGTTGTACCGACGGCAGCGGCCCTCCATGGCTGCAGGCTGAGGTCGGCCGTACCATCATCGAAACCAAAGCATGTCTTGTAGTAGTTGACCAGGTTGTTGGGACGGATACCACCCATGTTATCATTGGAGGATATAACACTGGGATCTGCTCCGCCGGGACAATTCATGTAAATCGTCTTGCGGCCCGTGTCCCGGCGCTCGTGGCTACCCTTGAGCTGATCCAAAGCCCAGCCGACGTATTCCCGGGTTCGCACCCTGTTAGCATCGTACTGACTCGTGTCTATCTGACTCAAATCAGGTCCTATTTCATCGAATGTCCAGGACACCCGTAACGGTCCAATGCCCTTGCGCATGGCTGCTTTACGATCGCCCGACAGCTTGTCGAATTCGACCTTTGATTCCAGCGACTCCTTGCGACTGAGCAGCGTGAGGTTGACCTGTAAAGGAATCCATGGCCGCGGTACGATTTTGGCATCGTAGTCCTCGACCAATTTATCGCCGACCTGCATGTCTCCATGGTAGTCTCCGATGGTATTGTTGATCAGGGGCCGGTTGAGCGCGTTGCCGCTCTGTGTGTAGTAATGCCTGGCATCTACCCAGATCATCAACTCCTTGCTGATGTCACCCAAAATGGCATTGATCTTGTTCTTTCCAGCCTCAGTTTTATGATCCAGGTCTTTCTTGTTATCGTCTGGGTTTCCAAACCATGGACGCCGGTATGCGTCCGTCATCGCTTTGATGGCTTTTTTCGTGTCCTCATCCCCGGAACCGGTCACGCTGAGACGTTGGAATTTGGTACCGGTCTTTTCCTTGGGGACAGAGCGCTGGAATTCATGCATGGCAGCCTTGTAATTGTCGCGATCTTCACCGTCCACCCGTCCGGGATGAAAACCGCTTTCGGCCAGTTTGTACTGAAACCACTTTCGGCCATCACCCTCGGCCGGAGCGGCACCTGGTACAAGGGGCCCTAAACCAATGCCAAGGCCAGCCTTGTCCGTACTGCGTTCATAGGCCAGGTCCCTGGGAACCCGCGTTTCCGGATGCGTGTAAAGCCTCACCTCGGTGTGCATGGCCGTTAAGGCAAGCCCCTTATCGTCTCCTGATCCGCTTCTCGCCTGTATTTGAACCCGGTAGGGCATATCTTTGGGGATAATCGTCTCTGTGTCATCACTGCTTTTGACATCCTGCATATATTTTCCGTCCCACGTCTCTTCATGGGAACCATCGCCCAGCTTTCCTTTGGCCAAGGCCTTCCTATAGACGATAT
Organism: Desulfobacterales bacterium; assembly: GCA_029940035.1. GTDB lineage: Bacteria > Desulfobacterota > Desulfobacteria > Desulfobacterales > B30-G6 > JAJDNW01. The sequence continues at coordinate 10,280 of JAOZRT010000147.1, forward strand.
TACCTTTCTTGTCGCTTATTTCGATGGATCCGTGCTCCAGGTCGGATGCGTCCTTAATGTGCCACTTGATTTTTAGCGAATCTTCATCTGGTGCCGAAACCAGGGTAGTAACCATGAAGGTGTAAGGCGCATTCTTGGGATCGGTTTCAGCGGAATCATCGATAAACATTTTTTGGAACTTGCTGTTTAAAGCCCGGTCGCGGTACTTTTTGTCCCATCCAAAGGTATGATCCCCCTTGGTTAACTTGTCTTTGGGAAGCTCTGCCACATAAACCAGCTGGTCGTTACGGTCCTTGATTTCAAGGATTATACGATGTGCAGCAGCCGCATTTTTCCAGGAAATGTTGAGGTTAGCGCCGGCATCGGCCGTGGTCACGGCTGGTTTGGTTTTATTCCACTTCCACTGAGGCCAGAAGGAATCGATGGTCAAGCGTGCATCTTTATGGGTATCATCCTTGTAGTATCGGAAATTTATCGTGTAAGGTGAGAAGGCCACATTGACGAATCGATCCTTTCCGCCTGTCTTTACCCCCAACAGGCCCTCTTTGGTGGTGGCCTTTCCGTTCCACCCTTTCTTTTCATCTATTC
>JAOZRT010000148.1 GCA_029940035.1 Desulfobacterales bacterium
TTAAACACATTGTCGGCATATCTTTCAGCGCTGGGCAGATCCCCGGCTCTCACGCTGTTTTCTATCAATCCAAAAAATGGGCGCAGGTCCGTCGTTGACATGTTGGCAACCTTTTTCAGGATTTGTTCGGCCTTATCAGTCTCCCCCAGCATACCGAGGGCCACGCCTTTGTTCACCAAAACAGCTTTATTATCTGGTTCCATCTCCAAGGCCTTATCAAAAAAAACAAGTGAATCCTGAGGCTTATCCTGCCAGAGCAGGATAAATCCCTTGAGCTTGAAATAATCCGGTTTCAGATAGTTTTTGGGATTGTCAATGAGCTTGTCCGCCTCTATATTCCCTTGGTCAAATTTTCCCAACATTATAAGGGAACTGATCAAATTATACCGCATCCTCAAAAAGTCGGGGTCCATGGCCAGCCCGCCTTTGAAAATGTCAATTGCATTTTGATACTCGCCGCGCATGTAATAGATACTGCCGATATTGTTCAAAACACTTGTGGTCTGGCCTTTACGGGGTTTATCCAATGGTATGGATTTTTTAAGCATGGCCAGGGCCACATCGTATTCCTTGGGGGTGGGGTTGGCTCCCCATGCAATTTTAATAGCGAGAACCGATAGGGGGCGGGCATCGTGCGGGGCCTTTTGGGCGGCATCATGCCACAGGGTTTCTTCTGTTTTCCAGGTATGGTTGCGGATGTAGGTAAAATTCCCCAAACCGATGACAAGGAGCGTCACAAAGCTGACCATGACAATAAACATGAAACGGCTCCTCGATCGATATCCCTTAATAAGGGACCATAGCGCACCGGCAATGGGCAAAAAAATAAAAAAAGACGGGATATAGTTGCGGTGCTCAAAAATAAGCTCCAAAGGCAGAAATGTGGATTCCACCAGGTGGTTCAAAAAAAAGAATAAAACTGAAAAACTGACCAGGGGCCATTTTCTCATTTTGTATATGCTGATCCCAATTAGCAGCATGATGATCAAAATTGCCGGAAGCGTGGTCCACGGGGAGAACAGCGATGTCGATAAAATGATATCATGCGCAATGGACAACCTGGAGGGCAACGGATAAAAAATCTGGCTGATGTAAAAGAGCACGATGCGTGGCTGGGTTAAGAGCCGCTCCACAAGTGTGAAATGGCGCCATCCGTAACCAGTCTCAATAAAATCGAATATGCCGTGCAAATTAGCTGCGATAGCGGTCATAATGGCCATCATCCCGATGATGGACAGCCACAAAAAATGATCTTTAATCTTTCTTAATACATTGTCAGACCCCTGAAAAAAAATGATTTCTACCAGGAGCAGGCTGGGTAGCACCAAGACTGCATTTTGTTTGGACATTATCGCCAGAAAACAGCTGATAAAACATACCGTGTAATAGTATATTTTACGTTGGTAGGGATTTCCAAGTCGACCTTTCAAGAAAAAATAAATGCCAAGTACGGAAAACATGGCGGCCATGGAGGCCATACGCTGAACAATGTAGGTCACGGCCTGGATTTGAATGGGATTGATTGCCCACAAAACTGCGCTTAACAGGGAAATGCAAAAACGGTCTTCCTGGTTGAAATAGTGTTGTATTTTGGGTGTTTGTAAGAGAGCTTTGAAGGATAGGAACAGGAAAAATGCCGTTAATATGTGAATGATTGTATTGACCAGATGATAACCAAAGGGGTTGTCCTTGCCCACGTACCAGTTGAGAGCCAACGAAAGGCTGGGAACGGGGCGGTAAAATTCATCCTTCCCGCTTTTGGCAAAAAACGTTTGCCACAGGGAGGCAGGTCTTAGATCCGTTATCTGCAGCCGTTTGTTATTGACGATATTGGGCATGTCGTCAAACTGAAACGACGCATGAAACGTGTTGCTGTAAATCAGCAGTGTTAATATCGCCAACAATATAAAGGTGATATTACTATTTAAGCTATATTGGGAGGGGTCTGCCTTCAAATGCAATACTCATAAGTTTTTATTCCCTGTGGCATTTAATGAAGCAAGAACACAGGGTTGTTGATGTAAAAAAGGGGGATGGCTGCCCATCCCCCTATTCAAATTCTGCTGTGGTCAACTATGAAATCAACCGCCCTCCATTACCTCCGTAAAAACATTACCAGTCCATCCTGAAGATGCATCCTGGTACGCTGCGGGACAGCGGCCACTACCATCTGTAACCGTAATGGTGATCGTAACGCTTGGATCAGTCGCCGTAATCGTAAAGCTGTTGGCTCCCGAGGCGCTGTAAACAGCTGCGATATCAGTGGTCGAGATATCTGTATGGGCCGGAATGGAAAAATAATCGGCAATGCTGGCGGCGATGCTCTTGGCATCAGATTCGGCAGCACTACAGAAAGCCTTGTTCCGGTAGGCGATAAAGTTCGGAATGGCGATGGCCGCCAGGATACCGATGATGGCGATAACGATCATCAGTTCGATCAAAGTAAAACCTTTTGAATTCCCCCTCAATTTCTGTAGCATTCTAAACCTCCTTAGTGTTGTGGTTCGTGACTGTTGGATGAATTGCGTTTTGTTGTCTTTTATATCGGCAGAATGGGTAAAATCTTAAATTAAATGGAATAAGTTTTTAAAAATAACGCGTACGAGCTTGAATACAGTCCCTTCATCACCTCCTTATTGTATTGTTCTGTAATGATATCTTGTATAGTTAGCAAGTTCCATACCATAAATTACAATTAAGTGTCAAGCAATTATACCCATATGATATTAAAGAATTTATATTGATTTTTAATTTTTTTATGACGCGTTTCTATTGAAAATCGATCAGCAGGTGAAGATTAAATCAGAAGATATGCGAACACTTTTTGTCATTTAGTGACGAAAATTGTCACCCTTTCCAATTAGAAACAGTCCGTTGCTTTTTTTTACGTTATTCCGTTTTAATCATGCGGGGGTACTAAACGACAGCCGTGCTGATATGTGTTTCTAATTGGTGATTTATTATATTGAACAACATATATCGAATTTATAGCGTAAGTTTCTCCAAACGGTAACGCAGGGACCGAAAAGTGATGCCGAGGAGCTCGGCAGCTTTGTTTTTGTTGCCATTGGTGTACTCCAAAGCCTTTTCCAGGTATGCCCGTTCGATCTCCGTCATGATATTGTCCAGGGACACACCATGGGCGACCTCATCCAGGTCGAAGCGCCGGTCTTTCACACCTTCGATCCAGCGTTTCTTGTTCACCGAAAGCGCCAAACTGTCAGGCAGCAGAATATTGGTGCTGGTGAGGGCCACGCTCCTTTCCAAAAGATTCTCCAACTCACGGATATTACCAGGAAAATTATATTTTTTCAAGAGTTCGATAGCATAAGACGATATCTTGGTGACCTGCTTGCCCATCTCCTTGGAATATTTGTCTAAAAAATGCTGGGCCAGCAGCTGGATATCGGTTTTGCGTTCCCGCAAAGGCGGAACCTTGATCTCGATGACGTTAAGACGGTAGAAAAGATCTTCCCGGAACCGCCCGCCGATAACCTCCTGGGTCAGGTTGCGGTTGGTGGCGGTGATGATGCGGATATCAACGAATAGATCTCTGGTGTCGCCCACGGCCTTGAATGATTTTTCCTGGACAGCCCGCAGCAACTTGACCTGAAACGACTGATTGATCTCCCCGATCTCGTCCAGAAACACGGTGCCCTTGTGGGCGGTTTCCAAGAGGCCCTTTTTATCATGGGAGGCGCCCGTAAAAGAGCCCTTTTTATGCCCGAAAAATTCACTTTCCATGAGGGTTTCAGGTATTCCGCCACAGTTGATGATCACAAAGGGCTTTTCCTTGCGGTCGCTCTGTTCGTGAATGGCCCGGGCAATCAGCTCCTTGCCTGTACCGCTTTCCCCGGTGATGAGGACATTGGTCCGGGTGTTGGCCACCTGTCGGACCATGTCGTAAATGTACATCATCCGGGGGCTGTTGCCCACGATTTTGCCGAAATGCAGATCCCTGGGGCTCATTTCACCGTCCAGGTCCCTTTTTTCCTGCTGGACGGTTTTGAGGTCCAGGGCATTCTGAATGGTGAGAATAAGTTCTGCATTATCAAAAGGTTTGGGCACGTAATCATAGGCCCCGGCATTCATGGCTTCAACCGCGTTTTCCGCGGAGGAAAACGCCGAGATCATGATCACCACCGCATGGGGGTTCTCTTCCTTGGCGATTTTCAAAACATCTATGCCGCTGATGTCTCCCAGGCGGATATCACAGAGCAAAAGATCGACCTTTTCCTTCCTCAGAAAGGCAACAGCCTTGGTGCCGCTTTCTGCACAGGAGACCCGGTAGCCCTTTTTTTCCAACATGATTACAAGCAGCTCGCGCATGCTGAGTTCGTCATCGACAACCAGAATGTGGTTTTTTTCATTTGTCATAGCTATTCACTCTGTATAGATTGTTTGAATGTTTAGGGTGTGATAGCCAATATCTTTCACCGCCCGTTTCACTCAAGGCGCAAAGGTCGCAAAGGAAAATCTTTTTTGTCGAATCGGGTGACTGCCAGTTGAAAAACACAACTGGCAGCCTTCGATCCGACAAAACCTTCGACCCTGCGGGTAGCCGTATTCATCCTAAATGTAGGAAATCTTTGTGATCTTTGCGGTTCAATGCCTGCCTTTGACGGTCAAGTCCAGATTAAAAGTTGTCACTTTATAGGTTATATTATTTGATGTCGAGTTGCGGTTTTAGCGCCCTATTGCTTCCCAGCAGGGATAAATCCCTGCACTACATTGTAGATTCGATGAATGGGCATGTAGTTCAGAGCTTCACCCCTGCAGAGCCTTCGCCCACGGACCACGGACTACCGACCACTATCTAACCTTCTCACGTTCTCATCTTCTCACCTTCTGGGATTCCGGCCTCTGACTTCTGGTTTCTGACCTCTGGCCTCCGAGGTTCTGTGGTTCTGGTTTCCGGGGTTCCGACCTTATACCTTAAACCCTGCACCTTATACCCTGTACCTTATACCGCCGGGCTACGATACACCACCCTCCCCCCCACGATGGTCATCACTGCCTTGCCTTTGGTTTTCCAGCCGTGAAAGGGGGTGTTGCGGCTCTTGGACTGAAATTTTCCAGCATCAATTACATGGGGCAGGTTTGGATCGATGACAGTGATGTCCGCACGCCTGCCGACGTTCAAACCATTGTCCACATTAATGATTTTTGCCGGCTGCGTGGACATTTTTCGGATCAGGTCCATCATGGAAAGCCGGTTCTTGTTAACCAGGGCCAGACTGACAGGCACCGCGGTTTCCAGCCCGATAATGCCGTTGGGCGTCTTTTCAAAAGCCTCGTTTTTTTCGGCTTCACTGTGCGGGGCATGATCCGTGGCAATGGCATCGAGCGTATTGTCCCTTAGTCCCTCAATAATGGCATGCCTGTCTTCGGCAACCCGCAATGGCGGATTCATCTTGGCATTGGCCCCGCATTTGCGCACGACATCGTCGGTAAGGGAAAAATAATGGGGCGCTGTTTCCGCTGTGACGTTTACACCACGCATTTTAGCATCACGGATGGACTGCACTGATTCACGGGTGCTCACATGGGCGATATGCAGGGGGGATCCGGTGAGTTCACACAGGGCAATGTCCCGCATGACCATGATGCTTTCGGCAGCATTGGGAATACCCTTGAGCCCCAACTCCCTGGCCACCCTTCCCTCGTTCATGCTCCCGTTGGCGGCCAATTCAAGATCCTCACTATGCGACATCACCGGCATACCGAGTTCACCTGCTTTTTCCAGCGCTTTACGCATCATGCCACTGCCGGCCACGGGCATGCCGTCATCGGTTACCGCCACGGCACCTGCATTCTGCAAGGCTCTGAAATCGCAGATTTCTTTTCCTGCCAGTCCCCGACTAACCGCCCCAACAGGATAAACGCGCACCAGGTTGGCCTGACCAGCCTTTTCCAGGATAAATTCCGCAACAGCGGGATCGTCATTGACCGGAGACGTATTGGGCATGGTGCAGACAGCCGTGAACCCACCGTAAGCCGCTGCCCGGCACCCGCTCGCTATGGTTTCCTTGTGTTCGAACCCCGGCTCGCGGAAATGGACGTGAATATCAATGAAGCCAGGGGACACGATACAGCCACTGCAGTCAATAATATCTATTTTTTCAATATGTTCACCGGACTTCGCTGAAGCGATATGGGGATTTATCGCGACTATTTTGCCGTCTCTGACCAGGATGTCCATGATCCCGTCATGACGGTCCGGATCCATAACATGGCCGCCTTTGAGAAGCAGGTCCAAAGGTTCCCCTTTCATCTTCGCAACATCTTAACTTCTATAGAGGTTTTATCTGAGGATATCGCCGATACGGCCCCATCTGACATATTTGAAGACAGAGCCTGAATTTTCCTTGTTCCAGGACCAGTAAATCATAAAGGCCTTGCCTTTAACGGCCTTGAGGTTGACAAACCCCCAAAATCGGCTGTCCTTGCTGTTGTCCCGGTTGTCCCCCATTACAAAAAGGGAGTCCTTGGCCACCGTAACCGGCCCGAAATTATCCCGATTGTTGAATCCGCCCGGAATTACATAAGAATCTCTAAATACCGTGTAGCTGCGATCATAGGGCGCATGGTTGACATAAAGGCGTTTGTCCCGGATTTCAATGACATCACCCGCCACCCCGACAACGCGCTTTATGAAATCCAGTTTTGGGTTCTCCGGGTACTTAAACACGACAATGTCGTCCTGCTGCGGTTTTTTAATGGGGATCAGAGTCGTTCTCACAAAGGGTATCTTGACACCGTAGATGAACTTGTTGACCAGGATGTGATCACCGATCTGCAGGGTCTCCTTCATGGAGCCCGAAGGAATCTTAAAGGCTTGCACCACGAAGGTGCGGATGAAGAGAGCCAGGATCACGGCGATGACGATCGCTTCGATATTTTCCCGCAGGCCGCTCTTCTTTTTCTTTTCCTTTGTTTCTCCCGGCTCGATGGGTGTTGGTTTGTTTGCCATTGGTTTCCTTATACCTATTTTCCTTATTTTTAAATAAGATACAATATAATTCTTAAAGTAATATTTCCCATAATTCCGGCCGCAATGTCATCCACCACAATACCGGCCCCACCCGGTATTTTACGCTCCAGAGTTCGGATGGGAAATGGCTTGAAAATATCCAACATTCTAAAAAGAACGAATCCTGCGGCAACCGTAAAAAAGTTGAACGGCAGGCCTGCCACGGTGACCAGCATGCCGGCGATCTCATCGATAACAATGCAGCCGGGGTCTTTGCGGCCAATCAATTTTTCACTTGAATCTGCCAGCCAAACAGCCAACGCGATGACGGCAACGATGATCACCGCCCAAGTTCCCCGGGAGCAGAGCGACAAAAGATAGCACAACGGCAAGGCTGTTAATGTTCCAAAGGTTCCCGGCGCAAACGGAATATAGCCCGAATAAAATCCTGTGGAAAAAAACAAAACCGCGTGCTTGCCGAATGTCATGGCTCGTCTCTATATGGAGAATGGTTGTTTGTCAAGTTAAGGCGCCTCAAGTTGTTTTGCCCGAGATCCCCTCCGTCCGCTGCGTTCAAGTTCGCAAAGAGTATTTCTGTTAAATATTTTAGAATCTTAGCGTGATTGCAACTTTGTGGTTCAATCGCCTTGTCTTCTTAACTGCAGGCCTTGGCAACCTCCGCATACACCGCCTGTAGGGGCAGGTTTTGATCACGGGCAATCTTCCGGCATACTTCGTATTCCGGTACCATGCGCCCACGGCCATCCGGATCGATCATCCTTTTTACGGCTACGCGCCCATAAGCGGTATCCACGGTCATAATTTCCCGTTCAAGCGTGTATCTGCCCACTCTATAGGAACGGATGCCGCTGGTGGATGTTTCCTTCATGATGCGATGTACCAGGTCTTTTTCCTTGTCTGGGCTGCATAGAACCTGGATCATGGTACCCGGGCGGTTTTTTTTCATGAACAAGGGAATCCAGTAAACATCCAACGCACCATCTTCAAAAAGCCTTTCCATCAAAAAACCAAACAGTTCAGGGTTCATGTCATCGATGCACGTCTCGATAATCTGCACATCCTCATGAAGTATATTCATCTGATATGAATCATTTTTATCGACGGATGTACCCGTCATCACGCGCAGGACATTGGGGTGTTCGGGAATCTGCCGCTGGCCGGCCCCATACCCCACTGACTCAATCTCCATTTCAGGCAACTTGCCGTAGGCAATCGCATAGGAAGCAATAATGGCGGCTCCTGTTGGTGTTACCATTTCGTGCCGTGCGCTGCCTCCGTAAACAGGGATCCCCTTGAGTATGGAGAGGGTTGCCGGCGCAGGAACGGGCAGTGTTCCGTGGCTGCAAACCACAAACCCGCTTCCCAGCGGAATTTTTGACGCAAAAACAGCCTCGATACCCAGGTACGCCATGCAAAGCGCCGTACCCACAATGTCGATAATGGAATCCAGTGCACCCACTTCGTGAAAATGGACTTTTTCAACAGGAACCCCGTGGATTTCAGATTCGGATATAGCTATTTTTTCGAATATTTTAAAGCTGTTATCAACAACATCTTTTTCAAGCGGCGCGTTTTCGATGAGGTTTCTGATATCAGACCAGTGCCGGGCGCCGTGCCCTTCTATCAAGTCAATTTGAACCTGTGTAGCCCGAATGCCGTTGACGTGAATAATTTCCTTTCTGATAGTGAATCCGTCAAGCGGCATGGCATGCAGTTTCTCCTGCAGCCACTCCAAGGGTACGCCCAGGTCCAGGAGAGCGCCCAAGGTCATATCACCGCTGATTCCCGCAAAGCAGTCAAAGTAAGCAATTTTCACAGCCCATCCCCCCTGGCATGCAGTTTCAATATCTCCAGCAGCAGTTCGACCGCTTCCACCATATCCTCCAGTTTCACAGACTCGTTGATGGTGTGCATGTTCTGCATGCCCGTCCCCAGAACGCCGGTGACGATGCCCTGCTGAAAAAAAACATTTGCGTCTGCGCCCCCTCCTGTTGTCTTGCAGACCATATCCCTTCCCAGATTCCGGGCCGCTCTGGCAGCCAGAGCCACCACGGGATGATCTTCGGCGATGTGTGTTCGGGTGAAATCATGCTCCACATGGGAATCCACAGATGGAAGATCACCCGCCTCGGACGCCTTGGCGCTATCTGCCACAGCCTTCTCAAAAGCTTCAACCATGTTTTTTGTTACTGTTTCCAATTGTCCGGCATTGTGGCTGCGCACTTCCCCCTTTATCTTGACGAGGTTGGGGATGATGTTAGTGGCCAATCCGCCCTGGATCACCCCGATATTGCAGGTCGTCTCTTCGTCAATGCGCCCCAGTTCGATATCAGCGATGGCCCGGCTGGCGATCTGGATGGCATTGATGCCCTTTTCAGGGGCTGCACCGGCGTGGGCTTCCTTGCCATGCACAAAAAATTCAAGTCGATTGGCAGAGGGCGCCCGGGTAACAACACCACGTGTATCCGTGGCATCCAGAGCAAATCCATACGTTGCTTTAATAAGGCTGAAATCGAGATATTTGGCACCCAGGAGACCGATTTCTTCACAGACAGTGAAAACCACCTCCAGGGGACCGCACTCAAGGTCGTTTTCCTTAATAATTTGAAGGGTCTCTAAAATGATGGCGATGGCACTCTTGTCGTCAGCCCCCAGAATCGTATCGCCCTGACTCGTGAACATACCGTCTTTCAACACGGGAGTGACACCCCTTCCCGGCTCCACCGTGTCCATGTGGGCGTTCAATATCATTGGGGCCACATCCGTATTGCCTTTAATCCGGGCAATCAGGTTGCCGGTGTTACCGCCTGTTTTCTCGCCCGCATTGTCGATAAGGATATCAGCCTCCAAGGTATCCAGTTTTTTCTTTATCATTTCAGACAGCTGCGCCTCTTCCCTTGAGACTGAATCGATTTTCACCAGATCCATAAAGGTTTTTGTCAAACGCTCCCTATTGATCATCTTATTCCCTTTCGTAAATAATTCTTATGACAGGATTAACAGATTTTCCAGCACATATCTTCTCCTTAAAAAGAAAACAGGAAAATTACTATCCGACTTCTGTTCTTTATATAGGAAATGCACGGAAGATGTATTCTACACAGTTAGTCATGTTTTAAAACACAAATAATAGCGGCAAAGCCGCATAGAATGGATCCCCACGGGTAAACCCGTGGTCCCATTAAAATACCCGTCTTCGCCTTCGGCTTCGACGCGGTTATCCGCCTAATATTTGGGGTGACATCGCGCCGTAGCATTAACTTGTTTCTTTATGCATTCATCCACGGGCATGCCCGTGGTATTCTGCGAAGGCGGATAAAATCGCTGCAAGCGATTTTATATTGACAAAAATGGCTTTGTTTATATTATGTTGACGTCTATCCCAAAATGGAAGTGCGCAGCTTACTGGTGAGGCTCCCGGACTTCAAATCCGGTGTGGGGCGCTAAAACCGTCCCGGGTGGGTTCGATTCCCATGCACTTCCGCCAACCAGTTAATAAAGACAGCACGTTATAACTGATTGTAGACAGCTTTGCTTTCCCAAGACTTTCCCCCAAAAGCCCCTCATATTCAGGGGCTTTTTTATTCCATTTATCATAAATTAGCAAATATAATTCATCAAAATGGTCAGACCTATTGGGCGTGCGGTTAAAATCCTGCCTTTGGAAATTATTTCTAACAGTAGCGTTTATGAATACCTCGGCATCCTTTTTGACAATTCTACACAGCAGCCAAATTTCATTTCTTGAAAAATACTTCTCGCCATCGATATTGGCAGGTCTTCAGGCCTTACGTTGGATCAATTTTGGTCCAGAAATAGCGGTTTGATTTTGCATTTTGCACCTCGTTAA